>CAZTLX010000034.1:0-25539 GCA_964614575.1 uncultured Phycisphaeraceae bacterium | reverse complement strand
ATGGCCGCCGACGCCATCAGTGGCGCCCGCCCGGGCGCCCGGCGCGAGACGCTCGAGCGCTACACCAAGCGGCTGGAGCAGTTGGAGGAGATCGCCACCGCGATGAAGGGCGTGCGTGAGGCCTACGCGATTCAGGCCGGCCGCGAGGTCCGCGTGATCGTCGATCCCGACAACGTGGACGACACCAACTGCCACTACATCGCCCGCGAGATCGCCAAACGCGTCAGCGACGAGATGACCTTCCCCGGCGAGATCAAGGTCACCGTCCTCCGCGAGATGCGCACGGTCGAATACGCGCGGTAAGGCACGGTCCACAGATTGACACAGATAAACACAGATTTCCGGAGATGTGTGGATGTCGGCAAGCGAACGTGACCCGCAGACCTATGCGATCATCGGTGCGGCGATGGAGGTGCATCGGGTGCTGGGGCCGGGATTCCTGGAACGGGTCTATCAGGACGCGCTGGAAATCGAGTTCCGCGAGCGCGGCATTCCTTATCGCCGTGAGGCTGAACTCACCATCGATTACAAAACACACCGCCTGCCGTCTCGCTACCGCGCCGACTTCCTTTGCTACGAGCAGGTCATCGTCGAGACCAAAGCGCAAGCGGCACTCGGGGGAGCCGATGAAGCGCAGGCGATCAACTATCTGACCGTCACACGCAAACGCATCTCGCTGCTCTTCAACTTCAGCACGCCTTCCCTTCAATGGCAACGCATCATCGTCTGAATCTGTGCCCATCTGTGTCAATCTGTGGATAAAAAACCCCCGACCAGACGGCCGGGGGTTTGTGGTTTTGGTCGGTGGATGCGATCGGTCAGTTGCCCTCGTACCAGGGGATGCCGGCTTCGGTGAGTTTTTCGAGCAGGGTCATATCCAGAGTCTTCGTGACGCTGCTGCCTTCGCGGTCGAGCATCATCAGCGGGAGCACCGCCTGGATCTTCTGCATATCCGGACCTTGGCCGGGGTTCGCGTTGGGGTCCTGCTGGGCCGCCTGCATCGCCATCATCTGGCCCATGAACTGCACCATGCCGTCGGCGCTGGTCTTGAACGCGGTGGCGTTGGCTTCCTGCCCGAAGTTCATCGAGATGCGCAGCTTCGGCGTCGCGCCCAGCCACAGCCCGCCGGTTGCCGTCTGCATGTCGGCCAGCGGCTGGATCAGCCCGGCCATCATCGCCGCGTTCGGGCTGGCCGCGGCCTGCTGGACCTGCTGCTTCATCTGATCGGTCATCACAAACGCGAAACGCATCGGCGCGCCGTCTTCCTTGTTCATCGCCTCGATAAACGGCGCGGGGTCCGCGGCGCTCGCCGCGTCCGGCAGCGGGGCCACGTTTTCATCTTCATACATCACCGCGTACCAGTCGTCGTTGACCTTCACCAACTCGGTGGCGTCGATCTTCTGCGCCAGCTCTTCGTCGTCGATCGCCTCGCCCGGTTCGTTCTCCCGGACCCACGCGTTCATCGCTTTGGCGGCCTTGGTGATCGCGGCCTTCGGGTCGCTGCCGGGCTTGGCCTTGAGAAACATCTGCGTCTTGGGCTGGGCACCCGGATCGGCCTGCGGCACCATCGTCAGCACGCCCGACTCCACGCCGTCGGCCTCGAGCTGCGCCGCGGCGTCGAACATCGGCTGCATCTTCGCCATCTGATCGTCAAACTTCGTCGTCATCCGCTCCCGCTCGGATTCGGGCGCCGCCGCGATCATCGCCTGCATCGCCGCACCGACATCTTCCTTGTTCATCGCCTTGACATCGGCCCACATCACGAACGTCGTGCCGGACGCCAGCGCGCCGCTCGGGGCCGCCACCTCCGCCGCCGACGCCTGCATCGACGGGAACACCATCACGGACACGGCCAGCACGGCCAAACCCTGCCACATTCTGCCTGAACGCTTCATCCTGATATCTCCCAAAAGTGGAAAAAAAGAGCCGCTGAACACCAGCGCAAGACCTGATCATACCCGCCCTGTGTGCCGCATACGAACCGGGATCGCCCCGATCGGGTGCAACGACGGTAACCGCCGTCTAACCGCAGGCCCCGATAATCGATTGCGCCCGTTGCGCTGGGCATCGGGATTTGCGGACGTCAGATAGGCTATATCCAAAAGCGAAACGCCGATGTCACCCGGGCGGAGCCTTATCCCATGCGACGCATCGCGTCCCTGTTGCTGATCTGTGGTCTGTTGTATTTCACTTCCGGCACCGGCGGCCTTGCCCACGCGAGCCCCGCGCCCCAGCCGGCGATCACCGCCCAAACCCCCGCCCCCGAGGCCGCCGACCTCAACCGCCGCGTCGTCTCCGCCCCCCTGCCCTCCGCCGGCGTCGGCGGGCTGGCCCTGCTGTCGCTGATGATGCTGCGTCGCTGGTTCCGCCAAAAGCTATGATCGGCGGATGCCTCCACTCGCGGACCACGCGCTGATCGTCGGCTGCGGTTACCTCGGCCGCCGCCTCGCGGAGCGCCTGCTCGAACGCGGCCTCACCGTCTTCGGCACCACCCGCTCCCCAGGCCACGCCCAGGACCTCGCCCGCCTCGGCGTCAAGCCCATGCTCGTGAGCGTCACCCGCCCGGTCACCTTCGCCGCCCTGCGACCGGCTATCGAAGCGCCCGCGCTCGATGTCTATTACATGGTCCCCCCCGGACGACCCGGCAACGACCCCTCGCCCCGCAACGTCGTGCTCGGCGGTGTCGCCCACATGGTCAAGCAGCTGCGCCACGCGAGGGTCAGACGGGCGGTACTCGTCTCCTCCACCGCGGTGTATGGCCAGCGCGGCGGCCAACGTGTCGATGCCGACACCCCCGCGGAGCCCAACGATGAGCGGGGCGAACTGCTGCGGACCGGGGAAGCGCTGTGGCTCGACGCGGGTGAAAATTATTACGTCGTGCGGCTCGCGGGGTTGTACGGCCCGGGCCGTGTCATCGGCCTGGCGGGCGTGCGCGAAGGCGCGCCGATCGTCGGCGACCCGCGGGCGTTGCTGAACCTGATCCATGTGGATGACGCGGCCGCGCTGCTGCTGGCGGTGATGACCGCGGACAAGCCGGGGCGGGTGGAACTGGGCTGCGACGGCCGCCCGGTGCCGCGGGAGGAGTACTACCAGCACCTCGCGAATTTGCTGCTCGTACCTCCGCCCACGGTGCTGGATGCGGACGCCGCCGCGGCGAAGCTCGGCCTCAGCGCCCGACGCCTGCGCAACGCGTCCTCCAAAGCACTGGATCACATCGTGACCTGCCAACGCACCGGCTGGGCACCACGCTACGCCTCGTTCAAGGAAGGCGTTGAGGCGGCGATCGGGCAGTCGCGGTGAGGGCGACTGGGTTCAGGGCTGGGCGGCGGAACGGAATCCACCTCAACCGCGCGCCCGGTTTCTGGGGAGTCCGCCACTTACTTGGCTTCGACATAGAAGCGTTCGTCAGGTGCCGATCGACTCATGAGGTGGCCTTGAACATCAGTGAAGCGCAAGAAATCAAGAGAATGAGAATCCATGACGAAAAAGGAAAGGTTCGTTAGAGCTTGTGGTCCCGCATAAAAGCCGCTGCGACTGACAATGACGCCCGTGACTTTCCGGCAGGCCTAACAACGGGTGTGAGAAGTGCCTGGGGGTGGGATGGGCATCGCGCCCGTCGTTGAGGCGAGGCACCTGTAGATGATTGAGCCCTGCGCAGCGTTCACGCCATCGCGGCGGGTTGTTCGATCAGGTCGCCCATCAGGACCAGCGGGCCGCTGGCCGTGATGCGGACCGGGACGATCCGGCCGATGAGTTCGGGGGGGCCGTCGAAGCAGACGATCAGATCGCCGTCGGTGCGGCCGGCGAGTTGGGTGGTTTCGACGGGTTTTTCCCAGCCGAGGGTGACGGCGGGGCTGCCGGGGGCGGCCGCGTTGGTCGCGGCGCGTTTGGCCTTGCTGCTGATCGAATCGACGAACACTTGCACGGTTTTACCGACGTACGCGGCGTGGATCGCCTGGCTGACCTGCGACTGGATCGCCAGCAGCGCGTTGTTGCGGCGCTTCTTGTCGGCGTCGGCCACGTCATCGGGCAGGCGGTCGTACGCGGCGGTGCCGGGGCGCGGGCTGTATTTGAAGATGAAGCTGTTCTTGAAGCGTCCCCGGCGGAGCAGCTCGGCGGTGGCTTCGAAGTCGGCCTCCGTCTCGCCGGGGAACCCGACGATGATGTCGGTGGCGATCTCACAGTCCGGCAGGAAGCGGCGGACACGCTGCAGCAGCTCGTCGTATTCGGCGACGGTGTAGCCGCGGTTCATGGCCCGCAGCATCCGGTCCGACCCGGACTGCACGGGCAGGTGGAGGTAGCGGCAGATGCGCGGCCGCTCGCGCATCACTTCGAGGATGTCGTCGCCGAAGTCGCGCGGGAAGCTGGTCACGAAGCGCAGCCGGCGCAGGTCGGGCAGCTCGTCGTGGATGCGGGCGAGCAGTTGCGCGAACGTCACGACGCTGCGGCCGGCCGCCCACGCGTTGGACCCCTCGCCCTCGAACGAGTTGCCCTTGTTCCGCACCGCCGCGCCGACCTGCGGTTGCTGCACGCCGTGGATCGTCACGGCCGCGGCCTGATCGTAGTGGTAATGATTGACCGTCTGCCCGAGCAGCGTGATCTCGACGACGCCGGCCTCGACGAGCTTGCGGCACTCTTCGACGATGTGATCCGGCGGGCGGTGGACCTCCGCGCCGCGGGTGTTGGGGACGACGCAGTAGGTGCAGAACTTGTTGCAGCCGCGCGTGATCCGCACGTAAGCGGACTTGCCCCCCGCCAGTTGATCGTCCGGCGAGAAGGAGCGCGACAGGTCGATCCGTTCGAGCTGATCCTCGGCGGCGGCGAGCGTCGCGGAGCGGCGGTGGGTGTTGCCCTGCAGCGCGGACTGGGCGGCGCGGTAGCCGCCGCGGTCGGCCGGCGTGGTCTTGCGGGCGTTGTCGATGAGCATCGGCACCTTGTCCAGCTCGCCCGGGCCGCAGAGCAGGTCGATCTGCGGGTAGCGTTTGACCATGTCGAGCCCGTCGCGTTCGGCCATGCAGCCGATGACGCCAAGGATGACGCCGGGGTTCTGCTGCTTGTGCTTGCCGACCAGCCCGACGCGCGACCACACCTTGGCCTCCGCGTGCTCACGCACCGAGCAGGTGTTGTAGAGCACCACGTCGGCCGCCCGCCAGTCGTCGGTGAAGCGGTAGCCCAGCGCGCGGAGCTGGCCGGTGACCAGTTGCGTGTCGAGCACGTTCATCTGGCAGCCGAAGGTCTCGAGATAGACCGCCGGGCGGCTGGGGTGATCGGGGCTGGGGGTGGTCATGGTTGTTACGCGGCCGAGTGACGGGCCGGGCCGGGCCGAGCCGGGCATTGTAAACCAGACCTCGGCGCTTCGCCCGGAGCCCATACGTGCGGCGGGTAGATCGTCGGGGCTCAGGCGTCACCACTGACGTGGGCGCACATGTCAAAAAACCCGCGTTTGCGATCGGTGTTGATGCGCCAATCGGTGGGAACCGACTGGTAGCCTTCGGCGAACGGCTCGCCCTTGCGGCGGAAGTCGAAGTAGCCCCAGCTCGCGTGCTCGGCGATCGCGGCGGCGAAGTTATTTTCTTCGCGGTCGAAGTCGTAGTGGTCGTCTTCATTGAAGACGATCGGCTGGCCGCGGTAGCCCTTGACCTTGCGGGTCTGACGGACCATCTCGGCGATGCGGGCCGGTTGCTTGACGCCGTTGCCGTGCAGCAGGATGTAATCGGAGGCGGCGGCGACGTTGGGCTCGACGACCTTGCCCCCGCCGTAGCTGGTGCTCACCGGCAGCTTGCCGTCGCTGAGTTTGCGGACGCGCTCGATCAGCTCATGGACGCGGCGGGGCTTGAGGACCTCGTGGTCGTAGCGGATGTTGCACTCGTTGTTGATCTCGATGAGCACGTTGCGATAGCCCGCGTCGAGCAGCCAGCCGGTGGCGTGATCGACCGCGTCGCGCACGGCCGTCTCATCGCGCAGGCGCTGGTCCTGCCCGAAGTAGAGGTAGCCGAGGATGCAGACCATGCCCAGCTCGTCGGCTTTGTCGAGGACGCGGCGCAGGCGGTCGAGGTATGCCTCCCGCAAGACGCCCTTCTCATCGAACGCGGAGTTGTGCCACGGCTGATCCTGGCTGTAGCCCTCGGGGCTGCCGCCCTGGAGGTTGAGGGTGAACGCGAGCAGGCCGCGGGCGCGCCACGCGGGCATCGCGGCGATGAAAGCGTCGGTGTTGCGGTCGGCGTCCCACGGGCCCGCGCCGCCGGGCGCCTCGGCGGGGTAGGCCCAGCGGGCGCGCGTCTCGTCGTTGAGGTCGTCGAAGATGCCCTGGACCATGCGGCTGTTGAGCAGCAGGCCCTCGACGCGGTGGCCGCGCCACTGCCGGCCGGGGTAGGTCGGCTGGCCGTTTAAGTGGAAGTCGTCGCCGTGGATCGAGACGGTGGTCTGGCGTTCGGTCATGCTTGGCCTCGGGGTCAGGATTCGGGGAAACAGCGTTAGGATACCCGCATGGCCGAGGCGCGGGCGATTTTGCACGTGGATATGGACGCGTTTTTCGCGGCGATCGCGGAGCTGGATGATCCCACGCTCAAAGGCAAGGCGGTGCTGATCGGCGGGACCGGGCCGCGGGCGGTGGTGACCACGGCGAATTACGAGGCGCGGAAGTTCGGCTGCCGCTCGGCGATGCCCATGAGTCAGGCGCGGCGGCTGTGCCCGCACGCGCTGGTGGTGAAGGTGCCGGGTGCGCGCATCCGCGAGCTGTCGGCGCGGGTGTTTGAGATCATGGAGGCCTACTCGCCCCTGGTCGAGCCGGTGTCGGTGGACGAAGCGTTTGTGGACGTGACCGGCTCGCTGCGTCTGCTCGGCCCCCCGGAAGTGATTGCCGGGAAACTCAAAGCGCAAGTCAAGGCGGAGACCGGCCTGACCGCGTCGGTCGGCGTTGCGCCCAACAAGTTCCTCGCCAAGCTCGCGTCCGACATGGACAAGCCCGACGGGCTGACCATCATCACACCGGAAAATCTGGACAAGGTGCTGCTGCCGCTGCCGGTGGAACGGCTGTGGGGCGTCGGCCCGAAGCTGCGCGAGAAGCTGGAGAAGCACGCGATCCACTACGTCCACGACCTGCGCCGCTTCAGCGAGGAACGCCTGACGCGGCTCTTCGGCGACAGCGGCGCGCGGCTGTACCGCCTCTGCCGCGGGCTCGATGATCGGCCGGTCGTGCCCGATCACGAAGCCAAGTCCATCGGGCAGGAGCAGACCTTCGCGCAGGATGTCGAAGACCCCGACCACGTCCGCGCGGTGATGCTCGAACAGGCCCAGCAGGTCGGCCGACGCCTGCGGGCCAAGGCGATGACCGCGAAGACGGTGACGGTGAAGATCCGCTTCGGCGACTTCGAGACCATCACCCGTTCCCACACCCTCGACCGCCCCACCGACCTGACCGACGACCTGTTCCACGCCGCCCGCGCGCTGTTCGACCGCTGGGCGGACGTGTCGTTTCAACCGGTGCGTCTCATCGGCGTGACGGCCAGCGGGCTGAGCCAATCGGCCCAGGGCGAGCTGTTCGCGGACGCCTCGCACGAGCGCCGCCGCCGCGTCGATGCGGTCACCGACAGCATCACGGCGAAGTTCGGCAAGGGCGCGATCCGCCGCGGCGGGCCCAACGCCTGAAAATCTCGTGCTCGGTGGCCGTGTAACCCCGAGGTGGCCCCAACCAATACAATCTGCCCGAGACAAGAACGAACCCGCCAAGGAATGCCATGCGCCCTACCGCCCTGCTGAGCCTGCTCGCCCTGCCTGTTCTCGCCCTGACCGCGCCCGCGCAGGTCACCGACACGATCCCCAACGACCTGAGGCTGACCTGGCCTAACGACCTGACGTATGTGGAGGCCCCGGCCAGCGCGGTCAAAGACGCCAACGCCGTGGCAATCCGCACCGATCAACTCACCGAGCCGCTGGTGCGTCCGGCTCAGGTGCAGCGGATCGAGGGTCAGGACAAGGTGCGGGTGTGGTTCCTCGCGACGATCGAGTATCTCGGCGAGGGCCGCGGCAGGGCCCCGGCGTCGGCGGGCGTCGAGCTGCAACCCGGCCAGACGGTCGCGTCGGCGTTGTCGCTCGAAGAACACGACGACCACTACCTGATCAACAACGGCCCCTACGCCTACCGCCTCCGCCGTTACCCCGCGAAGTTTGCCGAGCCGATCGCGCTGGGTGACGTGCCGCACTGGCAGATGGGCGCGCGGCCCGCGGGGGCCGACGCGTGGGACGGCCGGGCCTACTTCGACGGCTCGAGCAAGGTCGTGGCTGCGCAGACCCAGATCATTGAGCAAGGCCCGGTCTTCATTGATGCGAAGATCACCTACACCTTCGCCGAGCCGGGCGAAGACGGCACGACCGAAGCGCTGCCCATGGCGCTGGGCAAGCAGACGCACACGTGGGAACCGAACCAGCCGCCGCGCGAGACGATCGCGAAGCAGCAGCGTCACCTGACGGTGCTGATCCGTTTCGTGGCCGAGGACCCGTGGATCGAGGTGAATGAGCGCTTCCACCTGCCGGCGGATGAAAGCGTGTCGAGCTTCGGCATCCACCAGCAGTGGTTCCACTGGGGCAAGCCGCCGGCCGACTTCCCGCACGGCAAGACCGCGTTGGCGGCCGATTCGTTCGTCGAGCTCGACACCGCGTCGTGGGTGCGATGGTTTGAGTACGACAGTTTTGGGGGCAACACCAATCAGCAGGATGTCGCGCTGGAGCCGCGCGAAGCGCAAAGGGGTCGGCCGTTCGCGCTGCTGCGTCCGCGGTGGAACCAGGGCGGCGGCGGCGCACAAGACTTCGTGGCCTGGCAAGGCGGCCCCAAGCCTTACACCGACAAGGAAACCAAGGAGCAGGTTCAAGCCGACAACTTCTCCCCCGACGCCCCCGCGTTCGGGATCGTCGCGGCCTTCGCGAGCAAGTGGGTCGGGCCCTACCCCAACACCATCGCCGCCTACGCCTACGACGGCCACCGCGCCACCGCGCGGCTTCCCCTGCGCGACGGCGAAACCCACCGCTCGGGCATGCACTACGGCCAGCGGTCCTACGCCCTGCTCGTCGGCCCGCGCAAACACTTCCACTCCCTCAACAGCCTGGTCCGCCGCCACACCGACTGGACCCTCGTCGCCCAGCACCACCACTACATCCTCGACTGGGAGCGGGATGCGAAGAAGGCCGGGCCCAACATCATGACCACCCGTGATCGGCTCGCGGCGTTAGGCGAGGCGTATCGCAGCGGGAAGAACCCGGCGCTCGCCGAGGTGATCGACACGACCAAAGCCCAGCGCGACCAGTTGCAGACGCAGCTCAAGGCGGCGGAGGCGGCGGAAGACAAGAAGCTGGCCAACGACCTGAAGAAGAAGCTGGGCAGCGAGGAGTTCGCGGTGTTGTCGCTGGTCCTCGGCGAGCCGGCCCATCGGTCAATGAAAATCCCCGATGCCGGGCTCTGGATTCAGCGGCGATACCAGGACGACTTCCTCAACCCGACCCAGCGCACCGTGCGGGTGATGAACCACGACCTGCCGATGGTGGACCTCTTCGCCGATGGCAAACCGATCGGCAACCATGCGCAGGCGGTGATCGGCTACATCTTCACCGACCTGGACCACTGGCCCGGCTGGCACCAGGGCTGGTCGCCGGGCAACCCCAACTTCCACACCGATAAGTACATGCCCGCCGCGATGATCGGCGCCGCCATGCGCGACCACCCCCACGCCGAACGCTGGCTGGCCTTCGGCTACGACAACTTCCTCGACGACCTGGACAAAGTCTTCCTCGCGCCCGACGGCGTGGGTTACGAGTGCCCGGGCTACGCGGGCTATTCGATGAACCTGCAGATCGACACCGCCCGGCTGTTCTACAACGCGGGCTTCGGCAACGCGATGGTCGAGAACCCGTTGGTCGCCAAGTCCGCCGAGTGGCACCGCCTGCTGATCACGCCGATTGATCCGCGCCTCGACCGCCGCCACGAAGCACCCATCGGCGACACCCACCGCTGGGACTCAGGGCTCCAGGCCGGCTTCGGCAAGCTCGCGATGTTCTATCGCGAGACCGACCCGCAATTCGCCGCGAAGATGATGGGCACAATGTCGTTGATCAACCCCGGCAAGGGCGCGAACACGCTCATGCGACGCGTCCTCGAGATGGACCCGTCCATCGAGCCGATGGACCCCGCCGACATGGACTGGACCAGCCGGACGTTCTTCGGCTTCGGCGCGATCCTGCGCGATAAGTTCGGCACCGACGAGGAAACCTTCCTCACCCTCAAGGCCGGCCCCGCCCGCGGCCACGCCCACAACGAAGAACTCTCCTGGCACTTCTACTCCGGCGGCACGCCGATCAGCCTCGACTACAACTGCTCCTACAACCCCCGCATGGACCACGCGGCCATGCATAACAGCATGACCTTCGGCAAGACCGAGCAACTGCGGCACAACCAGAAAGGCCACGCCTACGAGGCGATGGAAGAGCTGGGCGCGACCGGACACGTCGGCGCGTTCGCCTCCACCGAGGTGGCGGACATCGTCGTCGCCGAGCGCAAGGGCGGGTCGGTCACCATGCGGCCTTACGATGCGAAGCAAATCGAGTTCGGGCGGCAGTACCCCTCACGCAATACCGGCCCGCTGGTCCATCGCCGCTTTGTCGCCCTGGTCAAGCACCCGCTCCGCAGCGCGATGCCCGATTACCTGGTCGTGCGGGACGAGACCAGATCAACCCAGCCGCAGCAGATCAACATCCACCTGCTCGCGCGCGAAGCCGAGGTCTCCGGCAATTCAATCCGCGCCACCGGCCAATGGGACAAGGACATCCTCATCCACTTCGCCGACGCCAGCGACCTGGAGGTCGAGCAGCGCAGCGGCTGGTACTTCGACGAGTGGCAGAGCTACCCCGAAGAAGTGTTGATCAAGCCCGGCGAGTCGCAGGACGACTGGGCCAAACGTTTCGCGGGCCTGAAACTGCCGGACAATCAGACGAAGATGGTTTTTGTGCCGCGCGACGCGCGCGACAAAGGCGAGTTCAATTGGTACTTCGACCGCATCAAGGAGACGGATGGCAAAACGCTGATGCCCCCGCCCGGCTGGGAGGGCACCTGGCAGAGCGGCGAATATCAGCTCTGGCTGCGTTGCCACACCGCCCCCGGCAGCGCGGCGCTGTGGGTCATGGTGCCTTACGACCGCGGCGGACCCGAGCCGAAGATCGAGACGCTCGAAGGCGGCACCGCGATCCGTGTGAGCGTGGGCGAGGAGTCGGACGTGATCTCGATGCCCGGCACCGGCCACGCGGTGACACTGACGCGTGGCGGCCAGACGACCACGCTGCTGGAGGCCGACGCCCTGCCGCCGCTGGGCGAGGTCCCCGCCGGGCCGATCGACGCGGAGAACTGATCCTTCCGCCCGTAGCCCGCCCGCAACGCGGGCGCGGATGGCCGCGCCCGCGTTGCGGGCGGGCTATCTTGGCGTGAAACGGCTCTACGCCGTCGCCGGGGTTGCGTGGCGCAGCTCGTGCAGCTTCGTGATCCACGCGTCCATCCCCGCGCCGGTCTTGGCCGAGACCTCGAGCGTGGTCATGCCGGGGCGGACGGCCTGGATGTTGCGGCGTAGCGCGGCCGCGTCGAACTCGAGCACCTCCGCGAGGTCCAGCTTGGTGACCACGGCCACATCGGCGGTGTTGAAGATCGTCGGGTACTTGAGCGGCTTGTCTTCGCCCTCGGTGGTGGAGATCAGCACCAGCCGCAGGTCCTCGCCCAGGTCGAATGTCGATGGGCAGACGAGGTTGCCGACGTTCTCGACGAAGAGGAAATCGAGCTGATCGATCGACCAGCCGGCTTCTTCGATGGCGCGTTCGACCATGTCGGCTTCGAGGTGGCACATCGTGCCGGTCTCGATCTGCTTGACCGGGGCCCCTGTCTCGGCGAGGCGTCTGGCGTCGTTGTCGGTTCGCAGGTCGCCGACCAGCGCCGCGACGCGGTAGTCGGCCGCGAGGGTCGCGATCGTCTGCCGCAGGAACTGGGTCTTGCCCGTGCCGGGGCTGGAGACGAGGCTGACCACGAAGCAGCCCGCGTCGTGGAAGCGCCGGCGCAGGGCGCGGGCCAGCTCGTCGTTTTTCTTGAGGATCTGCGTGCGGACTTCGAGGATGCGGGGCTGGTTCATCGCGACCACCTGCCTTTCGGGTTCGGGGACCATCCCTGAGCATACCGTGCCCCCGGTGGGATGCCACACCCACCTGTTTCACCAAAGTCTGACCCACCGGACCGATCAACCCCGTGTCGCTTGCTATTATCGGTGGCGTCGCCTGCCTTTAACCGACCCGCCGCCGTTGGCCGATGATCTGAGATAACGGCGCGGGCACCGCGCACGATACAGGGAAGTATTGTACTCATGAAGCACTTCGATCTGGTGGTCATCGGGACCGGCCCCGCGGGGCAGAAGGCGGCGATCCAGGGCGCCAAGCTCGGCAAGCGCGTGGCGGTGGTCGAGAAGGGCAACGTCCTGGGCGGTGCCCAGATCAACACGGGCACCATCCCGTCCAAGGCCCTGCGCGAGGCGGCGCTGCACCTGACCGGCGCGTCCAAGCGCGGTCTGTTCGGCGAGACCTATCGCGTCAAGAAGGAGATCGCGCTGACCGACCTGGTCGCCGTCGCCTCGCAGGTCATCCGCCACGAATGGGACATGATCCGCGATCAGTTCAACCGCAACGGGATCGACCTGATCTGGGGCACCGGCAAGTTCGAGGGGCCCAACCTCCTGGTCGTCGAGCGCGACAGCGAGACGGAGATGATCACCGGCGACAAGTTCATGGTCGGCGTGGGCACCCGCCCCGCGATGCCCGACCACATCCCCTTTAACGACCACTCGATCTTTACCTCCGATACCTTCCTCCGCCTGCAGAAGCTGCCCAAGTCGATGATCGTCGTGGGCGGCGGCGTCATCGGCACCGAGTACGCGTGCATCATGGCGACCCTGGGCGTCCGCGTCACCCTCGTCGAGGGACGCAACCAGTTGCTCGGCTTCCTCGACCAGGAGATCGGCGAGGCGTTCCAGTATTTCATGCGCCAGGCGGGTATCACGCTGCGCATGGGCGAGAAGGTCGAGCACATCCGCGAGCTGGCCGAAGAAGAGCAGCACCGCAGCAGCACCGCCGTGAACCAGCCCGCCGTGGAGGCGATGCTTGAATCCGGCAAGAAGCTGCGCGCCGAGGTCCTGCTCTACGCCGTCGGACGACAGGGCGTGTGCGGACGATTGGGGCTCGACAACGTCGGCATCACCTTCGACGACCGCGAACGACTCAAGGTCAACGACCATTACCAGACGCTGACCCGCAACGGCGACGGCCACTGGCACCCCGTCGACCACGTCTATGCCGCGGGCGATGTCATCGGCTTCCCCGCGCTCGCCTCCACCTCCATGGAGCAGGGCCGCCGCGCCGTCTGCCACGCCTTCGGACAGGACGTGGGCAACTACAACACCGAGCTGTTCCCCTTCGGCATCTACGCCGTGCCGGAGATCAGCATGGTCGGTAAGACCGAAGAACAGCTCACAGAAGAGGGCATCCCCTACGAGGCCGGCGTCGCCAGCTACAAGGAGATCGCCCGCGGCCAACTGCTCGGCGACGAGCAGGGCATGCTCAAGCTCCTGATCCACCAGGACGACCACCGCCTCCTCGGCGTCCACGCCATCGGCACCGGCGCGACCGAACTGATCCACATCGGCCAGACCGTCATGGCGTTCAACGGCACCGCCGAGTTCTTCGTCAACAACGTCTTCAACTTCCCCACCCTCGCCGAGGCCTACAAGGTCGCCGCCTACAACGGCCTCAACAAACTCGCCCACGTCTGACCCCGCCCGCCGCTTCGCGAATAGAGCGGGCATCCAACATATCCATGAATGTGATCAGCGAGTTTGTCCTAGCCGCGTCGTCCGCGACGCGGAAAGACGATTTACATGGGCAGCTACCGGAATGCGTGCTAAAATCTGGTCATGACCGTCGAGCAATTCAAAAGCTTCCTCCATGCCGATCCTTTTCGGCCGTTTACCATCCACATGGCCGATGGGCGGGTCTTCATGGTCAAGCATCGAGACTATGTGTCTCGCTCGCCTTCCGGGCGCACCGTCGTCGTGCATGACGAAGACGACAGCTTCAGTGTGCTTGACCTTCTTCTGATGTCCGAGCTTGAGATACATGCGGCATCCAGGAATGCCGAAGCGGCATAAATCCCCCCCCCCGACGCCAGACAACCAACGCTTGGGATGACGGCCGCTTTGTGACACTGACCCGCGAGCCCCTCACCGATGGCAACCCGGCGCCTACCGCTCCTCCCACGGGCAGCGGTCGGCGCTGCTGAGCTGCCAGTCGATCCTGCCCAGCCCGACATCTTTGCACGCCGCCAACAGCCTCTCGCGGTACACCGGCAGGTACGGCCGCTCGGTGTGCGTGTGCCCGGCCAGCAGCACCAGCTTGCCGCGGGCGGTCAGGTCCAGCACATCGTGGTGCCGCAGCTCGCCGGTCACATACGCGTCCGCCTCGACCCCCTCGAACAGCGACCCGCCCGCGCCGGCGCACACCGCCACGGTCTTGACCGCGCGCGGCTTACCCGGCCGGGCGACCCGCAGCTTCGCCAACCCTAGCCGTCGCTTCACCGCCCGCGCGATCACGTCCGCGCTCTGAACCTTGGCCAGCGTGACATACCGCCCGGCCCCGGTGTCGCACGCCGAAGTTTCCTGCGGCGGGCGAAGGGTTTGATAAAGATCGAACGCCGGCTCTTCGTAAGGATGCACCGCACGCAACGCCGCGACCACCGCCGCCAACTTCGCCCGCGGCACGACCATCTCCAGCCGCAGCTCTTCCACACGCTCCAGCCGCCCGGCCTTGCCGACGGTGGGGCGGGTCGTCTCGTCGCCCTCGAATGTGCCTTGGCCGAGCAGGCCGAACGAGCATCGCCGGTAGTGCCCGATCACGCCAGCGCCCGCCGCCGCCAGCGCGTCGCGCACCGCATCGGCGTCGTCCGGCGGCACGAACGTCACCAGCTTCGTATCCCCGCCGGAGTCATGCGACCCCGAAGGCGTAATCGGCCGCCGCTCGCCCTTGCCCAGCCCGTCCGCCAGCCAGTCGTTGATCCCCCCCACCGCCGCGTCTAACGCCGTGTGCGGGCAGTACACCGCGATGCCCCGGCGGACCGCCTCGATCAGCACGCGCTGCTTCCAGTGCTCGGCCGTCAGCCGCGCCACCGGCGAAAAAATCACCGGGTGATACGCCACGATCAGCTCCGCCTTCTTCCGCACCGCCTCAGCCAGCACCGGCTCGGTCAGGTCGATGCACAGCAGCGCCCGGCTCACCGCCTGCGCCGCATCGCCCACCTGCAGCCCGACCTTGTCCCATGATTCGGCCAACGCCGTCGGCGCGAGCGTTTCCAACACACCGATCACGTCACCAAGCGACGCGGCTTGCGGGGAAGACTTTGCCATCACTTGAGCATAACGGATACACGGCGGCACCATGCAGCCCCAACGCGTCACCGACCTCGCCGCCCGCTACTTGAGGGGAAACTAACCCCGACCCAGTGTTGCGCATTGGAATTGAATCCGCCGCCACTTACACCTATAATCGGGGAGCGTCCCAATCCTGTTCGGCCCGGATTTTGCACCGGCGGTTCGGGGCGTGCCGGGGCGGGGTGCGGCAGGTCGGGGCAGTGAATCATCATGCGTTCGGCGGTGTTCGGCGGCGGTGGCGTGCGCCGCCGGCGCGGAGCGCGCAGCATCGACCGCTCCGTCTCGCGGCGCGCAGGCGCCGGCGGATGTCAGTGCGACGCGGCGGGCAGCTTCGCCAGGTGGGCGAGCAGTTCCTCCTCGTCGGCCAGGCCGGTCAGGAAGTAGCAGACCATCTCGTATGTTCGTTTGGTGGGCTTGCGCCCGGTGTACAACGCGATCAGCAGGCACGCGATGATCGCGCAGTACGTCTGGATCGCGATGCCCTTGGGGTCGTCGCTAAGCAGGTGCCGGCAGCCGAGCACGTGCATGAAGAAGCGGAAGAACAACTCGATCGTGAAGCGGTACGCGTAGAGCAACGCGATCACCTCGGCCGGCACGTCGAGCATGTCCGTCACGATCCGCAGCACGCCGTCGCTGGGCGCACCGCCGCGGCCCTTCGTGCCGCAACGCTTGATGTGCGGCGTGATCTTCACCTCCACCAGACGCATCAGGTGGTCCGGCTGCACGTCGCGCTTCGAGCTTTGTCCCATCCGCACCAGCCGGTCGCCGAGCACATCCGCCGCGGCCGCCTCATCCGACAACCCGCGCGATTCGACCACCTCGTACACGCTGTTGTCACGCACCCGGCAGACGTAGCTGCTGCCGGCCGCCACGATCGCGTTGAACAAGGTGAACTGGGCGTAGCCGCGGTCCATCACGTAGCAGCAGCCCGCTTGCAGATCACCCTTGAGCACCGCCCGCTCATCGTGGCCGCCCGACCCGCTGCCGTTGGTCAGCGTCATCCGCGACGGCACGTGCTTGTCCAGCACGAACTGCGTGTGCAGACGCCACGAGTGCTTCACGCTCCCACGCTTAGACACCCACATCGCCTGGGCGATCCGCGGCAGTGCCGACAGGACCGTGCCGTCGGCCAGCAGGATCGTCTTGTCGATCTCCCCGAGCCGCGCGTCGCGCGCGATCGGCCCAAGCTGGTCGGCCAGCTCCCCGACGATCTGCTCCAGACGCTGCGGCTCGAACACATCGACCGCTTCGGACAGCGACCCCAGGCTCGCCCGCTCACAACCCAACAGCCGCTGAACCTTCTTGAGCTCGCTGGCCTGCTGGATCGCCCGCAGCGACGAAACCACCGGATTGAACATGTACAGCAGGACCAGCGCGCAGTACTGATCCATGTGCAGCCGCCGGTTGCCCGCGCGGTCCCGCGCCGTGCCGACCGCGTGCAGCCGCTCGAACAGCGGCAGCAGCTTGCGGAAATACTTGAAGCCCTGGAGCTGCTTCTCGGTCGGCTTCTCACGTCGCGCCATCGCCATGCCGGTATCATGCGCCAAGTCGGTGACGAGCGCAAGGCGCGACTCAGTCTCAATTAGACCGGCGAGGCAAACGGCGGGCCGAACAGGATTGGGAGCGTCCCCGTTTCGATATTCCCGTTTCGATACTCCCGATACCTTTACTCTAAATCACGAGCAACTTTTTCAGCTTCTTTGCTCCCCATCTTACCAAGAGCTTCCATGTCTCGATGAAGTTCGTTTGCGTCACTGTACCCGCGAAACCGGCCTTGTCGGTGATATTCCTCCAGTTTCTGTTGCTTTGTCACAGGCCGTGAAGAAGATTTTGATGATTCGCTAAGCATACATGATGTGGTCACGCACGTTGGTATCAGGAATAACAAGCCAATCAAGCAACCGATGGCATTCTTGTCGTCAAGTTTCTCTGCGATATCTTGTTTACGTGACAGTGCATCTGGCTGGTCTATGCGCTTGGTATTTTTATCCAGTCCATGAGTAATGCGATACTCTTCAGAAGCTAACTCTATCGGTATAGCGCTGGATACCAGAAAACCTAGATCATTAGCCTTTTTACGCGCTTCTTGGCTATTGCCGGCATCAATATCAAACGTGCAATCTTCCCCAGTCTCACGATCTGCTCCTAATATTCTGAATCGCATATTACCGACCTTTTTGGGGGATATCGATACGGTGACGTTCCCCGTTTGGCTCGCGGGCGATGTCGTTTGCCGGTTGGGTGCCGACCTGGGGTGGGCGTGGGGCGGGTTTGGCGGGGCCGGAAGGCATGGGCGGATTATACCGCGGGGGGCAGAGGTCGGAAAAGGGGTCGGGAGTCGATTTGACGGATTGGGCGGCGTGGACGGGGGTGCGGGTTTCGGAGCGGCCATGCTCGGCTTTATTCGTCGGCGTATTCCCAGACATCGACCGACAGCTTCTGCACGCCCCACTGCATGGCGACCTCGTGGGTGGGGTAGAGCACATCCAGGCGATGGCCCTTGATCGCCCCGCCGCGGTCGAGCACCGGCACCGGCTTGCCGTGGTTGTAGCCGGGCACGGTGATGATGGTTCCGAACGGCAGCACGCGGGTGTCCGCGGCGACGAGTTTCATGCCGTTGGTCCAGACGCTGTAGCCGGAGGCGGTGATGCCGTCGGCCCACTTGCCGCAGGAGCGTTCATCGGGGCTGTAGGCGGTGACGGACATGGAGAGGGTGCGCACCTTGCGCAGCGGCCGGCCGTCGAAGGTCATCACGACCGGGGTCGCGGCTTCGGCGGTCGGGGCCGACGGCGGGGCGACGCGGGCTGGGGCCGCTACTTGTGCATCCATGGCCGGCAGCGCTTCGTCCTGCGGTGCCGAAGTTGTGGCCGTTTGATCGATTGGTGGATGCACGCGGGCCACGGCTTGGGTGGCGCGCGAGTCCAACGCCATCAGCGAGACCGGTTCGGTGTCGCCGGCGAGGAACTTGATCCCGCTGAACAAGGAGCCGGCGAGGGTGAGGCTGGCGAGCAGGATCAGCACCGCGCTGAGCGCGGGGGTGGTGAGGGTCCGGCTGCCGGGCAGTCGGCGGGCAAGTCGTCGCATGTAATCAGGTTCCCTGGGTGCTCTTGAGTCCATCCGATCGCGTGCCGGGGGCACGCGCGGCCAAAAGGCGGCGTCCTGCCGAGGTCCCGCCCTCACACAACGGCCGCGGATCGGGTTGCCCGGTTCCGTCCAAGCGTCCGATATGTTAACGCCGATTTGGGCACGAGCCAGAAAAACCGGGGCGAAAAAATCAAGTCCGGGGGCGGCCGCAGCCGAAAGGTGTTGGTTAATCGCTGTGGACACTGGATTTACGTCGCTATCCGGTTTTCCCCGAAAAATCCCCCTACCCCCTCGCTATACTGCCTGCCCCGCACGACCCGATCGGGCTAAAGTCGGCCCGGCGGCAGCGGATCGGCGTCCCGGCTGCCGGATCACCACCCCCCTACCCCCCACTCCCCGAAAACCGGAGGCACCCTCATGGAAACCACCCTCATCTTCCTCAAGCCCGACGCCGTGCAACGCGGGCTCGTCGGCCCGATCGTCGCCCGCTTCGAGGCCAAGGGCCTGCGCCTTGTCGGGGCCAAGCTCATGAGCGTGCCCGAGGCCCTGGCGAAGAAGCATTACGCAGAGCACGAGGGCAAGCCGTTCTATCCGGGTCTGATCCGGTTCGTGACCAGCTCGCCGGTGTTCGTGATGGCGTGGCGTGGCGTGGAGGCGGTGACCGTCTGCCGCAAGCTCATCGGCGCGACCAACGGCCGCAAGGCCGAGCCCGGCACCATCCGCGGCGACTTCGGGATGTCGGGCGGATACAACATGATCCACGGCTCGGACAGCCCCGAATCCGCGCAGCGTGAACTGGCGTTGTGGTTCCCCGACGGCGAAGGACTGATCGACTACAGCCCGACGCGCGAGCAGTGGGTGTACGACCCGTCCGACCTTTGATCTGCCGCGCCCCTTCCCACAAGGCGCCGCGGCCCGCAGCGCATCAGGTCTGATCCGCGGGCGCGACCGACGCGATCGGCTCATCCGGCACGCGTTCAAAGACGCGGCGGCGGTGCCAGTTGCGCTGCTCCCAGGTCTTGTGGCTGATCACGCGGTAGAACGCATCGCTCTTGAGTTGCCACTGCGCGCCGATGGTTTCCTGCAATAACGGGTTGCCGCGGGTGTCGGGCTTTTCGCCCGGGCGATACTGCGTCCAGACGACCAGTCGCTGCAGGTCCGGTTTCTGCTGCAACTGCGTGGGCAGCGTGCGGAAGTGGATCGCGGGCGGTTGGTGGGTTAGTCGCTCGGGGACGCGGTTTCCCCGGCGGCGCGTGCCGTAGATCCACCCGCCGCGCATCTCCAGAGGCGTGGGGCGGATCTGTTTGTGCGCGGCGAGGTAATACGAGCCGGGGTAGCCGCGCAGCCCCCCGGCGTTGCGCCACGCCCCGCCGCCGTGGCCGTTGAAGAAGTAAGCGGCCACGCGGTCCGGCTCGTCGCTGGCGTCCCAGATGTCGGCGGTCATCAGGTCGAATCGCGGCTCGGTGTCGAGCATGATCCGCGCTCCCGCGAGGCCGAGGTTCACGCCGAGCAGCGCCACGATCACCCCCGCCCGCAGCGGCCGGCCGGGCAGCCGCATGATCAGCCACGCCAGCGCCACCGCCAGGGCCGGCCAGACGATGCCGAGGTAGCGCGGCATCCAGAGCGGCTTCCATTCATACGACCGCGGCGAATCGATCTCCTTGGCCAGCCAGGCGATCGCGCCGCGGTTCTCCGCGAGCATCGCCATCCAGGTCCAGAACAGGTACGCCGCGCAGCACAGCCCGAACACCACGCCGAAGGCATACACGAAGTGCCCGCAGCGCTTGGCGCGCAGCGACCACGAGCCGCCCGCGTGATACAGCGCGAGCGCGGGCAGGCCGACACACAGCACGCCCAGTGTCAGGGGATCAAGAAGTCGCGTGATGTATTCGCTTAGCCAATCCCAACCGCCCTCGGTGATCGCGGGCTTCAGGGGCCAGAGCGCAAAGCCCGCGATCGTGAGCACGGCGAACGTCCGAAACCATCGCCAGCGCAGCGGCCCCAGGGCGAGCACGGCCGCGCCGCCCAGCAACGCCGTCCACCAAGCGCCCCATACCGCGCCGATGACCGCCAGCCAGTGCCAGGGCGCGACGAAGTCTTCGATCGATCGGCAGTAATAAAAGCCGTAGGTCGGCAGCACCAGCCACAGCGCCAGCCAGGTCGCGCCGCGGTACGCCGCGAGCGCGGGGCGTTCGGCACCGGCGGACGCGCTGTCATGGGATAAAGCTTCCGGCGGGCCGCGAACGGGATGGATGTCGTGATCGGCGGCGGGCTTGGGCGACCAGCGCCGCGACCAGGGCAGCAGGCCGAGCAACGCGACCACCGCCAGCACGCTGAGCAGGGTGGTCACGGCGTACACCACCACGCGGGGGATCACCGGCTGCCCGTCGCGCGTGGTCGCGTCGATCTGGTTCTGCTTGGGCCAGTGCCAGCCGGTCAGATACGCCGAGACCGACCGCCGCAGCACCTGCGGCCCGGACATGCCGCGGACCTGCCGATCGATCCAGTCCAGCCCGCTGGCCCGCCACCCGGAGAACTCGGCCCGCTCGTCTTCGAACTCGCCGGCGGCCTCGGTGATCGCTTCCGGATTGCCCGTGCGGGACACGACGGTTTCGACCAGCGCCGCCGAGCGTGACTGGCTGGCGATGGTGCCGGAGAAGACGCCGCCGGTGCGCTGGTTCCACTTGTTGAAGAAGAAGTAGTACCCGCCGGGCCCGGTGAGGACCACGGCCATGCCGATCGCCAGATAGATGACGCGCGACCAGCGCAGGCGCGGCGCGGTGAGCACGAAGAAGGGCGTGATGGCGACGATGATCAGGGCGCTGGCGTGGGTGCCGACCGCCGCGAGCGCGAAGAACACCCAGCCCAGCCACGCCAGGCGTTTGTCGGTGCGCAGCCAGCAGAACAGGCCACCGAGCGCGAGGGTGATGAACAGCCAGGTGAGCATGTACATTTTCGCGTCGCGGCTGTGGGTCATGAGCCACGCGGAAGACAGCGTCAGCAGCGCCGCGAGCAGGGCCGCCTGCCTGGAGACGAGCTGTCGGGCGAGGAAATACATCGCCGGGACCATGAGCACGCCGGCGGTCGCGGGGATCAGGCGCATGAAGAACGGGTCGAGGTATGTGGCCTGTCCGAGCAGCCAGTAGAGCTGGTAGTGGATGGGCGGGAAGCCGTCGAACTGCAGGACTTCGAGCAGGTCGTAATAGCTGCCGTTGACACGGGAGAAGGTGGCGGCCTCGTCGTACCAGAGGGTGGGCCGATCGAGCGCGAAGAAGCGCAGGCCCGCGGCGGCGCAAGTGAGCAACCCCAGCACGATCAGGTGGGCCTGTCGCGCGAGCGTGAAGCGGACCCCGCGCACCGAGGTCGTGTCGCGGGTCTGTATGGCCCGCTCGGGGATAGGGCTGCGGGTCGTGATGGTCGCCATGGGTCGGCAGGACAACGCGTGTTTGGGGGCGCTATTGCGGCGCATCCGGGCGTGATCCGCCGACGAACCGCCACAACGCCGATGCAGGCCGCTACGATAGCATCATGCGTGAACTGATTACCCACTGGCTCGGCGGCTTCGGTCTGGACCCGGTCTTGCGGGGCCACGCGGTCGAGGTTTTCACCGCGCTGCCCGAGCCGGTGCGTCAAGATTTGATGAACGACCCGAGCTTCATGATCTGTGATATCGCGACGGGTCCGGGCACCCTCTCGGCGGTGCCGGTCGCGTCGCCTGCGCCCGGCCGCGGCGCCCGCTCGGTCGCGCTCAAGCGAACGCTCACGCGGCGGCCCGCGGCGTTCGTCCGCTGGGTCATCGCCCACGAGCTGGCCCACGCCCACCTGCGCAACGAAGGCCGTGAACCCGGCGAAGACCCCGAACGCGCCGCCGACGCCCTCGCCGCCGAGTGGGGCTACCCCCGGCCGTGACGATCCAGAACATCTACACCGCTGCAACGAAGCGGAGCAGAGAGCGGGCATTCACTCCACCGACGCGGTTTTCGCTTCCGCCTCGGCTTCCAGCAGCTTGTCGATCACCTTGTCCACGCCGTCAGGCTTGAGGCCCAGCGCCCGCAGGTTGCCCTCGCGGTCGATCACGCCGTAGGTCGGCCACCACATCACCGCCCAGTTTTCCGCGCTCTTCTGCGTCGCGTCCTTGGCGATCGGATATTGCATCTTGTGCTTGGTCGCGGTCGCTTCCATCTTGTCCTGCCCCGACGATGAGCCGCACACGCCGATCAAGATCACGCCCTTGTCGGCGTACGTCTCGGCGATCTTGTTGTTGTGAGGCACCGCGGCCAGGCACGGGCCGCACCACGTCGCCCAGAAATCGATCACCACGATCTTGCCCTGCATATCCTCGGCCGTCACCTCGCCGTTCATCCAGTCCGAAAGCACCAACTCCGGCGCGGACTTGCCCTCCAGCTCCGCGTGCTTGGCCTGCTGCTCGGCCTTGCCGAAGTACCAGTCGTTGGGAAACTCTCGCTGCGGCATGTCCGCGGCGAATGCGGTCACCGCCAGGGCGGCGAGGGCGAAGGCGGGAACGATCAGCAGGCGGGGCTTGTTCATGATCAGTCTCCGGGAAAAGTGTGGGTCTGCCTGAACTACTAATGTAAGGGACCGCTTGTTCCCGGTTCCACCCGTCCGGTGAAAAAAATCCCCGCAACTGCGACGGCCGTGCCCCGGCCGCGATGCCACTACAATCCGCCCATGCCGATCGAACTGGTGTTTTTGGGCACGGGGACCAGCGCGGGCGTGCCGATGATCGGCTGCGACTGCGGCGTCTGCACCTCCGACGACCCCCGCGACCGCCGCGATCGGCCCAGCGTGCTCATTCGATACCCCGACCCGACCGCCGATGCGGGCCAAAGCCGGGAGAGCGATGACTTGCGGGGAGACTTGCGGAGGGATTTCCGGGGGGATTTCCGGGGGCGGGGGCGGCAACTGCTCATCGACACCAGCCCCGAGCTGCGCCAGCAGGCCGTCCGCCACCGCCTGCACCGCATCGATGGCGTGCTCTATACCCACGCCCACGCCGACCATATCTTCGGCCTCGACGACCTGCGCCGCTTCAACGCCGTGATGCACGCCCCCATCGACCTCTACGCCGAGGCCGATGTCATCAACACCCTCCGCCACATGTTCCGCTACGTCTTCGAGCCGCACCGCAACATCAACGACTCCTTCGTCGCCAACCTCATCGCCCATCCCGTCGAGCCCGGCGTCGCCCTGCCGCTCTTCGGCGCGACCTGGACGCCCGTCCGCCTGATGCACGGCCGCCAGCCCATCGTCGGCTACCGCATCGACCACCTCGGCTGCTCCGTCGCCTACTGCACCGATGTCTCCTCGATCCCCCCCGAAAGTTATCCGCTGCTGACCGACCTGGACGTGCTGGTCATCGACGCCCTGCGCTACCGCCACCACCCGACGCACCTGACCGTCGAGCAGGCGCTGCGCATCATCGACGAGTTGAAACCCGGCCGCGCGTTTCTCACCCACCTGGCCCACGATCTGAAGCACGCCGACCTCGCCGCCGAGCTGCCCGACGGCGTCGCCCCCGCCTACGACGGCCTGACCGTCCGCTGCGGCGAATTGCACCCCCGCTGACCCCCGGCGTGGTCGCTTCAGCGAGCCACGCATCACTGTCCCCCACTCACCGGACCCCGCGTTATGTACCGTGTCGGCCAACCCGAACTCGACGCCATCGCCGCCCCGCTGTTTGGCGGCAAGCTCTTCCGCTACCAGCCCGACGGCCGGGGCCAGTGCGCCCGCTTCGAGCGGCGCTGGGCCCAGCGCCTCGACATCGCCCACGCCACCATGACCGCCAGCGGCAGCCTCGCGCTCACCGCCGCGCTCGTCGGGCTGGGCATCGGCCCCGGCGACGAGGTCGTCGTCCCCGCCCACACCTACATGGCCACCGCCACCTCCGTCCTCGCCGCGGGCGCGATCCCCGTCATCGTTGAGATCGACGAGTCGATCACGCTCGACCCCGCCGCGCTCGACGCGGCCGTCGGCCCGCGCACCGCCGCGGTCGTCCCCGTGCACATGTGGGGCCTGGTCTGCGACATGGATGCGATCGGAGCCGTGGCCCGCAAGCACAAGCTCAAGGTCATCGAGGACGCGTGCCAGTGCGTCGGGGGCAGCTACCGCGGCCGGGCGGTGGGCACGCTCGGCGACGCCGGGGCGTTCAGCTTCAACTACTTCAAGAACCTGACCTGCGGCGAGGGCGGCGCGGTCGTGCTGCACGACGGCTTGGCCGCGCAACGCGCCCGCTGCTTCATCGATTCGTGCGGCTTCTTCTGGGGCGGCAAGGAGCAGGACGTCCAGCCCTTCGCCGCCGCGGGTGCCCGCGCCTCGGAGATCGAGGGCGCGATGATGAACGCCCAGCTCGATCGGCTCGACCCGTTGCTGGCCGACCTGCGCCGCGTCAAGCGTGCGATGGTCGAAGCGCTGCACGCCGCGGGCCACCGCACCGCGCCCGTGCATGATGCGGCCGGTGAGTGCGCGAGCAAAATCATGGTGCTCTGCGATTCCGCGGAAGACGCCGCCCGTTTGGCCGAGCGTAACCGGGGAGAAGTCGCGGCCGCGACGCGGCGACACACCTACACCGACTGGGACCCGGTGCTGCAGCGGCGCGGCGCGCACCACCCCGCGCTCGACCCGTTCCGTCTCAAGGAAAACGCCGGCTGCCGGATGGACTACACCCCGGACATGTGCCCCCGCTCGCTGGACATCCTGCACCGCACGGTGATGCTCGGTGTGAATCCCGATCTCACGCCGGGCGAGCTCGACGCGCGCTGCGCGGCCTTGGCGTAGCACCCGCAGGAGCCTGTCCCGGCCGGGAGTGAGCAAGCGCCGCCCCGGCCGCTCGCGGCATCGCGCCGCGGTCATGTCTTGCGCGCGACGATCAAGCGCGCGGGACCCGGCCAGGTAACTGCGACTCACCGTCTTAAACGGCGGCGGTGGCGCGACCCGCTCCCGCGCG
>CAZTLX010000033.1:0-25589 GCA_964614575.1 uncultured Phycisphaeraceae bacterium | reverse complement strand
TGGTAGATCGGGAGGAACTTGTAGGGTAGTTGGAGGACGATGCAGGCGATGGCGGTGCCGTAGGTTTGGCCGATGCCGTCGCCGGACCATGAGCCGTCCTGTTGGTTCTGCTGGTCGATGAACTGTTTTTGGGCGGCGGGGAAGTAGGCGTCCCAGTACTCGTCGCCGGCCTGGTAAAAGGCCTGGGCGGCGTAGAGGTGGGCGTAGTAGTCGTGCCCGCCGCCCTTGGAGAAGCGGTCACGCTGGGCCTGGAATTGTTTGAAGGTGTATTCGAGGCAGGCCTCGGCGAGGGGCGAGTCGTATTCCCCCGCCGAGTAGAGGCAGGTGATGGCCGCGGCGCTGATCGGCAGGCGGGTCTGGTTGCCGGAGTGGAACGAATAGCGGATGCCGCCCTCGGGGGTCTTGCAGTTTTCGAGATACTTCACACCTTTGCTGACGGTTTCCTCGGGGACGGTGAACCCGGCGTTGTGCGCGGCGCGCAGGGCCTGCATCTGCGTGATGGTGACCGATCCCTCGTCGCCGGAGTTAGGCGTGTAGGTCCAGCCGCCCAGCGGCGACTGCGCCTTGCCGGTCATGAGCACGGCTTTCTCGATGATGTCGTGCATGCGTCGGCGGGTGCGTTCGTCGGTCTCCATGCCGTAGGCGCAGGAGAGGAACAGCAGCGAGAACCCGTGGCCGTACATCGAGCGCCCGCCGTACTCGTTGGCCGAGCTGATCAGCCCGTCGGGCCGGGCGTTGGACATGATGTAGCGGACGGCCTTGCGGACGGTGTCGGCGTATTCGCCGCGGGTGGTGGTGTGCCCGTGCGCGAGGAACGCCATGCCGGCCAGGGCGGTCATGGAGACGGGGTATTGTCGGCCGTCGGAGTTGTTGCTCCAGGAACCATCGGGGGACTGCGTCTTGACGAGGAACTCCAGGCCGCGTTTGACCGAGGCCTGCGCTGCGGGCGTGACGTGCTTGGGGAGCAGCGCTTCCTGCGCGGTGGCGGCGGGGATCAGCAGGCAGGCACCGACGGCGATCACACGCCAGGCGGCGGCACGCAGCCATCGCTTGAGGCCGAAGCAACGCGGGTTGTCAATGGTCAACTGCTGCATCACACCCATTTCAGCACAAGGTCATCATCAGGGTTGGGGATTCACGCCCCCCGAGCCCCGGCATCGGGCACGATTAACGCTGCGGCAGCGCCGGTGGGGATCAGGGCGAGGCGGGTTCGATGGCGAAGCTGAGGTTCACCCGGACCGTGACCGTCGAGGGGCCTAAGCGATCGGTCGGGGTTGGGTCGAGCTGGCTGCCGTCCATCTGCATGACGCCGGCGGCGATAAAACTCTGCATCGGGTTCTGGTAGGGGAGCTGGTAGGGGTTGATCGGACTCTCCTCGACGCTGAGGATCGGCCCGAGCGTGACGCCGGCCTGTTGCGCCATTTCCTGGGCCCGCGCTTTGGCCGCGGCGATGGCGGCGGCGCGGGCTTGGGTCTGCGCCGCGGCGGGGTCGGCGACCTCGAAGGCAAAGAGGCTCATGGGCTGGTTGCCCCAGCCGTATTGCATCATCGCCGCCGGGTCGATCCCGCCGATGCTCAGCCCCGCATCCTGGGCGGTCTCCACCAGCTTGATCAGCGTTTCGAGCAGCGCCGTCTCGTCGAGTTGGTCGATGCCGGTGATCGTGACCTGAAGCTGTTCCTTGACGATGATCTGGGGCTTGGTCTCCACCGCGCCGCCCCCGCCCCCGCCGTTCCACATCTGTTGCTGCAGCATGTTGATGGTCTGCTGGTCGTAGGCCGAGTGCAGCGCCAGGCCCCGGCCCTCGATGCTGAGGCCGGCGATCTCCAGGCCCTCGAGCGCTTCGACCGCGCGCCGCTTCGCGTCGCGGTATTTCACCAGCGCGTCGCTGGCCAGCGGGGCGTTGCCGCTGACGGTGGTCACCATCGTCACGCGGGACGGCTTGGCGACGGCCTCGCCGACGCCGAAGGCGCTCAGGCGCGTGGCGGGGGCGTCCTGCGCGTGGCTCGGGGCCTTAAAATGCATCATGACGCCGAGGGCGATCATCAGGGTGATGGCACAACGATCGATGAGATGGCGGGTCGGTTTCATGGTGATTCCTGGTCGTGGTGATCGGCCGCAGCGGGCGGGGTCTGGGGGGATAGCGGGTAAGCGGTGACGGCCGCGTTGGAGAGGGTGATCAGCTTGTGTCCCACGAGGATGGCCGCCCCGCCCGAGCCGGTGGGGGTCTCGTAGCCGGTGAATTTGCTGACGCGATCGCCGTTGGATTTGCGGTAGGCGAACAGGCCGTGGCTGGTGAACAGGGCGAGGTCTTCGCCCAGGTCGGCCACGCCCGCCGCCTGCGTGCCCAGCGGCAGGCTCGCGGAGAACGCCATGCGGCGATCGGTCTTGTCGATCGCGATTAGTTGCGGGTCGAGCAGGAAGTAGCGGTCGGCGTCCTCGGCGATGACATGCGCCTGTCCCGACAGCAGCCGCCGCCACTTGATCTGCCGCGCCTCCACATCCACCGCCAACAACTCATCCGAGCCCGGCTCCTTGATCAGGAGCAGCGACTGCGAGAACTGCAAGGTGCCCGGGTTGCTCGAGGGCGGTCCCACGCTGCCGCGGCCCCGGCGCATCGCCATCACTTCGGTATTGTTCGCGCTGTCGTACTTCACCGACCAACGCAGCGCCCGCGCGTCGGCATCCACCGCGAGCAGCGCCCCGTTATTGGTCATGATGTAAACCATCTCGCGGCGGGCGATCATCCGGGGCACGGGCATGACCTGGTTGTGTCGCCAGTTCATCTGCATCTGGGCGGTGCCCAGCGTCACGGACCAGACCGGCGATCCGTCGGCCAGGTTCAAGGCCCGCAGCGTGAGTTCGGGGCTCTCGCGCGTGTGGCACGTGACCAGCACCAGGCCCTCGTGGACCAGCGGCGACCCGAGGAATTGCACCTCCTGCAGCTCGTTGATCGACGCGGTCGTCCACCGCAGCTTGCCGGTCTGCTTGTCGAACGCCATCAGCCGATACACCGCGTTCCACTGCTGCGCGTCCTGCGGGGTGATCGACGTGGTCAGCAGCGTGTCGTCGGCGAGCGTGATCGCGTACTGCGCCGCGTTGAAGGAGTTGCTCTGCCCGATCTGTTGCAGGTTCTGATTGAGCTGGGTGAACGGCTCCGACGCCCAGGCGAGCTTGCCCGTCTCCAGGTCCAACGCGAAGACCACGCCCAGCCAGTTGAGGTACAGCCGCTGTTCATCGAACGCGTGGCTCGGCGGGCGCGATCCGACGCCGGACATCGCGGCCCAGTGATTGCTGCGCAGCGAGGCGTACTGGCGCACACCCGCCGGGGTCATGAACGGGCAATGCCACAGCGGTTCAACCCCCTCCTCGGGCAGCACCAGCGCGGGGCCGTCCGCAGCGTCCGCGGGATCGGGCGGCGGGTTGGCCTGGGGCGCGCGAAGCTTCGCGAGATACGCATCAATCGTCACGGCCTGCCCGGCGATCGTCAGGGGCTGGTCGGCATAACGCTGCGTCAAAACGCCCGCGAGTTGATCGAACGCGTCGAGGTGGCCGGACCGCAGCAGGGCGACCGCCCGTTTGACTTCGAGCTTGCGCGGGTCCAGGTCGGTGTCGGGGTAATGTTGCAGGATCGCTTCCCAGCACCGCCGCGCCTCCGCGAAGCGGCCGCGTTCAAAATGAAGATCGCCCAGGCGGTCGGCCGCGTTATCACCGACCGCGGTGATGAAGTAGCGATCGAAGAGGAGCTGGAGTTGTTCGGCCTCGGCGTCGGTGCCGACCACCGCCGGGTCGGTGGCCTGGGCCATGAGCTTCGCGGCCTTGCCGTCATAAAAAAGCCGCACCGCCTCGCGCCCCGCGGGCGGCATGGCCACGAACGTATCCCACACCTGTTGCTTGAGCGGCAGATAGAGACCATCCCCGGCCGGCAGCAGCGCGTGCGCGTCCGCGGCATAGACCTCTTCCAACACCCCGAAGGCCTTCTCCCACCGCTGCGACTGAAGGTGCCGACGGAAATCCGCCAGGGCGTCGAGCACCTCATCCTCCGCCCGCGGGACCGTGAAGCCCGAGGCCGTCTCCTCGCCCGCGTCCACCGCCACCGCCCCCGGCATGAACATGATCTCCCCCGCGACCGACACCGACACCGTCACCGACACCGACAGCCAGACCAACACCCCGGCGAAGATACGCTCGCGGCGGCATCCGAAGGTCTGACGGCGGGGTTGGGTCATGAAAGCCCTCGGAACCGGGCGGTTATCGAACTTCTGCTGCGCGAACCGACCGCGCCATCTTACGTTCGATAGGACGCCGACGAAACCGCGGTGGTTCCCGCGGGGCAAAAAAAAACCCGCGGCCGGGAGGCCGCGGGCGGGGGCTTTCGGGATTGCAGCGCCTTACGGGCTTACTTGATCAGCACTTCCTTGCCGCCCTTCTCGGCGGAGGCGTACACCGCGTCGAGCATCTGCTGGACCATCAGCCCGTGCTCGGCCGGGGCCATGGTGGGCTTGTTGTAGAGGCAGTGATCGACGAAGTTGCGGTTCTTGCGGTAGAACCAGGTCTGGAAGTCCTTGGACGGCGAGACGTAGGCCGGCTTGAGGTTCATCTGGTAGTTGTGCATGTCGGTGAACACCTCGGAGGTGCCCCACTTGGCGCCGCCCTTGGTGCCCATGATCTGGAAGTCCATCGTGCCGCTGTGCTCGTGGTGGGCGGCGAAGCTGGCTTCGATGTGGATCACCGCGCCGTTGTCGAAGCGGATGTGGCCCAGGGCCAGGTCCTCGACGGTGTAGGTCTTGTAGTCCCAGCCGGACCAGGCGGTCTTGATCTGCGCCGCCTCGCGCTTGTTGCCCATGTAGGTCTCGGCGAAGCCGACCGCGGCAACGGGCTTGGGGCTGCCCATGGTGAAGTGGCACATCTCCAGGACGTGGACGCCGATGTCGATCATCGGCCCGCCGCCCTGCAGCTTCTTCTGGCCGAACACGCCCCAGTTGGGGATGCCGCGGCGGCGCAGGGCCTGCACCCGCCCGAAGCGGATGTCCCCGAACATCCCCGCCTCGCGCATGTCGATCAGGAAATCGGTCTTCGGGTCGTAGCGGTACTGGAACCCGATGACCAGCTTCTTCTTCGCCGACTTGCTCGCGGCGATCATCTTCTTGCACTCGCCCGCGTTCATCGCCATGGGCTTCTCGACGATGACGTGGTACCCGGCCTTGAGTGCCTCGACGGTCGGGGCGCAGTGGACGCCGTTGGGCGTGCAGACGTTGATCGCATCCGCGTCAATCGCCTTGTACATCTTTTTGTAGTCGGTGAAGCACGCCGACTTGTCCAGGCCCAGTTCCTCGGCCCGCTTGGCCATGGGCGCGGGCTTGATGTCGCACAGGGCGACAACCTCGACGTCGTCCATGTCCTTGTACGAATTGATATGGGCACCGCTGATCATGCCGCAGCCGACGAATGCGACACGCAGCTTCTTGTTTCCGGACTTGGTTTCCGAGGCCATCGCGAACTCCTTAGGGGCAGGCCGAGCCGGACACATGCCGGGCTTGGCCTTGATTGGGGGGTGACAAGCCGGACATTATGGGATGTCTCGGGCCTCCCCGCAAAGACGCGGGGTTTTTCACGCTTCCGATAAGGCAATTGCCGATCAAAAAGGATGGCATCGGCCCGTGTCTGCGGTTTGAATATCAGGATGACGCGGGCTCAATACCGGGCCATACCCGCCGCCCGACGCCCACACCGGAGATCGATATGAACGGCCCCCTGGCACACGCCGACGCGCTCAACCGTGACTCGCACGCCACCCGCCCGCCCCGCCCCATGCCCACGCTGCGGTCGCTGCTGCCCTGGGGCGTCTCGCTGGCGATCCACGCGGTGCTGGTGGTGCTCGCGTTGCTGTTGATCGCCGCGGTCGTGTCCGAGCCTCAGACCGAGGCCGGGGTGCAGAGCACGCAAACCGCCCAAGCCGCCCCCGCTCTCGACACCCACCAACTGGTTTATTACGACACCCGCGCGGCGCTGCGCGATGTCATCGAGCTGCCCCGCCAGCGCACGCCGGTCGCCGCCGTGTCGCCGCGGGCGCCGCGGCCCACCCCCGAGCGCCGGGACACCGCCACCGTCATGGAAGACGCACGCACGCTGGGCCAGACCATCACGGAGGCCAAGCGGTTTGCCGATGAGGTCGCGCTGCCGGGCCACCCCCCGCTGATCGGGCCCAGGACCAATGCCGGGCACGGGCCGTTCAACCTCGCCCTGCCGCCGCTGACCGATGAGGCCGAACGCCCGCGTCGCGTGGTCTATCTGATCGATGCTTCGGGCTCGCTGGTCGATACGTTCCCGTTCATCATCGAGCAGGTGAGTCAGAGCGTGACGGCGTTGCCGACCGGCGACATGTTCACGGTGATCTTCTTCCGCGACGGGCAGGTGGTGGAGCAGCGGCCGCTCGGCCTCAAGGAGGCGACGCCCGGCAGCCGGCTCGACACGATCGCCTGGATGGCGACGATCCACGCCTCGGGCCGCACCAGCCCGGTCCCGGCGCTCGAACGGGCGCTGTCTTACCGCCCCGATGACGTGATCCTGATGGCGGACAACATCACCGCGGGGTCGGGCGGCATCGCGGGCATGCGCCAGGAGCAGGCCCGCATCCTCGACATCATCGCGCAGACCAGCCGCGGCGCCCGCGTCCACACCATCCAGTTCCTCTATGCCGACCCGTTGACCGGCGTCCCTGGCATGGAAGGCACGCTGGCGACCATCGCCCGCCAGACCGACGGCCAACACCTGTTTGTCCGCGACAGCGACCTCTACCTCCGCAGCGCCGCCCGTTGACCCCGAGCCACGGGCGCAAGCCCGTCGGCCGCCGGTCTTGCGGCCGAGGCTTGGCGGGCGTTTGCCTTGCAGCGTTCGGCGGCGCGGCGTAGGCTTACGGCATGAGCAGCCCAGGCGTCGCCGGTCCCGCCCAACTCAAACAGGCCTACGAGCAGATCACCCAGCGGATCGCCGAGGCCGCCGCCCGCGCCGATCGTCGGCCTGACGAGGTGCTGATGGTCGCCGTGACCAAGAACGCCACGCCGGACCAGATCCGCCAGATGGTCGAGATGGGCCACGCCGACCTGGGCGAGAGCCGCGTCCAACAGCTCCAGCAGCGCGCCCCGCAGCTCAACGAGTTCCTCGCCCGCAAGCGCACGCTCGCCGCCGCCGCGTCCAAGGCCGACGACCGCACGCCCGCCAAGGTGCGTTGGCACATGATCGGCCACCTGCAGCGAAACAAGGCCAAGGCCGTCGCCCCGCTCGTGAGCCTGATCCATTCGGTCGATTCACTGCGCCTGGCCGAGGAACTGCACGCCCTGGGCGCGCGATACGAGGCGACCTACGACGTGCTGCTGCAGGTCAACACCTCGGGCGAGGCGAGCAAGTTCGGCGTCGCCGCCCCCGCCGCGGTCCACCTCGCCGAGCAGATCGACTCGATGGTCCACCTGCGACTGCGCGGGCTGATGACCATGGCCCCGCACACCGACAACCCCGAGGACGCCCGCCCCACCTTCGCCCGCGCCGCGGACATCTTCCGCGAGATCGCCCACCAGAAGATCGGCGGCTCGGGCTTCACCGTGCTCTCGATGGGCATGACCAACGACTTCGAGGTCGCCATCGAGGAAGGCGCCAACCTCGTCCGCATCGGCCGGGCGCTGTTCGGCGAGCAGGAAGCGGAGTGAGGGGAAGTGAGGGGAAGTAAGCGGAAGAACGAAAAATCGCAAAAGCGGAAAATTCGGAAGTGAGGAACCGATATAACCCAAACGCCCACCAAGTCCGCCTGCTTGTTTTCCCGCTTTTTCGTTTTTCCGCTTTTCCGCTTTGAGTACCCCCCCATGCCTACCGACGCCCAGATCACGGTCATCCGGCGGCCCGAACGATTCGTCTCCGATGACAAGCGCGTCATCGCCAAGTTCTTCCCCGTCGGCGGGGAAGACCGCATCCTCCGCGTGATCAGCCGGGTGATGTCGCTGAGCGAGGCGGAGGTCGCCCGCGAATTAGCCGGCGTCTCCGACAGCTTCGGGCCCCGCCACCGCAACCTCCACAGCATCTTCGAGCGGCACTTCTACGACATCCAGAACCACCTCGACCGCCCCGAGGAGCTGCCCAAAGACCGCAAACTGCTCATCGGCGCGTACTTCACGATGGAATACTCCATCGAGTCGGCGGCGCTGTTCAACCCCTCCATCGTCCTGCACCCCGATCAGTCCGGTGTCGCCGACGGCTGCGCGAAGTTCATCATGAGCCTGCGCGCGACCGGTGAGGGCCACGTCTCCTCCATCGTCTTCCGCACCGGCGTGCTGCACCCCAACGGGCACGTGGTGTTCGACCCGCCGCCCAAGTACGCCGCGAAGATGCGCGTCACCCAGGACCGCCGCTTCGAGAAAAAACTCTTCTTCCTCAAGCTCATCGAGATGGCCGCGTACAACGAGACCGCCCGCATCATCCTCGACGAACTCGGCGACCGCTTCAGCTTCGACCAGCTCAGCCACAAGATCGCCGAGGTGCGCGAACGGCCCGAGCGACCCAGCCCCTTCACCGAGACCGCCGAGAACATGCTCTGGCTCGCCCGCTCCAACTACCACCTGCACACCCCGCCCGACACCGACCCCTCCGAGATCGTCATCTTCCCCACCTCCGAAAACGAATCCCGCGGCATCGAGGACGTCCGCCTCACCCGATTCATCGAAGACGACGGCGAGGTCACCTACTTCGGCACCTACACCGCCTACAACGGGTTCCGCATCCTCCCCCAACTGCTCGAGACGCAGAACTTCACCGACTTCGAGGTCCACACCCTCAACGGCAAGTACGTCCAGAACAAAGGCATGGCCCTGTTCCCCCGCAAGATCGACGGCCAGTACGTCATGATCGGCCGGCTCGACGGCGAAAACATGTACCTCATGCGCTCCGACAACGTCCACTTCTGGAACGAGTGCGAGCTGCTCCAGACCCCCGAATACCCCTGGGAATTCGTGCAGATCGGCAACTGCGGCCCGCCGATCGAGACCGACGCGGGATGGCTGCTTCTCACCCACGGCGTCGGGCCCGTCCGCCAGTACTGCATCGGCGCGTCCCTCCTCGACAAGGACGACCCGTCCAGAATTATCGGCCACCTGCGCTACCCGCTCATCGTGCCCAACGAAGACGAGCGCGACGGCTACGTGCCCAACGTGGTCTATAGCTGCGGCGCGATCGCCTGGGCCGGGCACCTGGTCATCCCCTACGCCATGAGCGACAGCGCGACGACCTTCGCGACGGTGAACCTCGACACGCTGCTGGGCCAGATGCTCGACAACGGTCCGCTGCCCGAGCCCGAAGACCCCCGCCGCGAAAAACGCAAACAGGTCCGCATCGGCGGTGAAGCACCCCCGGTCCCCGAACCGGCATAAATCCCAACCCCAGCCCGCCGATGCGCACCGCAGCGGAGCTTCGGCGGGGTATCCAGCGCCCGCCCCACGCAACACCCTTGACTCTGCCGCGTTGCCTGCCGATGATAAAAGCATGGGCACACGCACCTTGGTCATCCGCGAAGATCTCGACCGCTTCCTGGAAGACGGCGTGACTTCATCCCGATACACCACCGCCAGCGAGATGGTGGAAGACGGCCTCCGCCTGCTGATGGAGCGCGATGCGATGCGACAGAAAGATATCGCCCGCATGCGAGAGCAGATTGAGGTAGGCTATCAGGCGTCGGAGCGCGGGGAATTACTCGACGCCCAACAGGTCTTCGACGAGTTGCGTGCCATGCGGGCGGATGCCAAACCGTGAGCGGCTGTCGCATCACGGTTCCGGCGCGGCGTGATCTGGTGGAACTGCAAATCTATCTCATGGGAGAGTCCGTTGATGCGGCCGAGCGCGTCATGGACCGCTTTCGGCAGGCATTCGATGATCTGGCTGCGAATCCGGGGATCGGTCATCGGCGTGACGACCTGACCCGCCGCGATGTGCGCTTCCTGGCCGTCGGCTCCTATCTGATCATCTACCGGCACGACACCCAACCGGTCGAAGTGCTGCGCGTGGTCCACGGCGCTCGCGACGTGCGCTCGGCCCTCGACGCCTGACACAACCTTTCGTGCGTCATACGCACGTCAATCCCGCTCCATCACCGCCCCGCACTCCGGGCACGCGTCGGTGTGCGCGCTGCCGCGCAGGTCGTAGCTGCAGGCGGGGCATCGGTTGTGTCTTATCCGCTCCATGCGGCGGGTCAGGCGGGCGTGCAGAGGCCACCAGACCAGGCCGGACAAAATGCCCCAGAACGCCGCGTTGCCCATCCAGCCGAAGATCACCAATACCACCCCATCAAAGCCGGGATTGAACCTCAGCCCCAACAACAGATGCCCACACGGGAACAGCAACGCCGCTTCTAACCAACGTGCCCAGTCGGGCATCCCGTGATACATGCTCAGAACGAGCTGGCCCCCAAAGCAGGTACAAGCCGAAAGCAGCAAGTAACCGCCAAAGACCGTCCAGCCCAAGGCCTTCGGTTCGGGCAAACGGCTTGCGGGGACGGTGTTGTACATCACACCCATGGCAAAAATCCTACAGCAGCGCCACCGGATCGACATCCACCGCGGTGTGCGTGTCGCTCTTGAGCAGCTTGGCGTTGCGGAGGGCGGTCATGAGTTTCTGCAGGGTTGCCGCATCGGGGGCCATGAGTTCGAGTTGTTGGCGGTGGTGGTCGGCGAGGCGCGACAGGGGGCACGCGGCCGGGCCGCGGAGGCGGACGCCGAGCTTGAGCTGGTCGTTGAACACCTTGAGGCTCGCGGCGAGCTTGCGCGCCTCGGCCACGGCTTTGGTGTGGTCGCGGTCGCGGACGACGATGCGGGCCATGCGCGAGATCGGCGGCAACCCCACTTCCCCACGCATCGCCAGATCGCGCTGCGCGAAGCCGACGTAGTCGTGCCGTGCCGCGAGCTCGATCACCGGGTCATCGGCGCTGAAGGTCTGAACCACGACTTTGCCGGGCGTGGTGCTGCGGCCGCTGCGGCCGGAGACCTGCGAGATGAGCTGGAACGTGCGCTCCGCGGCGCGGAAGTCGGGCAGGTGCAGCGCCGTGTCGGCGCTGATGACGCCCACCAGCCGCACCCCCGGGAAGTCCAGGCCTTTCGCGATCATCTGTGTGCCCAGCAACACATCCGCGTCGCCGTCGCGGAAGCGGTCGAGCGCCTGCTGGTAGTGCCGGGCGGTGCGCATCGCGTCGGAGTCCATGCGGATGACGCGGCCCCCCGGAAATTTTCTTTCCAACTCTTCTTCGACCCTTTGTGTCCCGAGGCCGAACACACTGATCGAGTTGCCGCAGCTCGGGCAGTGCTGCGCCAGCGGTTGCTCGGCCAGGCAGTGGTGACAGCGCACGATGCCGCCGGTCGGGCGTTTGCGGTCGAGGTGATAGACCATCGTGGCGTCGCAGTGGTCGCAACGCATCATCCAGCCGCACTTATGGTCGGGGCAGGCGAGGTAGTTGGCGTAGCCGCGGCGGTTGAGCAACAAAATAGCTTGAGCTTTTTCTGAATTTTTCGTGGGCACTGAAGTGCCCACGCCTGGTTGATCCAGGCCGAGCGTGCGCGACAGTTCGTGTTCGAGTTTGCGGCTAAGCAGATGGATGCCGCGGCGCTGCCGGCGCTCCTCGATCATGTCCACCACCTCCACCGTCGGCAGCGCCATGCCCGGGACACGATCCGGCAGCGAGACAAGGTGGTATGGAGATCTTCGATTGTCGATTATCGATTGTCGAGCAGCATCAGCATGACGCTCCGCCGATGCGATGTTGCCCGCTGCGGTCGCACCGACCGCGTTGTGGTAGCTCTCCAGCGAGGGCGTCGCGCTGCCGAGGATCACGGGGATGTCGAGCAACTGCCCCCGCCGCACCGCGACGTCGCGGGCGTGGTAGCGGGGTAACTGATCCTGCTTGTAGCTGGATTCGTGCTCCTCATCGACGATGATGAGCTTGAGGTTTGGCAGCGGCGCGAAGATGGCGGAGCGCGCCCCGACGACGATGTTCGCCTCGCCGTCGCGGATGCGTCGCCATTGGGTGTGGCGTTGCGCGGCGGTGAGGCCGGAGTGCAGCACCGCGACGCTGCCGTCGGGGAAGCGCCCGAGGAACCGCCCGACGGTCTGCGGCGTGAGGGCGATCTCGGGGACAAGCACGATCACGCCGGGGCGAGCATGACGAATGTCGCAATCCGAATGACGCATTGCGTGGGATTCCTCCTGCTTCGTCATTCGGGCTTCGTCATTCGTCATTGCGCCGCCCTCCGGCCCTTCGCCCCCCGGAAAGTGGCTCGGGGCTCGGCTTGGGGGCGGGGATTGGAGGAGCTGTTCGATCGCGCGCAGGTACACCTCGGTTTTGCCGCTGCCCGTGACGCCGTGGATCAGGTGGACGGAAAATCCTTGGTTTAGATGGTCGAAGAGGTGGTCGAGCGCGTCCTGCTGTTGCGGGCTTAAGTTCAACCGCGGCGGCGGGATCGCGCCGGCTTCGCGCTGGGCGCGCAGGTCCAGGTCGCTGACCACCGCGCGCACCTGCTTGCTGCGCAGCACGCCGTTCTCGATCAGCGCCTTCACCGGCGCGGTGCTCTTGGCGCCCGCGCTATCGGCGAGCGCATGCAGTTCCACCCAGTGGCGCTCTTCCGCGGCCGCGGCCCGCAGCGCGTCGACCACCGCCTGCTGCAGCTTCGTGAGTTTGCGGTCGAGGTGGTCGGGATCGGGCAGCGCGGCAAGGGTTTGCGTGGTCGCCCCGGTGCCGTGCTTCACCGCGGCGGGCAGCATCGTGCTAAACACCATGCCCAGCGGGCAGCAGTAATACGCGGCGATCCAGCGCGCGAGCTTCACGAGGTCTTCGGTGAGCGAGACCGCGTGCTCGTCGCGCGAGAGGATCGGCTTGATCTTCGGGCGCTTCGCTTCGGGCAGGGGGCACTCGGTGAAGCGTTCGAGCACGAAGCCGGCGACGGGGGTGTCGCCCCGGCCCAGCGGGACCAGCACGCGCTGGCCCACGGCCAACTCGCCAAGCGTCGGCGGGATGGCGTAGGTGAATCCGCCCTCGCCCAGGTCCACGCTGCGCTCGGGCGCGACCAGCGCGTAGCCGACGGGTGCGGCCTGGAGCGCATCGGGGAACAGTGAATCGGGTTGCGCGGGGCCGCCGGGCATGGCGGCGAGTATAGGCGAGGCGCTGGGTTATTCGACCGGGATGCCGAAGAAGCTGGCCGCATGGCCGGGCGCGTCGTCAGGCGCGGGCGTTGCGGTGACCGTGTCGGTGGCGGGATTCGGCTCGCGTGCTTCGGCGGGGCGCGGGATGGGGGCGCGGCGCTCGCCATCCTCGGCAAACAGCCTCTCGGGGCTGCCGAAGCCCAGGTAACCCAGCAGCGCCCCGCAGCCGATGATCAGCGCATAGAGCCCGCACCACATGGCGCATTCGGCCCGTCGGCGACCGGGGGTACGGCAATCGATTCGACCCATGCCTGGCTCCTGCGTGACAAAACGTCGTCCTCACTAATGACGGATATGGATGGGGGCGGGGCAAGGCGCGGTGGGCGAGGATGGCCCACCTAAGCCGATACGCGCGGCATAATCGGCAAGGTCGTGGGGGTAAGGTCGTCGGTGGTTGGGCGTAGGAAAGGCATGGATGCTTACACCCTACGATCGACGCCCTGCCCCCTACGACCTCACCCTTTGCATTACCATGCCCCGCCATGGCGTCCGACCCGCACACCACGCCCGCGATGAAGCAGTTCCACCGCTTCAAGCAGCAGCACCCCGGCACGGTGCTGTTCTTCCGCATGGGTGATTTCTACGAGATGTTTTACGAGGACGCCGAGCTGGCCCACAAGGTGCTCGGCGTCACGCTCACCCAACGCACCAAGGGCATCCCGATGGCGGGCGTGCCCTACCACAGCGTCGAGGGCTACCTGCGGCGGATGATCCAGGCGGGCCACCGCGTCGCGGTCTGCGAGCAGGTGCAGGACGCCGCGGAGGCGAAGGCTTCCGGGAGCGTGGTGGAGCGCGACGTGACGCGCGTGATCACCCCGGGCACGTTGACCGACGAATCGCTGCTGGCCGACGACGAGCAGAACGTGCTCGCGGCGGTGGTGTTCCTCGGCGGCGGGGAGCAAGCTACCGAGCGCGTCGCGATGGCGTGGTGCGAGCTGAGCACCGGCCTGCTGCAGGCGGCGGTGTTCGATGCGATGCACGCGACCGATGAGCTGGCGCGCATCGGCCCGCGCGAGGTGCTGTATGTCGAGACGGCGACGGGGGAGGTCCCGCCGCGGGTCCAGAAGATGACCCAGGGCCTGCGCACGGCCCTGACCGGTCGGCCGGCGTGGCAATACCGCAAGCGCGAGGCGGCGGAGGTGTTGCGCAAGCAATACGGCGTCGCGACGCTCTCGGGCTTCGGCTTCGCGGACGATGACCCGGCGCTGCCCGCGATCGGCGGGATCGTGCATTACCTGCTCGAAACCCAGCGCACTACCGATACCGGCCGGCTCGCGCACCTGCGGCCGCCCCGCCGCTTCGAGCGGTCCGCGCACCTGATCATCGACCAGGCCTCGCTGCGCAGCCTGGAAGTGGAAGCCACGATGCGCAGCGGGGAAACCGCCGGGTCGCTGCTGGGTGTGCTCGGCTCGGGGGCGGGGCGCTGCGTCACCGCGATGGGCAAACGGCTGATGCGCGACTGGCTCTGCTACCCGCTGGGCCAGCGCGACGCGATCGAGCGCCGGCAGCGCGTGGTCCGCGCGCTGGTGGATGACAGCCGATTTATCGACGAGCTGCGTGAGGCGCTCGAGGGCGTACACGACGTGCAGCGGATCACCGCGCGGCTGGCGGTCGGCCGAGCGCTGCCGCGCGACCTAGTCGGGCTGGGGCGCAGCGTGGCGCGGGCGGCGGCGTTGGAGCGGGCGCTGGCGGATCGTCCGAGCGTGAAGGCGTATCACGAGCGCCTCGCGGCGCTGGTCGCCGCGCTGGGCGCGCTGGCGCAGGAGCTGGAAGAAGCGTGCGTCGAGGACCCCCCCGCGCACCTGCGCAGCGGCGGGCTGATCCGCGACGGGTTTGATGCCGAGCTCGACGAGCAGCGCAGCCTGCAGCGCGATTCGCAGGCCTGGTTGGCGCGGTATCAGAAGCAGTTGATCGACGACAGCGGCATCCCGTCGTTGAAGGTCGGGTTCAACAAGGTGTTCGGCTACTACATCGAGGTGACCGCGGCCAACAAGCCCAAGGCCGACGCGTACATGAAGTCGGCCGGGGCCGAATGGACACGCAAGCAGACGCTCAAGAACGCCGAGCGTTTTATCACGCCGCCGTTAAAGGAATTCGAGGGCAAGGTGCTGGGTGCCGAGAGCCGGGCCATCGCGCGCGAGCAGGCGCTGTTCGAGCAGCTCTGTGGCCGGGCCACCGCGCGGATCGATGCGCTGCACGCCTTCGCCCAGGCCGCGGCCGAGCTGGATGTGCTCGGGAGTTTCGGCGCGCGGGCCGCGCGGCACGGGTACGTGCAGCCGCAGATCGTTGATCCGCCGGTGCTGCAGATCGAACAAGGCCGACACCCGGTGCTCGATGAATTGCTGGGCGATCGGTTTGTGCCCAATGATGTGGGGCTCGGAGCAGGGTCCGGGGATCAGGGATCAGGGACCAGTCAAAAGACAAATGATGCGGAAGGGGAAACGGAGGCTGCCCCGAACCCTGATCCCCGGTCCCCGGACCCCGGCGCGACCCTCGCGCTGATCACCGGCCCGAACATGGCGGGCAAGAGCACCTACATCCGGCAGGCGGCGTTGATCACGCTGCTGGCGCACACCGGCAGCTTCGTGCCGGCCAAGCGCGCGGTGGTGGGGCGGACCGACCGCATCTTCACGCGGATCGGCGCGTCGGACGAGCTGCACACCGGCCAATCGACGTTCATGGTGGAGATGACCGAGACCGCCGCGCTGTGCCATCACGCGACCCCCGGGAGTCTGGTCATTCTGGATGAGATCGGCCGCGGGACCAGCACGCTCGACGGGCTGAGCCTGGCCTGGGCGATCACCGAGCACCTCGCGGCGGTCGGTTGCCGGTGCCTGTTCGCGACGCACTACCACGAGCTGACCGCGTTGGCCGAGCGGCTGCCGGGGATCGCGAACCTCAACGTCTCGGTCCGCGAGTGGCAGGACGAGGTGGTGTTTCTGCACCGGATCGTGCCGGGCGCGACCGACCGCAGCTACGGCATCCACGTCGCCAAGATCGCCGGCCTGCCGGAGGCGGTGGTCGCCCGCGCGCGGCAAGTGCTTTCCGAATTGGCGGTTAGCCACGAACCGCCCCGCGCCCCGGCGCGAGGCGCGGGCCGACCCGCACCGGCGCAACCGCCCTCCGCTCAGTTGTCGCTGTTCACCGAATACCTGAGCCACCCCGCCGTGACCCGGTTGCAGGAACTGGACTTGTCCACGCTCAGCCCGCTTCAGGCATTTGATGTATTGCGCGAGACCCAAGAGGCGTTAAGGCCGCGGGAACAGGACCGTTAGGTCCACGGGGCGGGGAGGCCACGAAAAATAGGGCGAAAAGTTTAGGGTGTGTCCCGAGAAATGTGTTAAAGATTCGTATATAGTAAGAATGTTCAACACCGCCCCCCCTCACGGCCCGTTCGAAGTCCCCCCACTTCGGCGGGCCGGTTTTTTGCGCCGCGCCACCGCCTCACCCAAGCCGAGCCCTTAACGCAGCGCAGGGCCGCTTGGATCCCGGGGCAGCACTCATCGGGCACCGCGCCGCGCTGCGGGATCGGCTTTGTTTACCCACCGAGGCCCGGGGACTTGTCGCGGCCCTGGGCCGGCGCGGCGATCGAGCGGTCGGCGATTGTGCGCTAGAGCATCCGGAACCCGCCGTCGGCATGGACCCATCGGACGCGGCCCCGCCCCACCGCCGCTTCCGCGGCTTCGATGCGTGGTGGGTCGGCCGGGGCGTGGGGCATGGTGGTCTTCCGGGCAGATCGCGTGGTGCTTGGGGCGGCGGATTCATCTACAATGCCGTCGCGGTCGCGAGGCCGCCCGAGCCGCCTCAAGACGCGATGAAGCAAAAACATTCGCGTCGATCGCAAAGCGGCGACCCAACGGGGGACACCGGACGTATCAATCGCGGTTTCGAGGGCCGGCGTGGTCAGCGGCGTCCGGATAAACCAGGATCACCGGCAGTCGCGAGAGAGGAATGCCGATATGGAACTACAACAGGACCCCGGGACGCTGCGCGAGTTGATCCGCCGGATGGAACCGCCATCTGATCCGGATATGACGGCGGGCAACGGCCGGCACCCCGGCCGCAACGGGTCCTCACACGGCCGCTGGAATCACGCGATGGACGAGACGAGGCTCAGGCAACAGGTATGCGACGCGGGACATCAGCTCTGGCTGCGCCGCGTGATCTGTGGCGATGGCGGGGTGGTCACCGCGGAGCTCAACCGCCGCCGCTTCATCACCACCCCGCTGGGCAAACGCCGCGCCGACCTCAAGCCCGACCAGTTGCTTTGTATCGACCTCACCGGCACCGATGCGCTGGCCTCGGATCGCGGCCTGCCCGATGAGGTCTGGCGGCCGCACCGGCTGGCGTACCAGGGCTCGATGTACGTCGAATCGACCGGCAACGGCAGCGGCCGACGCATCCACGCCACCGCGCTGGCGACCCCGCCCAACGTCATGGCCCTGCACGCCCTGCACCCCACCGCGATGGCGCTGCGCATCATCGGCCACGACGACCTGCCCGTCGTGCAGGCCGACGACGACAAGGCGGTGCAAAGGGCCGTGCTCGCCACCCCGCTGGTGCTGTTGCACAACGTCGGCGTGCTGGCGACCGATCGCACCGTCGAGTTCTGCCTCAACCGCATCGAGGCGCTGGAACACCACGCCGCGATCGAACTGGCCACCGCCGGCTTCCGCGAGTAGCAATAAAACCCCAACCTCTGCGCTGCCCCCACCAAGCCCGCCGCTGCGAGCGCAGCGAGTTACGGCGGGGTACCATCCCCCCGTGCCCGCCGATCCGACACCCACCCCCGCCGCTCCCGCCGCCCGCCGCAAGGCCGCACGCATCTACCGCACGCTCCAGCAGACCTACCCCGACGCCCACTGCGCGCTGCATCACCGCAACGCCTTCGAGCTGCTGATCGCCACCATCCTCTCCGCGCAATGCACCGACGAACGCGTGAACCTCACCACGCCGGCGCTGTTTGAGCGCTACCCCGACGCCGCCGCCCTCGCGGGCGCGAAGCAGGCGGACGTGGAGAAGATCATCAAGTCCTGTGGTTTCTATCGCAACAAAGCGAAGAACATCATCGGGGCCGCGACCGGCATCGTCACCGACTTCGGCGGCGACGTGCCGCGGACCATGGATGAGCTGCTGTCGCTGCCGGGCGTGGCGCGCAAGACGGCCAACGTCGTGCTGGGCAATGCGTTTGGCATCAACCACGGCGTGGTGGTTGATACGCACGTCGGCCGGCTGGCGGTCCGCCTGGGCTGGACCGAAGCGGACGCGAAGAACGCCACGAAAATCGAGCCCGACCTGATGGGCCTGCACCCGCGGAACAAGTGGACGATGCTGGCGCACCTGCTGATCTGGCACGGCCGCGCCATCTGCACCGCCCGCAACCCCAAGTGCGCTCAATGCCCCGTCCGCCACGCCTGCCCAAAGATCGGCGTCTTGGCAAACGCGTAAACACAGCCCAAGACATCCCCCAAGCCCACCGCTGCGAGCCAAGCGAGTTGCGGTGGGGGTTGCCGTTTATCTCAACCTTCCATCCGCTCCCGCCAGTAACCGGGTTTGCGTTTGGCATGAGCGCACGCGATCAGTTGGATGCCGCCACGGTGTGATCGATAGACCAGGCTGAACGGGAAATCACGCATCACGAAACGACGCGTGCCGTAGAGATACGCAGGCCAGGCGTCCGGCAGCAGGATGATCTGTCGTGCCGCATAACGCAGTTCGGATCGCAGGCGAAAGCCCAACGGCAGATCGATGTCGCGATACCAGCGGATCGCGGCGATGACCTCTTCGGCGCAAGCCGGATGAAGCTCGGCGTGGATCGGTGGATTACTTGGCAGAATCACCCAAGATGTTCCCCATCTCTTGTTCGAGGCTGTCCCAGGAAACCAGCTCCACCTTCCCCTCATCGATCGCGCGCAGCCGGCGTTCAATCTCCGCGGCCCACGCCGCTTCGACCTCCGGGTCAACCTCACCGGCTTCATCGTCCAGACTCGCCAGCAGCCGCTGGGCCAGCACCTCGCGCTGCTTCGTGTCCAGCCGCAGCGCTGCGTCGAGCAGTTGTTCCAAGTTCATCTCGTCTGCGGGCATGGCATCACCTCGTAGCCATTGTACCCCGAATGATCCCTCTTAAAGCACGTGCGGATTACAGTCCGCACGCCCGGTGATCACGCCGGGCCTCAGAGCAACCCCATCGTCTCGTCCAGCTCGAACACCGCGTTCATGTTCTGGATCGCCTGGCCCGAGGCACCCTTGACCATGTTGTCAATCGCGACGAATACCACCACCGTCGGTTTACCCCCACCACTTCCGGGGGTTAATCGCACCGTGATGTCGCAATAGTTCGTGCCCTGCACGTCCTTCACGTTTGGCAGGTGCTGCACCACGCGGACGAAAGGCTCGTCGGCGTACGCATCGGCGAAGGCGTCGAACAGCTCTTCCTCCGTCACGTCCGGGTCGTGCGGCTGGAGGTAGATCGTCTCGAGGATGCCCCGATCAATCGGCAGCAGGTGCGGCACGAACAGCACGTGGATCGGGTGCCCCGCCTGGCCGGAGAGGGTCTGTTCGATCTCGGGTTGATGGCGGTGCGCGCCGATCGTGCCGTAGGCCCCGAAGCCGTCGTTGACCTCGGGGAAGTGCAGCTTCTGGTTCGGCTTGCGTCCCGCGCCGGTGACGCCGGACGCGGCGCTGATGATGATCCGCGTCGGGTCGATGAGGCTGCGGGTGAGCAGCGGCGAGACGCCCAGCGCCGCGGCGGTGGGATAGCAGCCGGGGTTGGCGACGAGCATCGCCCCCGGGAGTTGGTCGCGATAGAGTTCCGGCAGGCCATAGACCGCCTCGGCGAGGTTGGCCGGGTCTTCGTGCGGGGTCTGATACACCTTCTCGTAGAGCGTCGCGTCGGCGAGGCGGTAGTCGGCGGACAGATCGATCACGCGCAGCCCCGCGTCGAGCAGTGCCGGCACCTGGGCCATCGCGGCTTTGTGCGGCAGGGCGAGAAACACCACATCCGCGCTGTCGGCGATAGCCTCGGCGTCGATCGGCCGACAGTGCGCCGCCTCCTCGCTGATCCGCCCCAGCAGGCGCGGAAACTCATCGCGGATGTCGGGCAGCTCATCGCGGTGGCTGGCCAGATAGGTCACCTCCGCCCGCGGGTGGCGGGCCAGCAGGTCGATCAGCCACAGGCCGGTGTAGCCGGTGGGGCCGACGATCGCGGCACGGATCGGCGCAACATCATGGGGGGCGCTTTCGTCGTTCATGCGGGCATTGTGGGGCGTTTCGCCGCCGGACGCAAAACCGCCGGCCGAACCGACGAATCGATCGGCTCGAACGCCGGGCTCTGCCAATATGGCATTAACGCCGACCCTTAAATCCATTTAAATAGATTTATAACAATTGCTTGTGTTTTTTCGGCTGGCACCGGGGTTGCTGCTGGGTATTCTCGGCCGAGACGTCTCGGCGTAGGATTAACCAACCGTGTCTGTGGTTCCCCGTTATCCACAACATCCTTAGAAAGGAGACCCCACCATGATTCCGACCCGACGCATCATCAACAGCCCGTTCTCCGTGCTCCGTGAAGTGGACCGGGCGCTGAACAACGTCTGGACCGAATTCGAGGGCGACAGCGGCTCGTCGGTGGGCTCGTTCCCCGTCGATATCCGCGAGGTCGAGGACAAGCTCGTCGTCGAGGCCGACCTGCCCGGGTTCACCAAGGACCAGATCGATATCAGTGTCGAGCAGGGCGTGCTGAGCATCGAGGCCAACCGCCGTTCCGAGAAAACCGAGCCCGCCAAGGGTGAGGCCCACGTGATCGAGCGGCGTTACCACCACCTGGCCCGGCGGTTCACGCTGCCCAACGCCTACAACGCCGAAGAAGTCGAGGCGAACCTCAAGGACGGCGTCCTGACCGTCACGCTGCCCAAACGCGAAGAGGTCAAACCCCGCAAGATCGAGGTCAAATAACCCCCCCCCGGAAGCCCCCGGAAGTTTTTCACCGCGCGGCTGGCGCGGAGACAAAACCAACTCCACCACGAACGCCCACCCGCCCCCGCGGGTGGGTTTTTTCATGGTCAGACCACTATCATCGCCAGCCCCGGCGACGCAGTCAATGCCCGGGCGAACTGCCGCGCCTCGCGCAGCTTCGGCCGCAGCAGGCACAGCAGCACGATGAGCCAGACGAAGAACGTGAGGTACCCGGCACCCCCGAGCCCCAGCCCGATCATCCCGACGATCATCAGCACCACACTCAGCCCCCAGCCGCCGGCCAAGAGGCCCGGCATCGCCGGGGCGGCGTGTTGCGACGCGGTGCTGGAAACGACCTGGCCGGTGGTATCGATGCTTGAGACCTCGGTGGTGCTTGAACCATCCGCCGCCACGTGCATGGCGGTGACCGTTTTGCTGCCGTCGGCCTCGCGCTGCTCGGTGTAGACGTCGGAGCTGCCGTCGGCGTGGGCGGTGTGCCAGGTATCCAGCGTCGCGGAGCCGAGGGTGCGGGTGGTGTCCGGCGGTCGGCTGGGCTTGGTGGGCAGCGTAACGTTCGACGCGCCGGCCGGGTTCGTCGAGATGCCGGTCGAGGCGGTGGCCGACACGGGGGTGCCGGGGTGCGGCTGGCCGGTGGCGACCGCGGCCTGCACGCCGAGGAACTCGAGCATCGCGGGCGGGCCGTGGCCCATGTCGTCGGTGGCGTTGCCGCCGGCATCGACGATCACGTCGCGCCAGGCGATCATGTTGCCGCTCGCGTCGTAGATCATCTCTTCCCAGAACTGCTCGCCCGCCGCGTCGGTCGTGATCGTCAGCTCCGCGCTCGAGCCATCAGACCGGGTCACGGTCCAGGTCTCGAAGGTATCGGTCCCGCTGGTGGAGGTGCTGTGGGGCGGGGCCGTCGGCCGCGTCGGCGTCGGGACGGGCGTGCCCATCGCGGAAAAGAGCGACATCGAGCTCATCATCATCAAAACCGCCCCCGCGTACGCCGCCTTGCCGATCAGCCCCGCCAACCCCGCGGCCGCGAACCCCCACGCGAGGATCATCGCCTGCGTCGCCATCGCCCGGCTGGGCACCCGCTTGGCCACCTGACGCACGCAGACCAGCAGCCCGACCAGCGCCAGCGTCTTGGCGGCCACCCGCAGAACGTCGAACACCCCGGCACTGCCGAACACCCACCACTCCGAGAACCCGCTGCCGTAGTAACTCATCATCTCGATCATCGGGATCGCCGCGGTCAGCATCAACATCAGCGGCGCAAGGATCGCCCCGACCCGCGCGGCGATGCGCCAGCGGTTGGGCTGCTCTTCGCGCGGCCGCGCCGGGTCGAACGACGTCATCCGCCACACCCCCACCGCCAAGACCAGCGGCGGGATGACCCACAACACCAGGCCCCACGGCCCGACCACCATCGCCAGGGCCCAACCCAGGATCAGGCACAAGAACCACGCGACGGCGTAGCCGATCATGATCCCCACACCGCTCCAGAGCTGATCGAGGTAACGCGGGTCGGTGAAGCGCAGCACCCCGCCCCGCAGCGAATCGATCACCGCGTGGCCGCACTCCGGGCAGTCGGCGTCGGGGAACTGCCGCATCAGCACGTACCCGCACCGCCGACACTGCACCTCCGCATCCACCCGCCCCTGGGCATCCAACGGCACCTCGGGCGGAACCTCCACCGCCGCCGCGCGTGCCGCGGAATTTGCTTCAAGCGATGCGGGCAACGCGGGGGGTGCGGCAGATTCGTTCGCTTGCTCAGCCATGCCTGCTCCGTATCGATGAGCCTGCTCGATTCAACCCCGCCCCGACATCCGCGCCGACTGACGCGCCCAGGTCCTTTCCGCCGCGGACGCCGCCGCGGCCAGGCGGTTGCGGTATTGCACCATCAGCACGATCGCCCAGATGCCGAAGACCAGCCCCAGCACAGCCGACAGACACCCGGCGACCGGTACGAACTCGTTGAAGATGTCCACCACCTCGTGGATGACCACGCCCCACATCACCACCCGCGTGTGATCCGCCAGCTTGTCATCCGGCACCCGCAACGCCAGCGTGCGTGCCCAGAGCATGATCGTCACCGTCGAGGCGATGCTCAGCGGCAGCATGAGCACGGACATCGCGGCGTAGATCATCGGATCGAATTGATCGAACATGATCGCCAGCAGCATCAGCATGCCCGCGCCCAACAGGGACCCGACCACCGCCAGCCACCGCGCCCATTGACGCAGCGGCCGCGGGTGCTCGCGCTCGGTGGGTTCGGGCGTCGTCACCAGCCAGTAGCCGTAGAGCCCGACCGCCAACGGCAGCAGCATCGCCAGCAGCATGATTTGAATCACGTCGTCGCCGCCGGACCCGCCGGCCGCGATCGCGACGGCGATGAACAGCAGCGCCACCGCGATCGTCACGACCACCGACGCGATGATCCACCCGCTGCCCGCGGCCAGCGTGCGGACCCAGACCGGATCGGCGAACTTGAGCAGGTCGCCGACCAGCGAGAAGCCGACCGCCGCGCCGCACTCGGGGCAGGTCCCCTGCGGGTCGCCGCCGCGGAGGTTGTAGCCACACGCCCGGCAGTCGATGTCTTCGGCCAGACGCCCGTTCACGTCGAGCGTGATTTCGTCGGGCACCTCGACGCCCGCCACGGTGGGCCGCTGATCCAGCCCCGCCAAAGCCTCATCGGGCCGCGGCTCATCGTCCACAAGGTCGTATGCGTCGGCCATGAGACCTCCCGAAACGCAGGTGAGTCATGAGTGTACAAAACCTCATGGCGATGCGCCCAACGATCGCGGGGTGACGGGGTGGGCTTTTTCACAGCCGCCGCGTCCTCGCGGCGATCCGCGTCGAGGACGACGCGGCTATGACAGACCTTGAACCGAGGCGTCGGTGAAACGCGGCGTGAACCGGCGCTTACCCGACCATCGCCAGGAAGATGCCCGCGGCGACGGCGGAGCCGATGACGCCGGCGACGTTGGGCCCCATCGCCGCCATCAGCGGGTTGACCTTGCCGCCGGTTTCTTCGGAGACGAACTGCTGCACGACGCGGGCGGACATGGGTACCGCGGAGACGCCGGCCGCGCCGATGCACGGGTTGATGCGTTTCTCGCCGGTGAGCACGACATTGAGCAGCTTGGCGAAGAGGATGCCGCCGGCGGTGCTGGCCGCGAACGCGATCGCGCCGAGGATCATGATGAAGATGGTCTGCCAGCGGAGGAAGGTTTCGCCGCTCATGGTTGCGCCGACGACCAGGCCCAGGAAGATGGTGACGATGTTGATCAGCGGGCCCCCGGCGGTTTTGTTGAGCCGATCGGTCACGCCCGACTCGCGCAGCAGGTTGCCGAACATCAGCATGCCCAGCAGCGGCGCGCAGGTCGGGATCGCCAGCGAGGCGATGGTGGCGATCATGATGGGGAAGATGATCACGGCGGCCTTGGAGACGGGCCGGCCCTGCTTGACCGGGATCTGCCGCTCTCGCTTGGTGGTGAGCAGGCGCAGGATCGGCGGCTGGATGACCGGGACCAGGGCCATGTAGCTGTAGGCGGCGACCGCGACCGCGCCCAGCAGGTGCGGGGCGAGGATGGCGGTGAGGAAGATGGAGGTCGGCCCGTCGGCACCGCCGATGATCCCGATCGACGCCGCTTCCTTGGCGGTGAAGCCGAAGAGGTAAAACGCGCCCAGCGCCGCGATGAAGATGCCGATCTGCGCCGCGGCCCCCAGCAGCAGGGTGATGGGTCGGCTCAGCAGCGGGCGGAAGTCAGTCAGCGCGCCGACGCCCAGGAAGATCAGCGGCGGCAGCATCTCGGTCTTGATGCCCATGTTGTAGATGAGCTGCATCAGCGGCGTGGTGCGCCCGTCGCCCAACGCCACGTATTCGCTGCTCGCGCTGAGGTTCGCCAGCGGCAGATTCGCCAGCATCGCGCCAAAGCCGATGGGGATCAGCAGCAGCGGCTCGTAGTTCTTGCGCACCGCGAGGTAGATCAGCACGCCGGCGACGGCAAACATCACCGCGTTCTGCCAGGTGATGTTGAGGAACCCCGATTCGTAGATCAGCTTCTGCCAGCCGTGCACATCAGGCTCCCAGGACGAGGATGGGGGATTCGGCCGAGACCTCGCTGCCGACCTCGGCGTGGATGGCCACGACTTTGCCGGCACACGGGGCTTTTACATCATGTGTCGCCTTCATCGCCTCGACCGCGGCGACGGTTTGCCCGGCCGCGACCTGATCGCCCACCCGCACGTTCATCTTCACCAACTCCACCTTGCCCTCGAACGGCGAATAAATCGGCGTCCCCCCCCCGGAAGTTGGCGCAGCGCCCCCGGAAGTTGGCGCAGCGCCCCCGGAGGTCGGCGCAGCGCCCCCGGAGGTCGGCGCTGCGTTGGCGCTGGGGTTGTTGGTCGGG
>CAZTLX010000032.1:0-25670 GCA_964614575.1 uncultured Phycisphaeraceae bacterium | reverse complement strand
GGTTCATCCAGACGCTCAAGCACGAGTGCCTGGAGCACTTCGTGATCCTCGGGGCCAAGCACCTCGACTACCTCGCCAGCCAGTTCGTGGACTACTACCACACCCAGCGGCCGCACCAGTCGATGGAAAACAAGCCGCTGTTGAAGCTGACCGATGCCGAGCCGGTCGAGGATGGGGAGGTGGTTTGCGAGGAGCGGCTGGGTGGATTGCTGAAGCACTACTACCGCAAGGCGGCTTGAGTTGGTCGCTGGCTGGTCGGTCTGGAACAAGGACAACTCACTCAATGCATGAAATCGGCGCGGCCGGTGCGGCTGTGCTGCGTTGTCTGCTCGCCGAGTAGTTCTCGCGGGTTACTTCGAGGAACGCAGTCACGGGTTATGCCGTTGTCAAAGAGCGTTGTGTTGTCATGGTTTGCGTGGAACGGAGTTTTCGGACAGCGCGGCCATATCGCGCTGAGAATGCGGATGATATTCGCAATAAAATGAACCAAATTGCAGACATTTATTTGGTATAATTGTGTGTATAGTTTGTAGTAAAACTTATGTAACTACAGATAAAACAATTATTTACATAGTCAATGCGATATTGGTTGCTAAATATTATGGCTCGATTATAAAGTTGACTTGGACCATTGCCCGTGGCATACTGGGCTGGTCCTTTCTGAAAGGGATTCGTGTTGACGCAACTGGCAACGACCCGCGAGCAGATTCAGGTCGGCGGCTACGAGCCGCGGGCTCGGGTTGTGCTTGGGATCCGGTCGTGGATCGAGCAAGGTCGGCTTTCGCGCGGCGATCGCGTCCCTGCGGAGCGTGCGTTGGCTCAGAGCTTCAAGGTCTCCCGCGGCACGGTGCGCAGTGCGATCGATGAACTGAGACAGCATGGCCTGGTGTCCAGCGACAGCAGGCGCCCCCGCGTCACCGGCGGCAGCCCGCGACGCGATTCGCTCATGGCCAAGAGCATCGTCGTCCTCTCGCGCGAGATCACCGACACCATCTCCGACCGCATTGAAGCGCCGGGGTGGGAACTGTTCATCGAACGCGGCGCGCTCGACGCGGTCTTCGAGGCGGGGCTTCACGGCATCAACCTCTACCCCGAGCGTGCCGCCCGCGGGATGTTCGATCGCCTGCTTGCAGACCACCCGATGGGCGTCGTGCTGGGCCGGCCTGCCATCGAAACCCGGTGGGGCCAGAAGCTGCGACGCGACCTGATCGACGCGGGCATTCCGTTCGTGTGTTACGGCAACAACCCACCGATCGCAGGGCACGACCGCGTCTATTCCGATCACGCCGCCGGCTCGGCTGCGCTTACACGCTGGCTGATCGAGCGAGGCTGCCGACGCATCCTTCGGGTCTGGCCCAAACTCACCGAACCCTCGTACTGGCTCGACGGCCGCAACCAGGGATACGAGCAGGTTACAGCCGAGGCCGGGCTTGAGCCCGTCCCCCCGCTGCTGCTCGACGCCGGCTTCCCTCACACCCAGGGCCAACGCGACCGCTTCCAACTCAACGTACGCGCGATGCTCGGCTACCTGACCGCAGCATTCGCCACCCACGACTGCCGACCCGACGCGCTGATGCTCGCGTCCGACGGCGACGTGGCCGCCGCAGCCGCCGCACTGCGCCTCATGGGCCTTGAGCCGGGCAAAGACGTCAAGATCGTCGGCTACGACAACTTCTGGGCCGACCGCATCGACCGCAAGTTCGAGCCGTTCGCCCCCGACGCGACGGTGGACAAACTCAACGTGCAGATCGGCCAACGTCTTGTCCGGCTGCTGCTGGACCGTATCCAGGGCCGCCTCGCCCCCGAGCCCCAGGCCCGGCTTTTCGAACCAAAGCTCATCATCCCCGACCCCACCGACGCCCCCAGCCCATGATGCAACCTTGCTATTCACTGGAAGCGGAACGTATCCGCTTCAAATTGTTTCGGTTTCCTGCATTCCCTTACTGGAGGTCATGAACATGACACGCATCGCACCCCTGATCGCCGCCCTTGCTTCTCTGACATTTTTCGCCGGCCCAATCCTGGCGGATCCCATCGTCATTTTCAATGACACCTTCGCCGATGGCGGGCGAGGTGGCTCACCCAGCGCAACCAGCATTCCGTGGGCCGCCGTGAACACGGTGACATCAATCGGAATCGTCACAGACAACACAACGCCTCTCTCGGGAAACGCCTTGTCCGTCGTCCCAAGTGGCACTGATTTTGTTTTTGACGGCACCTACGGCATTTTCAACACCTCCACCGCAGCCGGTTCGGGGGTAGCCCTCGGCACCGACACCGGCGACCGCCTCGTCGCCCAGTTCGACTTCCGCTGGACGGCTAGTAATACGATCACAAACGGCAGGGAAGTCCGCTTCGGCCTCTACAACAATAGCGGATCGAACTCAACCGCCGACAACAACGGCGCCTTTGCCAATGACACCGGCTACCGTTTCTCCCTGCTGCAAACGGGCGGCACCGGCTCCCTTCTTCGTGAAACTGGTGGTAACGCCACAATCGGTAGCGGCAGCGATACCACGAATGTGACCTCAACAACCGCCGGCACCGCGGCATCCGCCATGGGCACCACCGGGCACACCTTCCTCTACACCCTCACGCGTCGGTCCGACGGTGGTATCGACTTGAGCGCCGCCATGGACGGAACAGTCTTCCGCACCGGCACCGACGCAGCGAACATCAATTCCTTCCATGGCATCTACATCGGCACTGGCAGGGCCAACACCGGCGCATTCCGGATCGACAACGTCTCGCTGAGCGTCGTCCCCATCCCCGAACCCGCGTCCCTCGCGCTGATGGGGCTTGGCGGCCTGCTGATGCTCAGCCGTGGCAACTCCCGGGGCGGGCGAGAGAACGCCTGATCGCTTGTTCCTCCCGGCGACGCGCCGCATGACCGCGACGTGCCGCCTTGTCTGCCGATGTATCGGCGACACGCAACGCTGTTGAAAGAGGACCGCCACGCGAACCCAACCCCGAGCCTTTACCCTGATCGAACTCCTCGTGGTCATCAGCATTATTGCGCTGCTGATCGCGCTTCTGCTACCAGCGCTTAGCAAGTCACGGGACGCGGCTAGGCGGACGATCTGCATGAGCAATCAGCGGCAACTGGTCATTGCGCTCAACGTGTATGCCACGGAGTTCAAGGGAAACGTGCCGATCGGCTACGAGGGCGTCAAGCAACTCCACTACATGATCTTCAACAGGTGGCACGCGGGCAACGCGATCAAGGGGATGATGACGTACGGCCGGCTGGTGGACACGCAGATCCTGCCCGGGCCGGCTGGCTACTACTGCCCGACCAATCGCAACCCCAATACCCCCACCTGGAATACCTGGCCTCCCGGCTCGAACCCCGCTGACAACACGCGGTCGGACTACAGCAGTCGGCCGATCGTGAATTGGCCCAACGCCAACATCCCGGCCAAGATGGCCAATGTCACAAGCATGCGTTCCGGCACCACGGTTACCGCCGACAACGTCAGCGTCTACAGCAACGCCCGCGCCAGGCATCAGGGGCTCGGGGTCAACGCCACACGGATCGACGGCTCGGGCCATTGGGTGATGATGGCCGCGATCGAGTCGCCCCTGATCCCGCAAGATGGATCGTTCAGCGGCAGCAACGACGGCCTGCAGGACCAGGTGTGGGACGCGCTGGACAGCAACTGATCACCGCGGAAAGAGCCCGCAGGGAAGTATTGCAAATGATGATGTTTGCGAATCTGACCATTGCGGATAACAACGACGGCTTGTGCTGGGCGTCTGGACGGCGATGGCAATCCAGCCTTGGGCGCAGTGTGACCGCGACACGCCGTTTTATTGTCGGCCGTTCTTGTAATGAAGACACGGACTGCCTGGGAATAAGGCCCGCCATGCGAACCGAACCCCGAGCCTTTACCCTGATCGAGCTTCTGGTGGTCATCAGCATCATCGTGCTACTGATCGCGCTGCTCTTGCCGGCGCTCATGGCTTCGCGCGAGGCGGCGCGGCGGGCGGTGTGCGGCTCGAACCTGCGGCAGTTGTCGGCGGGCACGGTGGTTTACGCAAATGAGCACATGGCCTTCCTCCCGCCCATGCTGGGGTTTAACTCGCAGCTCAACGAGTTACGGTGGAACCACTGGTCCCGATGGGGAGCTCTCAAATCGGGCAACGGTCCCCTGGCGTGGCAGAACTACGGGCACCTGTGGGGCCACGGCACGATCGCCTCGCCGCAGGTGTTGTACTGCCCCAGCCAGAAACAGGCCGGCTTCCAGTTCGACACCTACAGCCCCTGGCCTAGCCCGACGCCGATCAGCGGCACGCCCGACAGCGGCATCCGGCTTGGGTACATGTTCAACCCGCGTGTGAACAGCATCGCCGGGGGCGACTGGTTCCGAAGCCACACCCGGCTCAGCGCGATGCCCTCGGGTGCCATCCTCGGGCTGGACCTCCTCCAGCGTGCGGACTTCACCGCCCACGCTGAGGTTCCCGGCTGGCACATCGCCACCGCCGACGGCGCGGTCCGGCTGCGCAAGACCCAGGCGGTGTTCGACCTGATGGTTGCCCACACGCCCGATTTTTCCAATAAGCACCCCAGTTATGAACAGGCGCTGGACCTGCTCGAAGAGGCACCGTAAGCCTCGGCCGGCCCGGCATGCAATGCGAACCCTTCTACGCAAAGGAGAAGATGATGAGAACGAATCGACGAATCGGACGATGGACAAGCGGCATCCTGACACTGGGCCTCGTGGCCTGGCTGACGCCGGGGGCGTCGGCCGCGGTGATGAACGGGCTGACGGACGACGCGCGGGTGCGAACGAACCCTGCGACCAGTTCCGACCCGAATGATGCCTTTGTACACAGCACCACCAGCACCACCTCCCAGGCCGGGTTCGGTGGCAGCCCCGCGGCGTTCAACGCGACCGTGCTGGTGTTCCAACTGCCCACGCTGGCGGCGGGTGAATACTTCGCGTCGGCGACACTGAATATCTCTGCGAATAAAAATGAGACACCTGCATTCAACGGCGACCTCTACGGCCTGGACCGCCGCGCATCCGCCACAGTGGTGGGCACTGATTTCTTCGCAGGTAGCAACGACACCCGCGCGTTCGCCACCAAGCTGCAAGACAGCATCCTGACACCCAGCCTTTCCACAACTATGACGGCGCTCACCACCGACGCGACCGGAAGCCTGAACTTGCTCGACTATCTCAACGCCCAGTACGACGGTGGTACGGGGGCGGGAGAGTTTGTTTTCCTGCGTCTAAACATCGACACGGCGACGCACGAGAACACCACCAACCGTTATGAGGTGGGTACCGCAGACAACGCAACCCCATCGTTGCGGCCGTTTATCGAGTTCACCGTCATCCCCGAACCCGCGTCCCTCGCGCTGATGGGGCTTGGCGGCCTGCTGATGCTCAGCCGTGGCACCTCCCGGGGCGGGCGTGAGAACGCCTGATGGTTTGATCCTCCTGGCGACGCGCCGCCTAACCGCGGCGTGTCGCTTTAAGGCTTGTTTGATGGCGGGCCGCGCCTGTTGCTCATGGCGTCTTTGCCGTGTTTTGAGAAGTATTGCAATGATCGGCTTGCGAAAAAATGTGATGCGGCTTGCTCGCCAGGCCCCGGGGTACGCCCGTTTGCCGGACCGACGCGCCTGTCTGGTTTTGGTGTGCCTGCTGTTGTTTGGGAGTGCCATGGCCGTAAAAGCGGAGTATGCCCGTGTTCCCAACGACCTGCCGCGAGACGGCGTGGCTGGGGATTGGGACGAAAAGACCGGGCTGTGGTTCATCGAGCACCCGTTCCTCGATCACGAACCACGCCACCCGATTGCCGGGAACGCGGGTTATCTGGCGCGTGCGGCGGTGGCGGGGACACTGTCCGAGGTGGACGCCGACCGGGTTCTGGCGAACCTCCGCGCGGCCCAGCAGCGCGATGGGCATTACCGCGGCAACTTCTGGTCGATCTGGGCCAACGGCAAAGTGACCGATCCCAACGCCGGCTTCTTCACGACGCTGAACCTGCTGGTCCTTCACCACGAGGGGCGCGAGCAGCTTAGCGCCGAGTCCAACGCGCTGCTGGATGTGATGCTGGCCGAGGCGATCCACTGGTTCACCGCCAAGGTGCTGCCGGTCACCGAGCGCAAGCTCCGCTATCCCAACGCGTACCTGGGCGACACCGCCTGCCTCTGGCTGCTGTCGGAGATACAAGGCTCGGCCACGGACCCACTGCGTGCGCAGGTGCTCGACATCCTGGCCTACTACCCACGGTCGCCTTGGGGCTGGGGTGAGCACATGTCCGACCAGTACACCAAGATATGCCAGCGGGCGCTGTTGATGATGCTGATGTACGGCCGGGAGATGACCCCCGCCATGCGGGTGTCGGTCGAACAACTGCTCGACGAGTTGTTCGCGATCGATCAGCAGTTTGCGGGTGGCCCGCGTGTGCCTGCGATCCGAAACTATCACCTGGAGCGCTCGCCCACCATTGAATCGCCCACGTCGGACCTGAGCAAGCCTTACATCCAGTGGATGGGGCCCGATCGTGCGGACGATCCGGTGGCGCAACTGGCGTTCCGCCACGGCTTGCACAAGCGTTTCGCGCCCAAACCCGCGGAGCTTGCGGCATCAGCTCGAGCCGTCCGGGTCCCCTGTGCGAAGGACACGGTTGCGCTGGCGTGGCTGGATGAGCGTTGGCGTCTGGGGGCGATGTCGCGGTATCCGATCTACGACGACACCAACCACACGACGTGGGGCTTGCACTGGCAGAGCCTGCCGGTGGCGTTCTGGCATGAGCGTGGTGACTGGGGCTACCTCCAGTGGGTCGCCCGTGAGGCGGGCCAGACCCGTGCGTTGCCCGCGCTGAGCCGGGCAACGCGCGGAAGCTGCATCCTGTCCGATCGTGAGTCCGCCGCGGGTGTGGGGCAGACTTGGTCCGCACAGCATGAACGGAGCTTTCTGATGCTGCGCAGATTGCCCCGTGTCGCTGCGACCTGGCCGGAGGTCACCGATCGGTTCCGGCTGATCCACCCGACCGCGAGCAACCCGCGTCTGGACCAGATCGAAGGCTGGCATCGGCTGACACTCGACTATGACGGCCTGGTGCTGACGGTGGCGGTGTTGCCTTTGGATGGCGAGCCGGAAGTGGCCTTGACCCCGCGAACCGAGGAGGGCGAACTGCACGTTGCCTCCACATGGTCATGGCGGACGCCGGACCATCGCCCTTCATCCCTCGCGGCATTGTGGTTCATCACGATGGATACCAAGCCGGTGGCTCCACCCCAGATCACGCGGCAAGGCGACGCGTGGTGGCGTGGGGCGGACCCGCTCGCCAAGCTAACTGAGTTATCCGTTGCCATGCGTCAGCCCGCTCATGCACCATGACCGCCTACCCCGGTCCTCGTTTTGAAAGATGTGAGGCATATGCGAAGCAACAAGTCCAAAGCCTTTACCCTGATCGAACTCCTCGTCGTCATCAGCATTATCGCGCTGCTGATCGCGCTTTTGCTGCCAGCGTTGCAGGGCGCGCGGGAGAGCGCCCGGCAGGTGCTGTGCCTGTCGAACCAGCGGCAAATGGGGATTGTGCTGCACAGCAAAGCGACGGACATCGGTGACTTTCCGACCTACACCTACGATGGCAAGCCGTCGCTGGCCAACACAGCCATGACCGGTGGCGGCCTGCGCAACCGCTTTGGCGGGGTAACGATGTGGCAGAAGATGCTGCCGGACTTTGTGACCGACGGATACCTGTCCTCGGTACGGGTTGGATACTGCTCAGAGGCCGGGCAGCTTGACGCAGTGGGTCGCACCGGTGGAATCTCGAATACCGGGGTGAGTTGGCGGATGGACCACGATTACGCGTGGACCAGCGGCAACCAGACACTCAACCGCAATCAGGGCGACTTCTTCTACATGGGCCCCGGCACCGTGCGGTATCACCTTGATCACCAAAGCGCGCCATCGGGCCCGCTGGTCGCCTTGCTTCAAAGTTATGACAGTCGTTGGCCCGGACACTGGGGTGGTGTCCACTTCGACGGCACGGTCCGCATGGCCTACGGCAACAATATGGCACCACGCAACGAGTTCGGGGAAGGCACCACCGGCAACTCGATCGTCGCGATCTCCGGCAAGCGATCGCCACTGATGATGGATGCCTTCGGGTCACTCACCAGCCAGTTCTGGGCCAGCCCCTACAGCGCCCCGCACAAGGCCGGTGCGGGCAACGGTCAGGACTCGCTCCAGACGGTGTTGTTTACCGATGGTTCGGCCGAGTTTTGGAAGTTCAAGTGATCGCTCACCTTGCACTGCCGGCCGCGATCGAACGGGAATACACAACATGCCAAGCCTGCTGAGCAAACCAAATGTGATCACGCTGCTTGCCGCATCATGGCTCATGGGCGTGGCTGCCGGCGCGGCCCAGCCGATCTTCTTGCTTGACCTCTCGGATCAGACGGTGGGCGAAGCACCAGCGACGGCGCGGTGGGATGCCAGCGAGAAAAATAAGCTGCCGCAGTCTTTGTCGCAGATCGGTGACAACACCGTGCGCGTTGCCGAGGGTGTCGGCGGCCTTGAGGGGCGGGCGCTGCTCCTGGAGAAGAAGGATGGCAACACGCCACGCACGCCTGCGGTGCGCCTGGTGAATCGGCCAAGCGGGATCACCGGTGGCGTGGTGGAGATCTCGTACGATGCGGTGGTCACACACTTCGCGGCAGGCGAGCGTTTCCCGGGCTTCGAGGCGCTGCTTACGCTCAACTTCTACAACAACGACGGCCACATCTTCTACACCCTTAATCAGGTGGTAGGAGAGGACCGGCGCGGCGGCGAGTTCCGCTCCAGTGCGAAGCTACGCGGGGGTAGTTCGCGGTGGAGGTTGGGCGAGCCGGTAAAAGTTGCTGTGCGCATGGACCTGACCCAAGGCCTGGTGACGGTGACGATCGACGATCATGTGGCGGTGGAGAACCATCGACTTGACGGGGCCGCCGGGCAAGCCGTGCGGTTGATTGAGTTTAGAGATGGCACGGCGTATGGCGCGTATGACGGTGCCTTCACGGCCGGGCTGACCAACCTGCGTGTCGTTCACACCCAGTGATCGACCAACCAGTTCATGCAGCAAAGGGATTAAAGTATGAAATGCTATGCACAAAGTTGTGGTCTGCGCCATCACGTGATGGTGTCGGCGGTTATTCTGACGGTCTTGCTGATGAGTGGCGCGGCCGCGGCCGACGAGCCAAATCGGGTGACGTTCACGATGCCCGCCGATGGCTGGGCGACGATCGCGATCAACGATGCCGAAGGCAGGCGCATCCGTAATCTCTTTGGCAATCTTCCGTTCAAGGCCGGGGAGCATACGATCGAGTGGGACGGGCGTAACGACGCCGGTGATTTGGTGGAACCGGGAACGTATCAATGGGTTGGCCTGCACCGCGACGATGTGGCAGCGATCTATCGTGGGAGCTTCCAGCACGGCAACCCGCCTTGGCTCTACGGCAAGACCGGGGCGTGGACCGGTGATCACTCGTCGGCGACGGCGCTAGTGGCCGTGGGTGATCGCATGGTGATCGGCAGCAACGAGGCGGAGTGGGGCCACGGCCTGATCGCAAGCGATTTTGAGGGCAACAAGCAGTGGGGCGTGAAGTGGATGGACCGCAGGGCGTGGTGCGGGGCCGAGGCGCTGGCCGCGGTGGGCGAGCGCGTGTTTGCCAGCAGCTATCTGGGTGAGTGCGCGATCTGGGAGGTGGACCCGGCGACGGGGCGCAACTGGCTGGCGCTGGAAGAGGGCGATATCCCCACCGAAGTACGCGGCGATCGCAAGCCGACACTGCGCGTGGTCGGTGCGCGCGCGATCGATGGCGGCGGCGAGGTGTTCGCGGCGGATGTGAACGCGTCACAGCCGCGCACGCTGGTGTTTCGCCTCAATGAATCAGGGCAGAAGCTGAGCTATGCGCGTACGCTGCCGATCCGCTTGTGGGACATGGCGTGGCTGCCCGACGGGCGGTGCGTGGCCACAGCGGACACGTCGGTCGTGGTGGTGGATGTGCAAAGCGGCGACGCTCAGCCGTTCACCGACGCGCCGATCAGCGCGCCGTGGGGTGTGGCGGTGGACGCGGCGGGCCGGGTGTACGTCTCGGACCAGGGCGCGACGGGGATTCATCAGTTCACGCGCGACGGGCAGCTTTCGCACCGGTTCCTTCGGCTTGATCGGCCGGCGTCGCATCAGGTCAAGGTGTTCGATGCACAGGGCAAACTGTTGCGCGCGATGGGCCGTGAGGGTGGTGCGGGGGTCGGCGCGTTCGACCCCGAGTCTTTCTTCCAGCCCGCGGGTATCGAGATCGACGGCCGCGGCCGGCTGTGGGTCACCGAGTTCACCCAGTCGCCTAAGCGTGTGAGCGTGTGGGAGATCCCCGACGATGTCGCCGGGGAAGCGCCTGCGCTCGCGCATCAGTTCATCGGCCCGGCGCACTACGGCGGCGGCGCGGCGATGATCGACCCGAAGCAGCCCTGGCGGATCATGGACACGAATTTTGGCGTGGTCTTCGACGTGAATCTGGAGACCGGCGAATCACAACCGGTTGAGCTTCCTTGGCGTTACGTCGATTTCTGGAAAGAACACGGCCACCAGCCGGATCAGCCGTTCGCGGGTCGGCCGGGGGTGATCTTTGAGGTCGAAGGCCGGCGGTACAGCGCGATGCAGGGTGGGTATATGCACGCCCACGACGCACGCTGGCGGCCGCATGCGTTCAACGCGAACGGGCCGATGGCGATCGGCGAGTACGTGGACGACGTGTTCGTGCCGCGTGCCGCGATCGGCAACGTCATGGATTGGATGCGTGGCCGATCGCTTCGTACACGGCGTGATGAGCAGTGGCTTTCCAAACCCGTGCTGGATGCCGCGAAGCTTCTTCCGGACTGGCCGAAGTATGCCAAGCAGATCGGGATGGAGCCCGATGCCGAGGATGTGCCGCACTGGAACCACCCGCGCGGTGCGCCGTTCTTTTCCGCGGTGACCTGGCCGGCCCAGATCGGCGGGTTCATCTGGCTCGACGCCAACGGCGACGCACGCATGCAGCCGGAAGAAATCACCTTCTTTCCGCAGGCGTTTGCCGGTCTGACCACGATGGATGCAGACCTGAACCTGTACTGGAGCGTGCCCGATTGGCAAAAGAAGGATGTGGGTGAAGGCCTGGTCGGCACGTGGCGACTGCCGCGGCATGGGTTCAATCAAGATGGTGCCCCGATCTATCGCGCCCAGGACGTGGAGCGGCTCAGCGAGAACACATGGGACATGGTCCATGTCGGTGACGATGGCTCGATGCTCAGCCACACAAACCTGCGGGATGCCGATGGCCGAGTCGTCTGGACCTACCCGTCGAGCAAGCAGGGCATTCGATCGTTGGGCCGCGAAAGCCGACAGGTCATGCGTCCGGGCAGTATCCACCGCCTGAATACAATGGAAGGCGTAGTGAAAGGCCCCGGCGACCTGGGCGAAATCTATGCACTGCACAGCACCGATGGGATGAAGTATCTGTTGACGCGTGAGGACGGGTTGTTCATCACGACACTGTTTCGGCCATACGCCTTCGCCGACGGGTGGGACAGCATCCCCGAGGCCAAGCCGGGTCTGCGGTTGGACGAATACTCGTTGCAGGATGAGTGCTTCAATGCGCACTTTGTCCGTGCCGAGGCCGATGGTCAGGGCTTTGAAGCCGGAGCGTATTACCTGCTGGGTATGAGCCGCTCGGCTGTGGTCGAGGTGACGGGGTTGGAGAGTGTGCGACGCTTCGAGGGTGGCCAGTTGCAACTGCAAGCGGGGCAAGGGTCTTTCGGGCGAGGAGAACGGCTGGACCCCGCAGTCCATGCACCAGATCCCGGGGCGCGGCGGACGCTCGACCCGCTGGTGGCGACGCCTCCCAAGCAGGGCGAAGACCTGTTCCGAGGCAAGCGCGTTGAGTTTGCCGGTGCTCAGGTTCAGGCCGGCTTCCGCGGGGACGGTCTGCACCTCAAGTGGCAACTCACCGGCCCGGAGCACATGCTCGACAACAAGGGCTCGGACTGGACACAGCTTTTTGCCACAGGCGGCGGGGTCGAAGTGCAGGTGCGCTCGCCGGAGCTCGGTGTGCTGCGATTCGTCGTCGGCCGACACAACAACCAGATGATCATCGTGCGCATGCGCTACGAGGGTGATCAGACCGAGCACGCGGTGACCTATCGCTCGGACGTTCATGTGCGGCATGTGCCGGAAGTGCGACGGTTGCCGGGCGGTTTCATGCCCCGGCGCATCAACAACGGATACGTGGTGCAGTTCCGCATTCCCTGGTCGGAGCTGGGCTTTGACCACGCACCAGAGCCGGGCACCGAGCTGCCGATCGAGCTTGGCGTGTTCTTCGCTGACCGCGGCGGAACACGCACGCAGTCCCGCGAGTTCTGGGTCGGTGGCACCGGCATGGTCGCCGACCTGCCCACCGAGGCCGACCCGGCCCGGCAATTCGGCACAGTGATTATCGCGAAGTGACGTAAACCCAAGGGGACCGCATGGTCAAAAGTATCGGCCGATTATTTTTATGCATATCGATGGTTGTCGCCCTGTCGGTAAGCGTGTGTCCGGGGCAGAGCGTTGCCGAGGAACGACACCAGTTGTCGTGGATCGGCAATAGCTTCCCCGGCAGTTTTTACCATCGAGGCCGTTTCGCCCGGGCCGTGCCACAGGATGTGAAGGAAGGCTATGTCACCCCGGACGGCACGCTGGTCACCGTCACTTGGTACGACGAGGGCCATCAGCGGGTCAATCTCTTCCGGGACGGGGGTCTCATCGGTGTACCCAAGAACACGCACGGGCCGGTCGCCCTGGCGGTCACGGCCGATGACAATGCGGTTTATGTCGGTTGCGTGCGGGGGCGGGGTGACGACCGCACCAATTTCATCCGCGTGTATGACCGCTCCGATCCATTGATGGAAAAGACGTTTGCCGACATTGTGGTGGGGCAGACCAAAGGGTACCAGCCCAATCTGGGTATCACTCTTCGCGACGGCAAGCTCTATGTGAGCGATCAGGCCTCCAATTCCATTATCGTTTTCGATACGGACACCCGGGAAAGGGTTTTCAGTTTCCCCGTCGAGCGTCCGCGCAAGCTCGCGGTGGACTCCACCGGACGCGTCTGGGTGATTCAGAGCGGGCGGGGCGCCAACAACGTCGGCCCCGGCGTCGGGGCCCTCGTGCTGGGATTCAACGCGGAGGGCGAACAGATCGCCGATCTGGGAGAGGACGTGGTGGTTCCCACCGCCATCGCCGTCTGCCACGCCACCGACCGCCTGATGGTGGCCGACAGCGAGCCGGGGCGCAACCATATCCGCATCTATGACACCACCGGGGAAACACCCGCGCTTGCGGACACCTTCGGACGCTGCATCACCTCCGGTGTGCCGGGACGCTGGGAGGCCGACAAATTCGACCACCTCACCGCCATTGGCACCGACCGCGAAGGCAACACCTACGTGGCCTGGAACGGCGGCCCGCCGCACACCATCGGCGGCGGGCGCGTGGAAAGCAATGCCCAAGGGCTGACGATCGTCTCGCTGGCGCCCGACGCCTCGGAGCGCTGGGCATTGCACGGACGGCACTTTGTGGACATGGCTGCGCCCGATCCCGGCGATGAGAACTCCGTGTTCGCCAGCAACGAGCGGTATGGCATGGACTACACCCGGCCGGCCGGCCGGGAGTGGAGTTTCGCGGCCTACACCCTGGACCGCTTGCGATATCCGCAGGATCCCCGTCTCTGGCAGAGCCACGCCTACACCAGCCAGATGCTGCGTCTCGAGGGCCGGCCCTTCATGATCCTGCAGGACCAATACCGCGATGCGAATGTGATGTATCGCTTCGACGGCGAGATCGCGGTGCCCGCTGTGTTCTTCGGCGGAAAGTTTCCCTGGATCGTGCGCGGCAACATACTCCCCCCGAACCGCCCGGACGACATGCGCAAGTTCATGTGGCGCGACGGCAGCGGGTCCACCCCGCCGGACGGCGCCTTCCAGACGGACGAGTACCACCCGCTCAACGCCTTTATCTGGGGCTCTGTCACGTGGTCGGCGAACGGGGATGTGTGGAATGTCCCCGTACACGGCGACCGCATAATTCACTACCCGTTTCTGGGGCTGGATGAAAACGGGATTCCCATCTACAGCGAGGAAAAGGCCAGGGTGATCGCCAACCCCGGCGATCTGGAACTGATCCGAAAGGTGGAGTATGACTCGGAAAACGACGTGATGTTCATGATCGGCTTCGCCGACCGGGCGCAGGACAGGGACCACGGCCGCAACATGGGCCGCAGCATCGGACGTCAGGTCGTCCGCTACGACAACTGGTCCACAGAGCCGACCGTGCGCTCGGTCATGAAACTGCCCGACGTGGTGCACAAGTCGATGACCTATGTCGGCGACTGGGTGTTTGTCGGCCAACGTCTGGGCATGGAAGTGCGAGTATTCGACAGCCGCACCGGGGAGCAGATCCATCACTGGAAGCCCGGCCGCGAGGTTGGGGGTCACCTGTGGACGGGCATGGGACTGGACATTGAACGGGGCCTGCGCGCCTTCCAACGCGCCAACGGCGAAATCCTGGTGTTCTCCGAAGAAGTCAGCTATGCCAAGGTGCTGATGCACCGTTGGATGCCGCCCGCCGATCAAGCGATGGAATAGCGCATGAGCTGAGAACGATGTTTCCCCCATGGAATAGTAGAAATGAAGCAATCGCAATTGTTCAGTGGGCTGTGTTGGATGGGGATCACGCTGTTACTGTTGTGCGCCGGATATGCCGTGGCACAGGAGCCGACCTATCGCACGTCATGGATCGGCAACACATTCGGCGCCGGTGACCAGGGCAAGTATGTGCAGGGGCATATCCAGGATATGTTCGTCTCGCCGCAGGGCAGGGTGTATGCCACGACGTGGTGGGATGAAGACTGCCGCGAGCAGTGCGCATATCAGGACGGCGAGCAGGTGCTGTGGTTGCCGCCGTTTGGCCACTCCAACAGCCGGGCTGTCACCGCGAACGACCGATACCTGTTCTTCGGCTACGGCGGCTTCGGCAGCAAGAAGGACGCGCTGATCCGCCGCTTCGATCGCAAGGGCACCCTCCAGACACGACGCGATGAACGCAACCCGGCAAAGTTTTACCCGCAGGCTGGCGAATGGCGCACCGACACGCACGACATCCGCGGGCTCGCGATCGTGGGCGACGAACTCTTCGCCAGCATCGAGAAGCAGGATGTGATTGTCGTCTTCGACATCGAGTCCATGAAAGAAATCCGCCGGATGGATTTCACCATCCCCGGCAAGCTCGTGGCTGATACCACCGGCAAACTGTGGGTGATCCAGCACATGGAGCGACGTGGTGGCCAGAACCCGCGACTGGTGCAGATCACGCCGCGGGGTGAGCCGACGGGCAAAGCCATTACCGACATCGTGAACCCGCGAGCGCTGGCGGTGCATCCCGATGGCCGATTGTTGGTGGGAGAGAACGGCCCACGCAACCAGGTCATCATCTACGACATCACGAAAGAGCCGAAGGAAGTCGGTACATTCGCGGAAAGCCTTCTGACCAAGCCAGCCGGCAAGGTCACCCCGACGCGCTTCGATGGGATCACCGGCATCGGTGTCGATAGCGACGGCAACTTCTACATCGCCAGCGACGGCAACCTGCGCGGGCGGGCCGGGAGCGATGGCACGGGCACGGTGCTGCGGTCGCTTAAGCCCGACGGTCAACTCAACTGGGAGCTCCTCGGCCTGGAGTTCCTGGAAAACGTCGGTATCGATCCGCTCAACGATGCGACCGACCTCTACACGCTCTTCCATCACTACCAGATGGACTACAGCAAGCCGGTCGGCAAAGAGTGGACCCGCGTCGGTTACACGCTGGACCGGTTCAAGTACCCGCACGACATTCGCATTACCGGCAAACACCGCTACACCTTCGGTTTCGCAAGGATCGAAGGCAAACCATTCATGTACGTCACATCACAATGGCCCGGCAACGTGGACGTGTACCGGTTCGATGGTCACACCGCGGTCCCGGCTGTCCGCTTCACGGGTATCCACGAGAAGGAGTTCGCCTGGCCGGAAGGGGCGGTGAAGGGCGAGGGCGTCGAGGCGCGGCACGGCTCGATCTGGCGCGATGTCAATGGCGACGGCCAGATGGACCCCGAAGAGTTCATCGCCGGGCAGCGTACCTGGCACTGGGGACGCTACGTCGATCCAGCGACCGGCGACATCTGGAGCACCGCGGGCAGCGGCGTGCTCCGCATGGCTTGCGAGGGGGTGGATGACCACGGCGTGCCGATCTATCGCCACGCGGGGTTCCGCTGGTTCCCGCGCCCCGAGCCCTTCATTGACCTCCGTCGCTCGGTGTATGACGCTTCGACCGACAGTATGTACCTCATGGGTTCGACGCGCGAGCTGCCGCGGGTCAACCAGTATCGCGACGACCGTTCTGCGGGGCGCGCGCTGGGTCGATATGACAATTGGAGCACGGAGCCGACGCTGCGCTGGGTGGTCCCGCTGGCTAAGAGCGATGGCGGTGTGGTTGAAGCCGGGGCACAGCACCGCGAGTCGGGCGCGGCCGAGATGCCCCAGGGCCTGGCGCATGCCGGGGATTTCGTGTTCGTCGGCGCGGTCAATCCACCGCACATCCACGCGCTGTCCAAAGACACAGGCAAACACGTCCAGACCTTCGAGCCCGGCCCGGAGGTTGGTAACGTCGCGGGCTGGCTGGACATCCCGATGCCCTTCAACGTCCACGTCCGTGCAGATGGCGAGTACCTGATCTTCGTCGAAGAGGGCGCGCGACACAAAGTTCTGATGTACCGATGGACACCGCATGCGAGTAACCCGTGAACGATCAGCCCCAATCAACGTGGCGGAACCTGGTCGCGGGGTGCTGCATGATGATGCTGGCCACTCATGCCACAGCCGACACGGCAGCGGCGTTGCCGGCTGTGCTTTTCCCCGGCCATGGCGGCATTGGGGCGGACTTCAACGTCAGCCACTGGGGCGACAGCACCTGGCGCGTGACGCATGGCAAAGCCAACGTGTGGGACCGCTGTTACCTGCCGGGTGAACCGGTCGAGTTGAAGCTGCAAGTGACCAACGCCGGGGACGAGGCGGTGACGCTTGAAGGCGCGTGGCGCTGGGTGTGGGTGGGTGATGAGCGAGCCGACGGGCGCGGCGGCGTGCGCTATACCCCATTGGGCGAGCACAGCCAAGAGCCCCTGCCGCGCACCACGATCGACGCCAATGGCTCGCACGAGGTGACCTTCGCGTTTGACACCCCGCAGCGCCGCGGCATCCTCGCATTGTTCCTCGATACAAACGATGGCAGCGGGCCCGTGACGCGGTGGGTGACCAACATCGCCGTGCTGTTCCCCGTCGCGCCCGGGCAACGTGAACACTCGATGTTCTTCGGCGACTGCCGGGGCGTGCGCACGTGGCAGCGTGCGCTTGAACTGCCCGTGTTGCGCAAACTCGGCGTGAAGTGGGTGCGGATCGGGGAAGACTGGGGCCGGATCGAACCGAAGCGCGGCGAATATCGCTGGGACAACCTGGACCGTGAAGTCCAAGGCGTCCGTGACAATGACATGTTCGCCATCTACCTCGGCGGCAGCGGGGCGGACTGGACGCGGGCCTATGGCAACCACCCCTGGCCACGCGGCAAAGACCGTTTCTCGGCTTCACCCGACCCGTCGAGCTACGGCGCCTTGACCGACTTCTACGAACAACTCACCAAGCGCCTGGGCCACACCATCCGCGCGATCAACGTCTGGAACGAGCCTTGGGAACTGGGTGGCATCTCCGGGTGGGGCGGCACTGGGCAGCACTACCGTGACCTGCAACGCGCCGCGCACCTTGGCGCAAAGCGCGGTGACCCCACGGTTCTGGTCGGCGGCAACGACAGCGACAACAACATCTACGACAACCTCATGTCCGACCCGGCCTGGCAGGATTACACCTCGATCCTCACGGTCCACGGCGGCGGGTTCCCCAATCAGTACATCCACCGCAAGGCCCCGGACAACCTGCCCATCTGGAACACCGAACACTGGTACACCGCGTGGTCGGATATGACCGTGCAGGAGCAACTGTTCAACCTCATCAGCGGCCGAAGCAAGTCGAACCTTGTGATCCTCGGCAACTTCTTCACCGCGGGCTATCGCAGCGGCGGCTACTTCAACCCGCGCGATCCTGAAAATGTGCCCGACATTGTGCCGCAGCCCAACGCCGCGGCCTACAACGCGATGGCGCACGTGCTCGAAGGCATGCGTTTCGTCGAAGAAATCAACCCAGGCACGCTGCCGTACATGCTCCTGTTCGAGCGCATCGAGCCGACAACCGACGAGGCGAATCACGATGCGGCGCTGGTTATCCTCGGCCAGCACTACGACACGAATGAACAGGTCCACTGGCAGGCCCACGGCGGGCCCCGTGCCACGGCCATCATCCCCGAAGGCGGCCGCGCGTTTCGCGTGTTCGATAAGTTCGGGCATGGCCACGGCGACTTGCTGGCGTACCCCGCGACGCGCATCCGCATCGGCACCGAGCCGATCTATGTCGTGTCTGACAGCCTCAACGAACTGCGAAAAGTAGCCAACGGGCTCGCCGTCGAGTCATTCCAGCACCCGGTACAGATCGCGGTGATGGACCTCCTGGAGCCTTTGCGTGTCGGCGCGACGATCGCTGTGCGCGTGACCAACGCGGTGCAATCGCCTCGCAGCTTCAAGGTGGACGTGACGGTCCCCGAGGGTTTTGTTATCGAGCCCGCTGCTTTTGAGACTGTTGAACTGGCCCCGGGTCAGACGCACGAGGAGACTGTCCGCTTGGTGGAAGCGGTGGAAGGCGCGGCAGCCCTGCCGGTGACCGTGCGGGTGCGGCGTGATGTGGCATTCGAACAGGCGGATGTCTCGCACACAGAAGTCGTCGGCGTACGACAGGTTCACCGCTTCACGCCCGGCGCGATTGACGCGAACCTTGCTGAATGGCTGGCCGCGGGCATCACGCCGCTGGTGATCCGTCCCGCGGCCGCTGTAGCCGACGTGGGTGTGATCGACCCCGCCATGCCGTGGGAGAAGCTGGCCGACCAGCACGCGAACCAGGCTTTCGGCCGGTGGGCGCTCGCCTACGATGAGACACATCTGTATGTCATGGCCGAGTTGCACACCCCGAAGCGTGGCGGTCTGCCATGGGACCAGACGCGCGACGACTGGTACGAGCTTCAGCCCGGCGGCCACATCTACAAGCGCGTCCCCGAGTTGCCTTGCTCCGGCGAGCAGTTGCAGCTTGCCCTGAATCTTTTCGATAATCAGGCCGACTGGGTCTACCCCGCCGCCGACCCCATGCACCGACGTTACCCGCAGTTCCGCACGGACTACCTCTTTGGTTTCTACGAAGCGCAGCAGGGCGGGTCGCAGGCGTGGCTCTATCGCAGGCCCGGCGGGCTGTTCCGTCATCGCTACCCGTTCTCGCCCATGCGCGGCATCGACCAGCAGGTGGCTCCCGGCGTGCGTGTGGCGGTCAAGCGCGACGAACCAGCCAACGTGACCCGCTTCGAAGCGGCGATCCCGCTGACGATGATGCCCGAACTGGATGCCTCGCCCGGCGCGACGCTCAAGGGTGCGGACGTGAAGCTTGTCACCAGCCGATTCAGCGGCCTCTACAGCGCCGCCGGTCGTGGTGCCGCGAAGAAGGATCAATCCGTGTTTCAGCCCTATTGGGCCACTGGCTATACCACCGATCTCCTCTGGCGCTTCGGCGCTGATGACGATGTACCATGACAACTCAAATCATCCCAGTTCCAACAAGTGACCCCGGTTTCCCCGCGATGACCGTTGAGCAGGAGCGGCGCGTTGCCGCAGATGCCTGGCAGCCCTGGGCCCGCGAAGTGCTTGGCAAGCAGGTGACCGACGGCTCGGTCGACGACGGTGCGTTTGATGAGTATGGCCACGGCTGGCACGACGGCCGCTACACCGCATTGATGATCCCGCGACTGGTGGCGGTACGTCTCTGGCACGAGCTGATCGACTTAGATCATGCCGCGCTGGAGCGAGCGCTAAGCCGGGCGATGGCGTTTGTCCTGCGCCGTCAGCGCGGCGACGGGCAACTCGATCTGGGCGGGGCGTATTCACCCAACGAGGCGGGCTTCCCCATCCCGGCGATGGTTGAGGCGCACCGCCGGTTGGCGCAGTTCGATACCGCGTGGTCGCATCGGATGCGTGAGGAGCTGGCGCGTTACATTCGCCTGGCCGCGGAGGCTGTGCTGGCCGGCAGTGCATACACAGCCAACCACCGCTGGGCCGCCGCCGCGGGGCCGCTCGCCGCCGCTCACAGCATGTTCCCAGACGATCGCTACCTGCAGAAGATAGAGAGCTATCTGGCCGACGGCATCGACTGCGACGCGGACGGGTGTTGGTACGAGGAGCGCGGCGTGGGCTACAACAACGTGGCAAACCACGGCCTGCTGGTGCTGGCACATTTCCTTCGGCGACCCGAACTGGCTGAGCACGTGGTGCGCAACCTGCGTTTCATGCTCTTTAATGTTCAGCCGAACATGGAAGCCGATACCAGCTATAGCTTCCGGCAGGACCGCGGCGCGGCAGGAAGCCGCCCGTGTGATTACAGCATCGGGCGACGTGCGGCATTGCTGGCGGGCGACGGGCGGATCACAACTCTGGCGATGATCGACGGCGTCTGTCAGCCGGGCAATGGTTCGCTTTGGCCGCTGCTGTTCGACCTGGACAACCATCCCGGTCCGTTGCCCGATCCGCAGCCGATCCCCGATCAATACCATCGCCACTTCAAGCACATCCACGTCGCGCGCATCCGCCGCGGTAGGACAGCTTTGACACTTGCCGCCGACCCGGGCAACCACTTCTTCGACACCGTCCGTGACCAATGGGGCGGCCCGAGGCGCAGCGAGGACTGGCTGTGCCTGCACCACGGCCGTGTCGTGCTCCAAAGCATCCAACTTGCCGTGGCCAATCAGCAGGCGATCCAGCCCAGTAAGCTGATCGCTCACGACCATCAGCCCGGCACCTTCAGCCTAAGCGGGCTGGTTGAGGGCTGGGTACATACTGCGCACTTCCGCCCCGGCCGACCCGACATCCCGATGCCTTGGGACCTGCGTTGCGATATCAAGGTGGCCTGGGAGCGGGACACGTTGCGAATACGCCTTGCCTGTCGAACGCCCAATGCGATGGCTGCGTCACTGATCTTCCGCGTGCGCGATGGTTCATGCATCGAGGAGACCGGCCAAGTTGTTGCCGCGGGCCGCAGTATCGACCTGACCGGCCCCACCGTCACGCTGGTCAATGGGACCGACCGCCTTATCATCGCGGGCCTGCCTCCTGCGGCCCACCGGTTGGCGATCAAACATGAGGTACCTATCCCGACCGCAATCCCAAATCACTGCGCCCGCCTGCAACTGGGCCTTCGCCTGCCGGTCGAGCTAGACCTGACGCTGCGGCTGGGCTAATCAACCTGCATGGGAAAACTTGCTCCAACCACTATGAGAAGTATGACGAGTGCAAAAAGCGGTGATGCTCCCCTTGGCGTCATGCGCGTGGTGTCTTGCGTTGGACGTGTTGGTGGATGTCTCTTTGGTGTTCCCCTCCGGCGTGAGTGAGGGCGTGGCATATGAATTGATCCAGTCGTAACCGCACCAAATCGTCCCACGCCATTTGGCTCAAGTCTGCCATCTAGGCCAACTTGCGGTAACCTTGGGGTGGTGAAGCGCCAAACAGTGATTGACCCCCGAAGCAAGCTCCGCAAGTCACTTGGCGTAGGCTCCCAGCACCGCAATTGGACGCGGAGCATTCAACTGGCAACAACTTCGGCGGTAGAGAATTGGGACCACGATACCGGTGAATGCATAGCGAGTGATTTGTTTGAAAGGGATTGCTGGATGAATACTGGACGTTTGCTGATTTTATTGTTGTTGATGGGGGCGCTGCTGGTGTTGCCGCGGGCGTTGGCTCAGGAGGATGGCGAGGCCTCGCAGGGCCCGGCCGTCGCTGAGCAGGCCGCGCCGAGGGATGCGGGCGATGAAGTGGATGCGGCGTCGGCAGATGACGACCACGAGGCGATGACCAGCGGCGAGGCGATTCTGCGCAAGCTTGTGCAGGGCGGCACGACGATGCTGCTGCTGGCGCTGGTGTCGATCGCGGGCGTGGGGTACGCGATCGAGCGGTTTGTGAACCTGCGCAAGAGCCGGATCGTGCCCGATGGCCTGGCAGCGGAGGCGGCGCGGCTGTGGCAGGCCGGTAATCCCGACGCGGTGATCGCCCTTGGCCGCAGCAACCCCAGCACGCTGGGCCGGATGCTTAGCGCGATCGCCACCTACCGCCACGCCTCGGCCACGGACGTGAACACGATCACCGGCGACCTGGCGGCCCGCGATCTGCGACGCCACCTCCAGCGCGCCTACCCGCTTGCGGTGGTCGCCACCATCTCGCCGTTGCTGGGCCTGCTGGGCACGGTCATCGGCATGATCGGCGCATTCGATCAGGTGGCCATCATGGGCGAGTTGGCCAACCCCGCTGCGTTCGGCGGCGACATCGCCAAGGCTTTGATCACCACCGGCGCTGGGCTGAGCATCGCCATCCCGGCTCTGGCGCTCTACCACTTCTTCAAGAGCAAGATCAACGTGTTTGGCGTCGATCTGGAAGAAGAAGTCAGCGAACTGATCACCGCGTGGTTCGTTGCCAAGGCTGTGACACCGGCCGGCGTTTCGGCCACGCCCGCCGCGCCCACGTCCGCCACCTCGCCGCCGAATCCGACCCCGCCCGCCAAGCCGGAGGCCCATGATGCGCATTAACCTTCAGGACGACGAGGGCATCGAGGTGCAGATGGCACCGCTGATCGACTGCGTGTTCCTGCTGCTGATCTTCTTTCTGGTGGCCTCGACGCTCAAGAAGATCGAGCGCGAGCTGCCGTTGGAGCTGCCCGACGCGGTGCTGGCGGCGCAGGAGGTGCCGGCCAGCGACATCCTCACCGTCTCGATCGACGCGCAGGGCCGCTTCTACCTCGGGGCCGACCCGATCACTGTGACGATCCTGCACGAGCAGTTGCGTCAGGCTGCGGCCGAAAATAAAGACCAGCCACTCCGCATCAACGCCGACCGCACCACGCCGTGGCACGCGGTAGTGCAGGTGCTGGAGTTGGCGAAATTTGAGGGATTGACCGATGTCCGACCCGGCACCGCACCGCCCCGATCCTAAGGCCAGCGCGCCAGGCCCGCTGCCGCCCACCCTCCAGCTCCCCCGGCCAAGCCGGCGCGGGCCCGGGTGGTTTGTCATCTCGTTCGTGCTGCACACGGCAGCGGTCGCGGCGTTGCTGTGGTTCACGCCGCTACGCCAGATGATCACCGACGAGCAGCCCACCAGGCAGCGCCCCGATGTGACGATGGCGTCACAGCGCATCGCCGACGCCGCTGAGCAGATTGAGCAGATCAACCGCGACCAGCTCGAGCGCGACGTGCAGCAGTTGCACGAGGTGCTCGACGAGATGGATCGGCTCAAGCAGGAGCAACGTAAGGAGTTTGATGTTTATGAGCATCAGATGATCGAGCAGTCGCCGCGCGCGATTGAGGAGCTGACCGAGCGGGTGCTGCAGGCCATGGCCGCCGCGGCCGAGGCGTTGGCTTCGGACAACCCCCAGACCACCGAGCAGATGCGCAATACCGACGTGCTGCAGGGCGTGGCCGAGGCGCTGCAGCAGGAACTGGTGGCCCGGCTCGAAGCGATCGACACCACCGGCGAGCTGACTCAGGCGCAGGTCGCGGCGCTCGAGGCCCAGCGCCAGGCGATGGCCGCGGTCAATCAGCACAAGCATGCAGCCCAGCAGCAACAGCACGCGCAGCAGGCTGCGTACCGCGCCGAGCGCGACCTTGTCACCGCGCAGCAGCGCGCCCAGGAGCGCAAGACCCAAGCCGAAGACTTGGCGAGCAAGTCTAAGGAGCACCAGGCGCGTGCCCAGCAGCTTGAGCAGCAGCGCGACGCGGCCAGCGAGCGTGAGGACCGAGCCGCCCAGCAGCAGGCCGAGCGCGACCGCCGCAACGCCCAGACCGCTGCCGACCGCGCGCATAATCAGGCACAGCGCAGCGAGCGTGAGTACGCCGAGGCGCAGAAGCGTGTTGATGAGCTGATGAAGCAGGTAGAGCAGCGGCAGGCTCAGGCGCAGCAGCGTGAGGCCGATCGAGCCGCGGCGCAGGAAGCGGCCGTGGCCAAGCAGGTCGAGGCCAAAACGCGGCAGGAAGTCGTCGCCCAGCAGACCCGCGAGGCCGCCAGGCGTCTGGCCATCCATGCGCTGGAGCAGCGTCAACAGCAGGCCGCTGCGGAGCAACCGACACGTGTAGCGCCCGACACGACACAGATGAACCTGCTCCAACTGTACGAAGCGGCGCAGCAGGCCGAGGCGCAGGTGACCGAGGAGTACAGCGAGGTGCGGGCGATGAAGCTGGCGATGCTGCGTGAGGTGACGCTGGATCAGGCACGTGAGGCGATCGTGCAGTTCAAGCCGATCCGCCCGCAGCTCGATGCCGCAGCGATCGCATCCCAGACACGCACAATGGAGCAGTTCGGGCGCAAGCGGCAACAGATCGAGGTCGCGGTAAGCGAGTCGGGCTCGATGGTGTCGCTGGCCAGCCTGCTGCTGACCCAGGCGCAACAGGAGGCGGGGGGGGCGGAGGGGCGGCCGGTCTCGCTCGAAGCGATCCAGGCGCGGTCGGCCGCGATGCAGCAGCTCGAATCGCTGGCGTCGGTCGATATCAGCGGCCAGGCAACAGACGTCACCGCGGCGATGCAGGCCGTGGCCCAGGCCAGCTCAGGACAACAGTCTGATGCATCTTCGGATGTATCGGACGCCACACCCGGTGACGCGCAGCAGCAACCGGTCCCCCAAGACGGTGCCGCCGGCTCTGAGCAGTTCGCCGGGCCTCACGTGCAACGCACCGGCAGCATCGCCTCAGACGAGCGGGCCCAACCCTCGCCACCCACTATCGCGCGAAACCAGCACCCCGTCTTCGGCCGCAAGGTCGGTGCTGTGGGCGACGAGGGTGCCACGTGGATGGCTGTGGGCACGTGGTACATCATCGGCCCCTGGCCGAACCCGGACCGCGCCAACATCGACCGCAGCTTCCCCCCGGAAAATCTGGTCGATCTCGACACTACCTACGTCGGCAAAGACGGGCGAACCATTGGCTGGGAGTTCGTGCAGACGGGAAACCCCCGCGGCGTGGTCGTACCCACCAACGCCGAGGAGTATGGCATCTGGTACGCCTATACCGAGTTGCACTTTGATGAGGCCACCGCGCTGTGGGTCACGATGGGTAGCGATGACAAGGGCCGCATGTGGATCAACGACATCCCCGTGTGGGTCTCAGCCGACCACCTCAAAGGCTGGCGTCCTGATGAGGCGATGCGCCGCGTCCACTTCAAGCAAGGCCGCAACCGCATCCTCTATCGCTGTGAAAACGGTTGGCACGGCATGGGTTTCTCACTGTGGGTCCATCTCCCCCTTGACACCCCGCCCCCCGCAGCCAAACCATAGCGGCCTGCTCTTTGCCAACTCACTGTGGTCAACAGCACACGCACCTGTCAGCAGGATACCCGGCATTCGCTCACCGTTCGCCTCCGCTACGGCGGGGCCAGCGATGCAATCCCTCGATCA
>CAZTLX010000031.1:0-26044 GCA_964614575.1 uncultured Phycisphaeraceae bacterium | reverse complement strand
GCCCTGTGCCCGTATGTGATGGCAACGCCGATTCAGCTCGACTTCGGCGACGTCGCCAGGCATAACGGCACGGCACCCGGATGGAACCTGATGGTTTTCACTCAAGACGAGGACGTCAATCAAGCTGAGACGCCAGTCACACTCTTCGATGAGAACGGCGAGAACACATCAGTCTCCATAAGCAACATAGTCTTCATAAGACCGCCCACGGTCAGTTACAACGCCGTGAGTTCAAGTGGCACGACAAACGGCGTGCTACCCGCGGCAGTCGGCGACGATGCGGTGGGATTATTTGGGTCTAGCGTCGCCACCAACCCCCGACCGAGCTTGACACTTACCTTCACTGGGCTCGACGACACGATCCCCTACACCTTCGAGATTTACTCGTACATGAGCCGCACGCCTACCAGCAGTTTAAGAAACCTGGGGGTCATCATGTCTGCTGGTGCAGGCGTCATCATGGCGGACGCTGATTGGACGGATCCGGCTCCGCTTGTCTTTGAGAATGTAACCGTCAGCGGTGGCATGGTGGAGTTCATATTCACCGATCCGTCTGACGTCACAGAGGGGTTTAGCGTTATGACGCTCAACGCCATGCGTATCGTCCCCATCCCCGAACCCGCGTCGCTGGCGCTGATGGGGCTTGGGGGGTTGGCTATTCTGGCTCGCCAGCGCAAGTCGGCGAATTGATTCGACCGAAGCGTATTCATCGGCGTGGCGGGCTTTGCGGCCCGCTGCGTCTTTTTCAATGGAACCGCCAGAAACCTGTGCAAGCATCCCGAAAAGTTAACCGAGACCTAGCGCCGCTGCGGCCCAGTGGTGAAGTGGGCCTCGCATACTCTGCGCACTCGCGGGCGTCGCCCGGGGAAACTTCATCCCCTGATCCAGGAAATCACACCATGAACCACACCTGCCGGACCTCCAAAGCTTTTACCCTCATCGAACTGCTGGTCGTTATCAGCATCATCGCCTTGTTGATCGGCATCCTTCTGCCGGCGCTGGGCGCCGCCCGCCGCACCGCCCGGCAGATCCAGAACTCCGCCCAGCTCCGAGGCATCCACCAAGGGCTGGTCATCTTCGCCCAGTCCAACAAGCAGGGCGGCGGCGAGGGTTGGTACGCGGGTATCAAGGCCAACGGCGATACCATGACCGTCGCCGAAGTCAACGCGACCGGCGACTACCAGGGCTCGGGCGGCACGTCCAACGGCCGCAACTCCTCCTCGCGCTTCGCCATCCTCCTGAACAACAACGCGTTCACCCCCGAATACATCATCAATCCGGTGGACACTTTCACCCCGGCCGACCCGACAACGAACAACCAACTGAACTTCAGCGGTGCCAACCAGAACTTCTCCTACGCCACGCTCGTGACCGAAGATGGCAGCGGCGTCCAGGACTTGCGCCGCACCGAGTGGCGCGAGACGATCAATACCCAGGCCATCGTCCTCAGCGACCGCAACACCGGCGGCGGCACGACGGAAGCCGAGACCGAGAGCGTCTGGACCGACGCGGGCAGCGGGCAGTGGAGGGGTACAGTCACACGCAACGACGGCAGCACGTCTTTTGAGTCCAGCGACCAGGGCTTCACCACCCAGTACGCCGGCGGCCCAACACTGGACGACGACGCCCTGTTCAGCGACGCCGACGGCGGTGCTGCCGCCGGCGAAGACGCCAAACTGCTGCGATAAACATGTCTGACCCTGCACTTATGGCTTACCACCTGTCTGGCCCAAAGACCAGATCGACGGTGTGTTCCAGAGCGTCGGGTGCCCGGCTCAAGCGGTTGCTGGCCGATGCAAACTTGGACAAAGACATCGTCAAGTCGGCATTGGACTACCTGGAAAACGTGTTGGCAGGCCGCGCACCGGCTCGCCGGCCTTGGTCAACACGCCAGCAACCATCACGACCGCCACGCGGCCACGCCGACCCCGGCCGCCCGTCCCCTCGATGCCGAAGCTGCGGCAGGTCGGCACCGCGGCGTGCGACTCAAGCCCGGATGCGTGCATGCTCCAAAAGTCGCTCATCGCGCGGCCCTCCCCACGTCGCCCCGCGCCACGCGATCGACCGCGACCTCGCGCGTCGGGACCAGGTCATCGATGAGCCGCGCCGCCTGGGCTTGCTCGGCCGACCACACCGCACCATGAGCGACGCCCATCGCTTCGACCGGCATCATGCCCCGGCGCTCGATTAACAGTTCGGCGTGAACCGCTGAGAGCGCCGCCGACAGCTTGGCTTGTTCGCGCCGAGAAACCTCCGGCACCTCGAATGCTGCCGGCTGGTGGGTGGTCGATGGTGCCCCGTAGTGACTGGAGAGATGTCTTGAGGGCTCGACCACCCACCAGCCGGCAGCGCCGATCGCCGCTGTCGGCGATGCCCAGAACGCATCACACGACGCGCCGATCATCACCGCGGCGCCGCAGCCCCGGCCGCTGATCCACGCCGCGACCGGCTTGCCGCAGAGGGCGATTTCTTCTGAAATGCATGGCTCGGAGCCGTGAGCGCCCGCTACCAGGTTGCTCAGGTCGAGCACCACGCCCACGATATGCGGGTCGGCCGCGGCCTCGCGGATCGCGGTGCACAACCACAACGCCGGCGTGCCGCCGCAGGCCAGCAGCCAGGCATTCGGGCGCTTGGTCATCACGCCGGCAGCGCGGATCACCGCGACCCCGCCGGCCGTGCTGATCGTCGGCGCTTCGGGCTGCATCACACGGGGGTGTTCCAAGGCCTCCCAACTCACGGCCAGCTCGCCCGCTTCCATCTCGGACCGCACCGCGGGCAGACCGCTCCACAGGTTGTCCCAGGGCAGCAGCGGGAGCATGGAATCGACGTAAGGCATGGGCAGCACCTTCTGGGCCGCGGGTGGGCCGGGGATGGTGACCGTCAACGGGATCGGGGGCGTGACGGTCAGCATGGGGGCAGATTAATCAGGGCCTTCTGATGGTTTTCCGATTTTCGGAACCGGCTCGGTTTCGACCACGTCGAAGCTGGCGTAGCAGTCGTGGCAAACCCGCCGCTGACATGTGGTGCCGTCGCCGTTCGGCCGACGCCCACGCTGTTGCGTGTGGCTCGTGGATTGACACTGGGGGCAGCGAATCCGATCGCGCGTCACCTCGACCACCCAGCGGCCGGTTTCGAGCTGGTAGGCTTCCTGGGTCACGCCTGCGCCTCCGCGGCGGCGCACTCTCGGAGCTTCGCCAGCGACCACTCCTTGAGCCGCTTACCCACCACCGCCCCCACGTTGTCCACGGCCCCGGATCGTGCCACGTCGCGCAAGACGGCGCGTGCCAGCTCCGGCGTCAGGTCACGCCGCGCGATGATGGCGCGGCGGTATTCGTCGCTCTCCACGCCGGCCCGATCCAGCACCTCCATCAATTCCCCCTTTTGGCTGATCCTCGCGATCAGTTTTTCCGCCTGGGACCCCACTCTCCCCCCACCTGATTGAACTCCCTGCCCCTTCTGCCTGCGCTTGGATTCTGTGCCCTGGGGTTGTGTATGTGCATGTGTATGGGGTTGGGGTTGTTCGCACTGGATTATCTCGGATTCTCTGGGATTCTCCGGGACGCCCTCGCCCTCTTTTGCTTCATCCTCGGCGAGCTTGGTTTCACCCGGCCATGGTGGAAACCGCCTCACGCGCTTGCCGTTCTTGCCCGCCGGCTGGTCGGCCTCCCAATTAAGGACGTGCAGGTACTGATCCCCCTCGGCCTCATAGTGCTCAATGAATCCGCGCGACTTCAGTTCCCCCACCCACGCGGCCAAGCGTTCGTCGGTGACCTCGCTGAGCCGGCGCGGATAACACTGGATCAGCAGCAGCTCGGGCTCGGCCTGAGCGTTGCCAAAGTCGTCGGCGAGCATCAGCAGCCGGTGAAGCGTTAGCTCGGCTTCCATGCTCAATGCGTTTACCCGCTTGTCGGTCAGGTCCGCAGAATAAACCCGGCGATAGATGCCCTTGGTGCGGTCCGTCGCTGCTATCATGTGAGGATCCTTCCCGCCCCGATCGGCTGCAACCGCGGGGCTTTTTCTTTTTCAGAAACGCCGGTGCCGCTCGATCACGTCCGCCGGCGGGATCGCCCGCGCGTCCGCCTCAAAGTCGCCGGCTGCCAGGTCAAACCGGCGCACCACGACGCGGCCCGTCCCGCGGTCGAATCGTTCAAGCCGAGCGTGCACCGATCCGAGCAGCGGGTCAGTGACGCGCAGCTCGGTCCCCGGGCGCAGATAGGCGACTTGCCGCGGGGTCATCGCTCAGGCCGCCGCGGTGGTGGTGTTCTCGCGCGTCTCGGCCTCGGCAACTTCCCGCATGAAGCGGTCCAGCGCCGGCTTGCTGGTGAACATACGCCAGCCGAGCCGACCGTGCGCGAGTAGCACGTTCGACCTGCCTTCACGTATCCAGCGAAATACGGTGTTCGGCGATACGCCGACAGCGCGGCCGGCCTCGGATAGTGTGAGACGGTTATCGACTGTTATCAGATCGTCACTCATGCCATTGCTCCGTTACGGGTTGGGGTGGAGTGGCATTGTGTGGCGGAATGACGTTTGATAGGCGCAAAAACGCGCGCGTTCTTTTGCGCTTATAGAGCGCTACGCAGCACTCCTATCGGGCCCGTCGCCTCGGCTTCCAGGTCATCGATCGCGGCCCAGCCGCCCAGGGCCTCGACCTGGTTCATCACGTCAAGCATGAACGCCGCGTGCAGGTCGCAGTCCGACTCGGCATCATCGACGCGAGCGCCAAGGTAATACCGCTTGGCGTGCCACAGCTCGTGCAGCAGCGCGTGACGGCGGCGCTGGCCGCGGACGCCGCGGTAGAGCGTGATGGTCTGGTGGTCGAAGTCGATCAGCGCGTCGGCCGGTCCGCCGGCAGGTCCGACCGGTCGGCTCGGGGATATCGTCAGCTCGAAAGCGAAGGGGCCTACTCTGATTTGCATGGCGTTCTCCGTGTTGCTGGGGGCCGAACGTCGGCCCGGCTTAATCGGTCAATCGATCTCATCCAACGCCTTTACCCAGCGCTTAAAATCTTCTTCTGCGTCCCGCAGTGCAATCTCATGCTGTCTGCGTTGAGCCAAGGTTAATGCCGACCGATCCACGCCGCGCATTGACGTCAGCAGGTCTTCCAGGTACGAAACACTTCTGCTCAGAACCGCCTTCCGTTGCTCTCGGCTCGAAAGCTCGGCGAAACGATTGATCGCGACAGCGATCCACTTTCTCGAATCAAACCCCAAATCGACCGCTTCGTTCATGGCGTGAATTGCCCGGCTATCCAGCATTTCTTCGTCTATCTCGAAATCCATGTTCTTTCCTCGATTGAAGTGTTGACCACCGGGCCGAACGTCGGCACGGCGTGTTCCGGGGTTCATCCGACCTTCGCGATCACGTCCCGCGCCTTGGCGGTGTCGCGCTCGGCATACACCGCGTCGGTGATGGTCGCGCTGGCGTGGCCGAGGATCAGGGCCGCGGCCTCCAGGCTGTGCTCCTTGCGGATCTGTGTGGCGGCGGTGTGGCGTAGCTGGTGGGGCGACCACTTCGGCACGCCGGCGGACTCGCACGCGCGGGCGATGGCGCGGCGGTAGCTGGTCACGTCGTACTGATCGCCGATCGTGCGCTCGGTCTTGCGCGGGCTGGGGGGCTGATCGTCACGCCGGCCCGCCTGGGCGGCCTGGGCCTTGCGTGCCGCGTTCGCTTCCCGCGGGCTGAACAACGGGGCGTCCATGGCGCGGCCGCGAAGGAAGGGCTGCAGGACCGCCTGGGCGCGTGGGCCGAGGAACACCTGCCGATCCTTCCCGCGCCACAGGTTCTTGTGCGTCGCCGGCCGGTAGGTCCAGACCTTGCCCGCCGCCTCGATGTCGATCAGCCGCATCGCGCAGACCTCGCCCGGCCGGGCACCGGTGTAGAGCTGCACATCGATCATCGCGCAGACTTGGGGCGACAGGTGCGGCCGGATCGCCTCGACGTGCGGCAGCGGTACGGGCTTGACCGCTTTGCCCTCGGGGGCGTCGGTCTCGCCCCGCTTCAGGGCCTGAACGTGCTTCAGCGCATCGGCGGTGCCGGCCTCGACCAGTTCCTGCACGACGGCATGAGAAAAGGCGTTGACCACCGTGCGGGTGCGGCTGTTGATGCTCTTGCGGGTCCAGCCGCGTGCGATGAACCTCTCCCGCAGGTTCAGCAGACGCTTGGGGCCGAACGCGGCCGCCGGCAGCGTGCCGTAGTGCTCTTCCAGGACGCCGAGCGTCACCCCGACCGTCTCGGCCGCGCTGGGCGACAGCGTCGCCTCGACGCGGGCCTTGTAGGCCTTTACCACGTCGCCGATCGTGGTGGTCGGCTCGCTGTCCAGCCGACGGCCCGCGCGAAGCCACCGCGCGATCGTGACCTCGTACTGATCCAGGCTCGCGGGCGAGTTGTGCGGCCCCAGGTAGATATCACGACGCCGGCGCGTGACGGCATCGGTGAGCGTGACGACACCCTGGCCGGAGCCGGCGTGGCGACGGTAGGCGGGGACGTAGGGCTTGGGCATGGCGGCGCGTCTCTAGGTCCAGGCGGTAAATATCTACCGCACGATTGACCACGATCCGCGCCGCCCCGATGGGCGGGTAGCAGACGTAAGCACCTGCTCGGCTTGGTTTTCTGACAATGGGCCGTAGAGTCCTAAAACATTGCCGCAAACCAGCGAAGAAAACGGCAAAGGGACGAAAAGCGGTGCATTTTCCGGTGCACGTGAGCAAGCAGAGCGCATGAGCAAGCGTGAACCCAAGCGGATCGAGTCTCCAGCGATGCCGGCCGAAGAAGACCTGCTGATTCACGCGAGCGAAGCGGCTGAAGCGTTGAGCATGACGCCGGGGCAGGTGTACATGCTGGCCCGCACGCGATTTCCCGAGCTAGGCGTTGAGGACTTTCCCCACAAGCGCGGCCGCATCCAGATGTATCGCAAGGCGGGCGTGGAAGCGGTAAGGCGTCTGCTGGTAGAGGCTGGCATGGTAAACGCAGAAGGGCGGTGTGACGATGACGGCGGTTGATGAAGCAACGACGATCGCGATGGAGCAACTGCGACGGGCGTCGGCCAGCCTCGGTGATGATGCGACGCCGGAGCAGCGGTTGAAGGTGGCGAACCCTGCGGTTCGTCTGGTGCAGGCGTTGACGCGTCCGGCTGTACCTGGCGTTGGTGTCATCGAAGATGAAGGGGAATCCGAAAGCCCTGCTTGAACCGGTCGCGGCCGCCGCTCACCCGAGCGGCGGCGGCCGCGACCGGGGCGAGCAGGGCGACCCCTGCTTAACCGGGAGTGGATCGCTGCACATGATGCACGTAACAAGCAAAAGCGTTGAGCAATACCTGGCAAGCGTGGCGAACGGGATCGGTCGCTATGCCGAGCAGGTGGGCTTCAAGATCAAGCGCATCACTCATCGCGTGGGCAGCGGGTCGTTCTATGTGCATCTGCGTCGTCGGGCGGATGATGCACCTTTCTGTGTTCGCGTGTCGGACCATGTGCATCCCAAGGGCGATCTACCTGGCGTGCATTACCAGTGGTTGCACGGTGCATGCACGAGTGTTGCGCATGTACGCGCTTGGCTGCGTGACCTTGCGGCTTGCATCTGCGGCGGCGGCCGCGAGGCCGATGCGCAGCACGGCCGCGGCCCCGCCGGTTGCAATCGCGATGCCAGCTCAAAAAAAAGGAAAAAAAACGTAACTATTTTGGTACTTGCCCCCCCCCTAGTAATACGGGGGGCAAAGTACCACGCATCTTCACGCAAACGCCATAACAGCAACGAGTTAACCCCTGTTTTGCGAAAAAGATAATGCGATCTTAAATAAAGGTTTCCCCTAACTTCTGGCCGTTTCGGCGGGCTCGTATGTTCCGCAAAGCGTGCAGCGGATCGCAACGGAGCGAACCGTCATGAACACGCGGGCACGGAAGCAAGAAGGGATCGAGCGATGAACGTTGACGCAACACAAGCCGGATTGGTGGACAGCAGGACGGCGGCGAAGCTGCTGGGGATCAGCATGCGCAAGCTAAGCGACCTGGCTGTGTCGGGCGAGGTGCCCTCGGTGAAGATCGGCCGCAAGCGGAAGTTTGATCCGGACGAGTTGCGCCGGTGGTGGCGTGACAAGATGGGCGTGGCGGCGGTCGCGGCCTGATCTTCCCCCCGAACCGAATGCCTTGGCCGTTTGATCCCCAGGGAGCGGCTCACAGAGGCCCGGGCAAGCAGACGAGCGACACCACGGCGGATGATCGTCGGAAGCAACAGAAGCGATTGAAGCGAAGCGTAAAGACTATGGCAAGTATCAGCACAGCAAGTAGCGGACGAAGAACGATCCAGTTCGTGCAGGCGGACGGGCGTCGGTCATCGATCCGCCTGGGTCTGGTGAGCCAGCGTCAGGCGGAAGCAGTGAAGCATCGCGTGGAAGACCTATTGGCCTCAAAGCTGACCGGTCAGGCTGTGAGCCGCCAGACGGCCGCATGGTTGGGCGACATCGATGACGGCCTGCATCGCAAGCTTGCGGGTGTCGGGTTGGTGGAAGCTCGCGAGAGTTCGACGCTGGGCAAGCTCATCGAAACCTACGCGCGTGAGAACGCATCGCGGGTGAAGCCGACGACGTTGTTGACCTGGGATCGGGCCAAGGGTCATCTGCTGGGCTACTTCGGCGAGAGCCGTGACCTGGCCAGCATCACGCCGGGTGATGCCGATGCGTTCCGGGCATGGATGACCACGGAGCGAAAACCCAAGCTTTCCGACAACACCGCACGAAAGACGGTCCAGATCACGCGGCAGTTCATGAAGGCGGCGAAGCGCAAGGGGTACATCGAGGCCGACCCGTTTTCGCATCTACCTTCGACTGTCCGGCCGAATCGTGGGCGGGATCACTTCGTTACGCGGGAGCAAGCCGAGGCGGTGATCAGCGCATGTCCGGATCATGAGTTTCGTCTGTTGGTGGCGTTAGCCAGGTATGCGGGTCTGCGAATTCCATCGGAAGCAAGGGCGTTGCGTTGGCAGGACATCGACTGGCAGCGCGAGCGGTTCACGGTGAACGCGGAGAAGACCGAGCACCACGCACACGGCGGTGTGCGTGTGGTGCCGATCTTCCCCGAGCTCCGGCCGCATCTGCTCGAAGCGTATGAGCGGGCGGAAGAGGGTGCCGAGTACGTGGTGCCGCGGCTTCGTCCGGAGCCGGGTGGCGCCGCGAAGAACGTCTGCACGCAGATCGGCCGCATCATCAAGCGGGCCGGGGTAAAGGCATGGAAGAAGCCATGGCAGAACATGCGGGCGAGTTGTGAAACGGACCTGGCGGGGCGGTATCCGTTGCATGTCGTGACGGCATGGTGCGGCCACACGCCGAAGGTGGCGATGGGGTTCTATCTGCAAGTTCGCGACGACGATTACACCGAGGCGGTGCAGAAAGCGGTGCACGAAACGGTGCAGAATCGGCCAGCGGTCGGGAGCAACGAAAAGCACAAGGCCGCATCTGCATGTTCGGAAGTCGATGCAGACACGGCCTTTAGCGATTTGGTGCCTTTTGCTGCGTCAACTTGCGTTGACCAAAAAGGCTTGACAAGTGGGCCGTAGAGGACTTGAACCTCTGACCTCCTCGATGTCAACGAGGCGCGCTAGCCAACTGCGCCAACGGCCCGGGCTTGCCCGGTGAGCCACGAAGTTTATCAAGCTCGGGCATCAGCGGCAAACCATTGCCCGGCCCGTTTGAAGCCGGCTCGTGGGTCGCCGGGCGGGGGCGGGGGGAGCCGATAACGTCCTTATTCGTCATGGCTTGCCTTTCCAAGGGGGGGCGTGCCTAGAATGGGGCGAACATGATTGACGCGAAGACATTTCTGACGGTGGTTCGACCGGCGCTGGCTCACGGCGATGCGCACGGGCTGGCGCGAGAGGTGGGGCGGCGCTGGACGCCGGCCGAGGTCGCGTCGCTGTTAAAGAGTGATTTCCCCGACACCCGGCGGGCGGCGGCGTTGGTGCTGGGGCTGATCGGCGACAACGCGGTCACCGGCCCGCTTTCGCGGGCGCTGCACGATGGGGACCCGCAGGTCCACCAGATGGCCGAACACGCGCTGTGGTCGATCTGGTTCCGGGGCTGCGGGGGCGCGGGGGTTGAGTGCTTCGAGCGGGGCACGGACCTGATGGCGCAGGAGCGATACGACGAAGCGGCGCAGGCCTTCGGGCAGGCGCTGGCGCAGTGCCCGGCATTCGCCGAGGCGTATAACCAGCGGGCGATGGCGAACTTCTTTGTCGGGCGCTACGAACGGTCGGCGGAGGATTGCCGACGGGCGCTCAAGCTCATGCCCGCGCACTTCGGCGCGGCCGCGGGACTGGGCCACTGCCTCTGTCACCTGGGCGACTACGCCGGGGCGCTGGATGCCTACCGCAAGGCGCTGGCGATCAACCCGCGGATGCCCGGCATCCGCTCGGCGGCGGACCGCCTGGAATCCAAGCTCGCGCGGCCGACGCCTTCGCCCAATCCCGCCAAGTCACGCACCTCCTCAAACTAGGCGTACGCCACACCGCTCGCGCCTTCGTGAAACAGGCGCGTCCTCCCGCGACCTGCAAGGCCCGAAGACCACGTTGATCTGATTCAGCCGGGCGCTGCTCGGTCCGCCCCGCGGCATCGGCTACAATCCGCCGCCCATGCCCGGTCAAACCCCCGCAATCCCGTCTTCCAAACCCGTGGTCACCCGCTTCGCCCCCTCGCCCACCGGCGAGCTGCACATCGGCGGTGCCCGCACCGCGCTTTTCAGTTGGGCCTACGCCAAGCGCTTCGGCGGCCGATTCCTGCTGCGCTTCGAGGACACCGATCAGAAACGCTCGAGCAAGCAGGCCGAGGCGAACATCCTCCGCGACCTCGAATGGTTAGGGTTGCGCGGCGAAAACCACGACGACATCCCGCGGCAGTCGCAGCGCCTCGATTTATATAACGCCGCGATCGACAAGCTCGCCGCCGCCGGGCTGACGTATGAGGATGGCGGCGCGATCCGCCTGAAGATGGATCAGGACATCAGCTTCCGCGATGAGGTCTATGGCGACATCACCGTGAGAGCGGAAGAACTCGAACACTTCGTCATCAAGAAAGCGGATGGTTTCCCGACGTTCCACCTCGCTGTTGTCGTCGATGACGCCGAAATGGGCGTGACGCACGTGATCCGCGGGCAGGAGCACCTCTCCAACACCCCCAAGCACGCCCGGCTGTACGACGCGCTGGGCTATGACCGCCCCGTCTGGGCCCACACCCCCAGCATCATGAACCCCGACGGTTCGAAGATGAGCAAGCGGGATAAAGCGAAAGCGGCGCGGGCCGCGGCGCTGGCGGGGGCACTTGAGTGCCCCTGCTCTGATGCGGATCGTTATCAGGCGTTCCTTGATAAATCGAACGACGAACTGGACATCGCGCTGGCGATCGCCCGGGCCTTGAATATCGATTTGCCCGAGATCGATGTTCAGGATTTCCGCCGCTCGGGTTACCTGCCGACCGTCTTGCTGAATTACCTTGCGCTTTTGGGCTGGAACCCGAAGGACGAGACGGATCGGTTCGAGCTGGACTGGTTTGTCGAGCGTTTTGACCTGCGGGGGATCAACAAGAAGAACGCGCGGTTTGATCGCGATAAGCTGGCGACGTTTAATCAGGAGAAGCTGGCGGCAATGCCCCCGGATGTTTTCGCGGTCAAGCTGCGGGCGCACTTTGATGAGTTTCATCCCGACTTTATCGCGAAGTTAAGCGATGGGTTCGATATCTTCGCGGGGATGTATCAGCCGCGGAGTCGCACGCTGGACGACCCGGCGGCTCAAGGCGCCTTTTTCGTGACCCCGCCGACGGATTACGACGAGAAGGCGGTCAAGAAGAACCTGACGAAGAACGAAGGCGAGGGTCTGGCGATCCTCGCGGCGTTTGCGGAGACGATCGACACGATTGAGCCCTGGGACGCGCCGGCGATCCAGATGGCTTTGGAAGCGTTCACCGCGGAAAAACAACTGAAGAACATGGGTAGCATCGCGCAGCCGCTGCGGGTGGCGCTGACGGGCACGGCGGTGAGCCCGCCGATCGACGCGACGCTGGCGCTGCTGGGGCGCGATGAGGTGAAGGCGCGGGTGGCGCGGTGTTTGGGAAGCGTTTCTTCATCAACATGAACGCAAGCAACCCCCGGACGATGCGTCCGGGGCTAAATATGTGTGGAACCATTGGGTGAGGTGCTGGATGGCGTATTGGTTATTCAAGTCGGAGCCGGGGGCGTGGTCGTGGGACGATCAGGTTTCCGTGCCGAAGAAAACGACGGTCTGGGACGGCGTGCGGAATCACCAGGCCAACAACTTCATGAAAGAGATGAAGAAGGGTGACCGCGGGTTCTTTTATCATTCGGTCGATGCGAAGCGGATCGTCGGCGTGGTGGAGGTGGTGAAGGAGCACGAGCCGGACCCCAGCGACGACACGGGCCGGGGTTTCGGGATGGTGACGCTGCGGGCGGTGGAGCCGGTGAAAACGCCGGTGACGCTGGCGCAGATCAAGGCGGAGCCGCGGCTCAAGGAGATGGTGCTGGTGAAGAACTCACGGCTGAGCGTGCAGCCGGTCGAGGTTGCGGAGTGGAAGATCATCTGCAAGGGGGAGGGGGTGAAGGGGTGAAGGGGTGAAGGGGTGAAGGTGTTGGAGGAGAATGGAATCGTGATCCCGCCCAAGCTCCACTGCGCTGCGCATGGACGGGCTTGGGTTGGGGTATTGGTGAAACTTTCTATGAAGGATTGATATGAGCTTAGTGGTTACCGGCAGCATCGGGATCGACACCATCGAGACGCCGACCGGCAAGGCGGACGATGTCATCGGCGGGTCGAGCATCTACTTCACGGCCGCGGCCAGCTTCTTTGGGCCGGTGAAGCTGGTCGGCGCGGTCGGCGAGGATTTCCCCGAGGAATTTGTTGAGTTGTTCCACCACTGGAAGGTCGATACCGCCGGCCTCGAACGCCGCGCGGGGTCCAAGACCTTCCGCTGGCACGGCAAGTATCACGAAAACATGAACGACCGCGACACGCTCAAGGTCGAATTAGGCGTGCTGGCCGAGAAGCTCCCGGCCGTGCCCGAGGCCTACCGCGACTGCGAGCACATCTTCCTCGCGACCACCACGCCACAGAACCAGATCGCGCTGCTCGACGACTTCCCCAAGCGCAGGCTCGTCGTCGCCGACACCATCGAGCTTTACATCGAGACGGCCCGCGATGCGCTGATCGAGCTGTTCGGCAAGATCGACGGCGTGGTCATCAACGACTCGGAGGCGAAGCTGCTGACCGGCGAGGCGAACGTCATCGTCGCGGCGGACAAGATCATCGAGATGGGGCCGAGCTTCGTGGTCATCAAGAAGGGCGAGCACGGCGCGCTGATCCGTCACCGTGACGGGTTCGCGGCGCTCTCGGCGTACCCGGCCCGCACCGTGGTCGATCCGACCGGCGCGGGCGACAGCTTCGCCGCGGGCATGATGGGTTATCTGGCGAATCATGTCGAGGGCACGCCGAGCCTCAAGGACCTGCGCACCGCGATGGCGTACGGCACGGTCGTCGCCAGCTACACGATCGAGGACTTCTCGGTCGGCCGTCTCAAGACGCTGACGCGCGCGGAGATCGACGAACGCTTTGCCGAGTTCGTCGGCATGGTGGGCGTCTGATTTACCCTCGATGGCCCGCGCCCCCCAGAGTGTGGAAGCGTTGATCGACGCGGCGCAGGACCTGTCGCGCGCGGTGGCGAAGCTGCGCTTCGGCGACCCGGTGACGCATGTTTACAACCCGCTGGATTACGCCTGGCCGATGCACGAAGCGTATCTGCGGCGGTTCGGGAACACGCCGAAACGCGTGATCTTCCTCGGCATGAACCCCGGGCCTTGGGGTATGGCGCAGTCGGGTGTGCCGTTCGGCGAGGTCGGGCACGTGCGCGAGTGGCTGGGCCTGAACGAAGCGATCAAGCCGCCCGCGCAGATGCACCCCAAGCGGCCGGTGGAGGGGCTGGCGTGTGCGCGCTCGGAAGTGAGCGGGCGCAGGCTGTGGGGGTTGTTCGCCGAGCGTTTCGCGACACCCGAGGCTTTTTTCAAAGATCATTTTGTCGCCAATTACTGCCCGCTGGTGTTTATGGAAGAGGGCGGGCGCAACCGCACGCCGGACAAGCTGCCGGCCGCGGAGCGTGCGCGGTTGGACGCGGCGTGCGATCGGCACCTGCAGCGCGTGGTCACGGCGCTGTCGCCCGAGGTGGTGGTGGGCGTCGGCGGGTTTGCGTTCAAGAAGGCGTCGGCGGTGCTGGGGGAGCACGGCGTGCGGATCGAGCAGGTGCTGCACCCCTCGCCGGCGTCGCCCGCGGCCAACCGGGGTTGGGCCGAGCAGGCGTCGCGGCAACTGAACGACGCGGGCGTGTGGCCCAGGCCGCGGTAAGCTGAGCGATGTGAAACGCGAAGCCGAGCAACCCGTGTTCTCCGCCGAGCTGGTCGTGCGTGCGTACTGTGCCGGCTACTTCCCGATGGCGCGGCAGCGTGACGGTCGCGGCGGCATCGACTGGTACAGCCCCGACCCGCGGGCGCTGCTGCCGCTGGATGAGCGCTTCAAGGTGCGACGGTCGCTGGCGAAGCGGGTGAAGCAGCGGCCGTACCGCATCACGCGCGACACCGCATTTGCGCAGGTGATCCGCGCGTGCGCCCAACCGCGACCGGGCGCGGCCGAGACGTGGATCAGCGACCAGATCATCACGGTGTACGAAGACTTGCACCACGCGGGGCTGGCGCACAGCGTCGAAGCGTACGATGGCGATGAATTGGTGGGCGGGCTCTACGGCGTGGCGTTGGGCGCGGCGTATTTCGGGGAGTCGATGTTTTCGCGCCGGCCGGATGCTTCGCAGCTCTGCCTGGTACACCTGGTCGAGCACCTGCGGGCGCGGGGCTATCACTTGCTGGATGTGCAGTTTGTCAATCCGCACCTTGCGCAGTTCGGGGTGGTGGAAACGCCCCGCGTGCGATACCTGGAGCGGTTGGCTGAGGCGCTGGGGGCGGGGGTGAGTTGGGGGTGAGTAATTTGGATGCGCGGATATCGCGCCCAAGCTCCGCCCCCGGAAGGGGCTGCGCATCGGCGGGCTTGGGTTGGGCTTGGGGGGAGAGGGGGAGTGGTGGGGCGTCAGGGCAGGGTGATCTGCTGGCCGACGCGGAGCTTGTTGGGGTTGACGCCGGGGTTGGCGTCGGCGATGTCTTTCCACTTCTGCCCGTCGCCGTATTCGCGTTTGGCGATGGACCAGAGGGTGTCGCCCTTGGCGATGGTGTAGCTGCCGCCGACGGGGCCGACGACGATCGGCTCGGGTGCCGCGGCGATGGGGCCGCCGGCACTAGTGGGGGCGGGGGCGGCGTACGGATCGCCATACGGATCGTTCATGCCGCTGGGCGGCGGGGCGGGCACGGGTTCGAGCGAGGCCTGCTTCTGGTTTTTGTTACAGCCCATCGCGACGCTAAGCGCCGCGGCCAGTGCGAGGAAGGTGATGCGTTGCATGTTGTCGGGTCCCTGATCTGTCATCCGTGACCGGCTGGCCGCCGCGCCGGCGGGCGTGGTCCATCCATGGATTGTAACGGCCACGGGAGTTATCGGCGAATACGGGGTTGGGGGTTGTAAAGATCGTGGCAGGGCACTGCCGTGCTCGCTGGCACCGACGCCCGGAAGGCGTGGACATTCGTGGAGGGGCACGGGGGGCAGGGCGGTGTTGGGCGCGGTGTGGTAGTCTGCGGGGATGACGGATGTGGCGGCCCTGCTGGATCGGAATCTTGCGGAACTGACCGCGGCTTTGGCGAGCGCCGGGGCGCTGGGCCCCGCGCTGGGGCGGGCGACCGAGTTGATCGGCGATTGCCTGACCGCCGGGCACAAGCTGCTGATCTTCGGCAACGGCGGCAGCGCGACCGATGCGTCGCACTTCGCCGCGGAATTCGTCATCCGTTATCACCGCGATCGGCCCGGGTACCCCGCGATCGCGCTGGCCGACTCGGGCGGCGTCATCACCGCGGGGGCCAACGACTACAGCTTTGAGGACGTGTTTGCCCGGCAGGTGCGGGTGTTCGGCCGACCCGGCGACGTGGTCATCGGCCTGAGTACCTCGGGCAACTCGGCGAACGTTCGGCGTGGCCTGGAGGCTGCGCAGGAGTTGGGCCTCGATTCGATCGCCTTTCTGGGCAAGGACGGCGGGCCGACGTTGGGCCGGGCGACCGTCGACCTGCTGGTGCGTCACGAGGTGACCGCGCGGATTCAGGAAATCCACAAGGTGTTGATTCACACGATCTGTGAGGCGTTGGAAGATCGATTAAGTCGCTAAAATGCCTTGACCGGAGCGCCCGGTGCGGGTTTAATGATGAGTGACAGGCGAAGCATTGCGTTCAGGCCCCGTATCCATCCCGTTATCCCACCCGATGGGCCTGACCCTAAGATGAAGCAGCTTGGTTCGGCGGGTTGTTGGCACGGTCGTGAGATGCCACCGTCGCTGCGGACGCGAGGCCGCAATTCCGATCGCCGGCCGTGGAAGAACGCCGCGACCTCAGCGGGCCCGCGCGGGGCCGATCGAGGGCGCGAAATGGGCATGGATGGCCCCGGTCTTTGTGATCCCCCGTGGTTGGCTGACCCCCGACCGGAGTTTCGACTTTCCCCCTGAGACGGAGTGTATCTGATGCCAAAGAAGAACGAGGCATGGGGCATCGAGGTCGGTCAGTACGCGATCAAGGCGGTGCGGCTCTCGCGCCACGGGCAGGAGGTGCATCTCGACGACTACGAGATCATCCGCTTCAAGGAGATCCTCTCGACGCCGGATATCGACGTCAACGAGCAGATCCAGCTCCACCTCGATCAGCTCATCCAGAAGCACGACCTGAGCCACGCCAACACGGTGGTCAGCGTGCCGGGGCACCTGGCCTTCGCGCGCTTCGCGAAGCTGCCGCCGGTCGAGCCCAAGAAGATCCCCGACATCGTGAAATTCGAGGCGGTGCAGCAGATCCCGTTCCCGATCGAACAGGTCGAGTGGGACTACCAGGTCTTTCAGCAGGAAGACTCGCCGGACGTCGAGGTGGGCATCTTCGCGATCACCAAGGAGCGCGTCGCCTACTTCCTGAGCAACTACCGCACGGTGAACCTGCGGGTCGATGCGCTCACGCTCTCCCCGCTGGCGGTCTATAACGCGTTTGCCTTCGACTCGCACGGCAAGGACGGCGCGGGCGGCGACGGCATGATCTATATGGACATCGGGACGATCTCGACGGACGTGATCATCGTCGAGAACGGCGGCATCTGGCTGCGCACGCTGCCGATCGGCGGCAACGCGTTCACCGAGGCGCTGGTCCGCGCGTTCAAGATCAGCTATTCGAAGGCCGAGAAGCTCAAGCGCGAGGCCGCGACCAGCAAGTACGCCAAGCAGATCTTCCAGGCGATGCGTGGCGTGTTCGCCGACCTCGTGCAGGAAGTCCAGCGCAGCCTCGGGTATTACCAGTCGCTCAACCGCGACTCGAACATCACCAAGCTCGTGGGCGTCGGCTCGACCTTCCGCCTGCCGGGGCTCAGCAAGTTCCTCAAGCAGCAACTCGGCGTCGAGGTGGTGCGGCCGGACGGTTTTAACCGCATCAGCATCGAGGGCAAGCGCGAGGCCGACTTCGCCGAGCACGCGATGAACCTGGCCACGGCCTACGGCCTGGCGCTGCAGGGCCTGGGCCTGCCCACGGTCGAGGCCAACATCCTGCCCTCGTCCATCATGCGGGCGCGGATGTGGAAGGCCAAGCAGCCCTGGCTCGTCGCCGCCGCCGCGTGCGTCGCGGTCGGGGCCGGCATCATGGGCGGCTCGTATTACCTGGCCCAGAGCAACTTCTCCTCGATGATCGATGAAGGCGGGATGAGCGGCACCGATATCAAGGTCAAGCGTATCACCAACCAGGCCAAAACCTTCGTCACACAGCTCAACGACATCGGGCGCGATGAAGACCCGCGCCAGCGGATCGAAAACCTGCGGCGGACCCTGGACTACCGCTCGCTGTACCCGCTGATCATGCAGGACCTCTCCGAAGCGGTGGCGAACATCCAGGCGCAAGACCCGCTCTACAGCACGGATTTTGATGCGATCACGCAGATCCCCCGCGACCAGCGCCGCCGCGTATACATCGAGGCGGTGCAGATGACGTACCAGCCGCAGGCGGGATCGTCCACCGCGGGCACGCCGGGGCTTGATGCCGGCCGTGGGTACGAGGACCGTTTCAACGATCAAGGTGAGACGATCGCCCAGGATTCAACCGGCACGCCCGCCGCCATGACGGTGGAGAGCTTCTTCGATAAGGCCTCGGGCAAGGCCCCGCGCATCCGCATCCGCGTGGTGGGCACGACCCCGATGCGTGACCCCGAAACCTTCCTGCAATCGACCCTCGAGCGCTACCTGCGCAGCAACGCGAACCGGGCCGATCGCCCGTACCACCTCGAGTTCGGCCCGAAGGTGGTGACGCACCTGACCAATGTGCAGGCCACCGCCGCGGCGGGGCAGGGCAATACCCGCCCGGGCGTTAACCAACGGCAAAATGTCCGCGGCATGGCGGCGGGGCGTGGTGTGCCGGTGGGTCGGGGTGGGATGCAGGAGTTTGGCGGCGAGGCTGGTGGCGCGATGCCGATCGACCTCAAGTCGCTGGCGGCGTTGATCCCGACCAACCCCCTGGCGCAAGAACCGAGCGACAAGGACTGGGAGTTCCACCTCGAGTGGACGGTTGTGCTCAAGCCGCCGATCAATTCGCGTGGCGTCATCGTGCCGGCCGATGAGCCGTCCGCGCCTGCCGAAGCCGAAGCCGAGCCCGCGGCCACCGAGCCGAGCCAGGCCGAAGCCCCAAGCCCGTCCGCGCCTTCCGCCGACCCCGGTCTTGACGCCGCCGATGAACAGGAGGCCCGGTCATGAAAAACGCTCTGGACTGGATCAAGAACAACATCATGGCCGACATCGCGATTCTTATCGTGCTGCTGTCGATCGGCTTCATGGTGTTCTTTTATCTCAAGGGGGCCGAGCTTCAGGAGCGCATGGCCGAGCGCAACAAGGCGGTGACCAACATCGCTTCCTACATGAAGCAACGCCTGCAGGTGCCCTCGGAAGACCCGAACCTGCCGCCGCGGGAGGTCACCGGCCTGACGATCAAGCCCGCGACGATCGAGGCGGTCAAGCAGATTCAGGACCGCATGGGGACCGAGGCCCGGCAGACGATCAACTACCTGCGTCAGAAGAACCAGGCCGGCCACGTGCTGCTGCTTGAGGGCATGCTCCCGGAAACCAAGGCCGCGTTTAACGCCCGCGAGAATTACATCCAGGCCTTCCAGGACCTGCTTAAGCCCTATGACCCCGAGGCGCCGTACATCGGGCTCAACGCGGGCCTGCCGCTTTCGTCGGCCGAGATCGAGGTCGAGTTGCAGAAGGTACGCGATCAGTACACCCAGCTAGCCGCGTCGGGTGCCGCGGCCCCGGTGCCCGCGCGGGAACAGCCCGGCCGGACCGGGCGCTTCGATCAATACCGCGGCGAGGAGTTTGATCAACCCATGCGCCGCGGTACCGGTGGAGAAAACCTCACGGCCGAGACCCAGCAGCGGCTCTACGACGCGTTAGTCGCTCGGCTCAAGTCGCTGCTCGAAGAGCGCGCCTCGTCCATCGACATCTACGCCGATCCGCGGCTGTGGACCGAAGAACGCCGCAAAAACCCGTATTTCCCCTTCCAGATCGCGTCGTGGGCGATTGACGACAACGGCAACATGCCCGGCGTGCTGCCGACCGCGGAGCAGCTCTACGAGGGCCAGCTCGAGTTCTGGATCCAGCAGGACATCGCGCGGGCGATCGCGATCGCCAACCGTGTGGACAGCGAAGACAGCGCGGTCAATGTGCTCACCGCGCCGGTCAAGCGGCTGATCCAGCTCGACGTGTTGCCCGGCTACATCGGGTTGCACGGCGAGACCGCCGCGACGGCACGCGCCGGCATGATGGGTGCGGACCCGGAGTTCCGCGGCAGCCGGGCCGGTGCCCTTGGCCAAGGTGCCGCGACCGCGACCGCGCCAACGCTCTACCCCGAGCCGCCCGCGGGCGCGTTGGGCAACCCCGACAAGCCCCTCCCCGACAACTTCCAGGTCAGCCCGACCGGGCGCGTCTCGAACGTGCTGTACGACGTGCGTCACGCCCGGCTCTCGATCGTCGCCGACGCCGCGCAACTGCCGACGTTTTTTGATGCCTTGTCGGATGTGAACCTGATGACGGTGATCGACATGCAGATCACCGACGTCGATGAGTGGGCCGCGCTGACGGAAGGCTACCTCTATCGCGGCGACGCGGTGCAGGTCGATCTGCTGATCGAGACGATCTGGCTGCGCGACTGGTTGCGCGAGCTGATGCCCAGCGGGACCAGGCGATACCTCGGCGTGACGACGCCGGGCACCGAACGCACGAACCGTTAATAAACCTTCAGCGGATACGAAGACTCGGCCGTGGCGGGATTGGCCCGGCCGGCCATGGGAGATCAAGCGATGACCAAGACCGACGCCGGTTTCCTCGCCAAACACCTGGAAAAGCTCATCCTGGGCGTGGGCCTGATCGTGCTGCTCGCGATCGCGTTCCTTTTCCTGCTCCGCGAGCCTTACCAGGTCGAGATACGCGACGTGAACAACCGCCCGCAGAAGGTCGGCCCGTCGGGGGTCGAAGCGATCGTGGAAGACGCGGTGGAGGCCCTCGACCGCAAGCTGGCCGGTGACGACCCGGGCTTCGAGGTGCCCGCCATCCCCAATTACACCGCGGAGCTGGCCTTGACCTACGAAAAGGCCCCGGTCACCGCGAGCCAGTTCGCCATGCTCGGCGGGCACGGCACCAACGTGGGCGGCGAAAGCGATGGGGTCACGGAAAACTGGATCCTCCCGACCCCGCCGGTGCCCGTGTCCGTGGTCGCCAGCGCGGACTATGGCCTGCTGCGCTTCGATGAGTTTAACGACCCCAACCTTCTGGACGGGGTGCAGAAGCTCGTGGGCAATCAGGTGCCCGCCGACGTGCGCTACGTCTCGGTTCAGGCCACCTTCGACATGGACGACTGGCGTCATCGTTTCGAGCGGATCCCGCTGGCGCAGCGCGTGCCGGACGTGCTGTACCGCAACTCGATGTACATCACCGGCGTGTACCTGCTGCGCCAGGAACAGGACCCGATCTCCAAGCGCTGGGGCAACCAGACCCGCATCCAACCCGTGCAGGGGCAACTGAACTACCTGCCGGACCCCGGCCAACAGTTCGACCGCGCCGCCGGTGAAAACGCGGTGCGGCTGGTCAAGACCGCGCAGAACGAGATCGCCCGCCCGCCGTTCTTCCCGTTGGACCCGGCCCGCCCGTGGGCCGAGCCCGGCACCCAAGGCGCGCAGCTCAACGCCGATCAGCGACAGGAAGTCAACAACCTCGCGAACAAGATCAAGAGCCTGGAAAGGCGGATCGAGCTGCACCGTCGTCGTCATCAGATCGAAGCCCGCCCACGCCCCGACGATCGCAACTTCCGAGGCGAAGAGTTCCAGGAGTTCGACCAGCAGCCGGGTGTCCGTCGTCCGCCGCCGGCCCGCGCGCCCGTGAACGCCGCCGGCCGCGACCCCCAGGCCCAACTTGCGGACATGGAGGCTGAATTAGCCGAGTTGCAGCGTCGCCGCACCGCGATCACCGCCGGGCGCGACCCCGACGCCGATCCCCTGCCAAGCCAGGAACGATTCAACCCGGGCATCGAAGGCATCCCGCCGCACATGCTCGAGCAGATGAGCCCGGAGGAGATCGAACAATGGCAGATGGAGCAGCTTGAGCGGCCCGACATGGATGCCGGCCTTCGACAACAGGTCCGCGGGCAGGTGGATGTCTGGGGCCACGACCTGACCGTCAAGCCGGGCCACACCTACCGCTACAAGGTGGTGGCGACCGTGCTCAATCCGCTGTTCCAGAACCGCCAGCTCCCTGAGGAGCAGGCCGAGCAGAACGAGCACCGCATCTCCCTGACCCCGACGCCGATCGAGATCGAGGCGGCGGACTGGTCCGAACCGGTCAAGGTCGAGTCGAAGTACGAGTTCTTCGTCGTCAACGGCAACCCCGGCAATCAAAACGCCGAGATCGAGGTCTATACGGTGTTTAACGGGGCGCGTCAGGTCGAACGCTTCCAGGTCCAGCCCGGCGATCCGATCGGCCAGGTCGTGACCCGCGCTCTGCCCAGCGGCGCGGTGCATAACATCGACCTGCGCGTCGGCGCGGTGATGGTCGATATCGTCCCGGCCCCCGGCGGCCCCGGCCTCTCCTCCGCCCGGATGCTCTACCTCGATCCGGAGACCAACCGCATCGCGGTGCGGGAGGTCAACCAGGACAAGAACAGCCGACGTCGGCAGCTACTCGAGTTCGAGGTCAACCAGGCCACCCAGGCCCGGGCCGACGATCGTCCCGCGTTCCCCTGAATCCCCTTCGCCCCTTCGCCCACCCTTGCCCCGAACGCCCACCGCCCCCGCGCGGTGGGTTTTTCGTTGCGATCCGGTCGGGGCGGGGGATTGCGGGTTATGCGTCGCGAACCGGGCCCGATGCGTTGAGGTGATGTGTCGCATTGAGAGGCCTTGGCGGGTGTTTCCGGGACCTGCCGCCCAATCCTTAATCAGTTTTTGGCGGACGCCGCCGTTTTTCAAGGCAGTTTGCGGATAGGTTGCATTGCTCGCAGTCAGTGGCTATGATCCGCATTCTTCAGCGGCCTGCTGATGCACCCCGGACGAGAGACCCCGCCCGCCCTTTGAGGCCAAGACAACGTGACCGCCTGACCCCCGACCTCCGCGGAATCGATCGCGCGGTGAGCCGGGCTTATCAGACGGGCACGCCTTGCAAGGCGGGGGCGATCGCCTCGTGGTGCATCCACGGCTTGAACAACCCCATCCCACCCCCTTCGGAGCATCAGATTATGAGCGGGAGCACGGCACGCACGAACGCCATCAACGCCATCGCCAACCGGACCGGCACGACCAGTTCCTTCGACTACGCCTCAGCGCCGACCAGCAGCGTCTGGGGCGACAACGTCTTTAGCCTGCACGAGATGGCTGAGCGCCTGCCCAAGGGCGTGTTCAAGTCGCTTAAGAAAACGGTGGAGACCGGCGGCGAGTTGGACCTGGCCGTCGCCGACGCCGTCGCCGGCGCGATGAAGACCTGGGCCATCGAGCGCGGCGCGACGCACTACGCCCACGTCTTCTACCCGTTGACCGGCCTCACCGCCGAGAAGCACGACAGCTTCTTCGACCCCGATGGCGCCGGCGGCACCGTCGGGCAGTTCGACGGCAAGAGCCTGATCCAGGGCGAGCCGGACGGCTCGTCGTTCCCCTCCGGCGGCATCCGCGCCACCTTCGAGGCCCGCGGGTACACCATCTGGGACGTCACCAGCCCCGCCTACATCATGGAGAACCCCAACGGGGCCACCCTCTGTATCCCCACCGCGTTCGTCTCCTGGACCGGCGAGGCGCTGGACAAGAAAACCCCCGTCCTCCGCTCCATGCAGGCGCTCAACAAGCACGCCAACCGCGTGCTTAAGTTCTTCGGCAACGACGGGCCGTTCGTCTCCTCGACCGCCGGTGCCGAGCAGGAGTAATTCCTCATCGACAAGGGCTTCTACTTCGCCCGCCCCGACCTGATGGCGGCCAACCGCACGCTCTTCGGCGCCAAGCCGCCCAAGGGTCAGGAGTTCGACGACCACTACTTCGGCGCGATCCCCGAGCGGGTGCTCGCGTGTATGTTCGAGGTCGAGCGCGAGCTGTTCAAGCTGGGCATCCCGGTCAAGACCCGGCACAACGAGGTCGCCCCCGGCCAGTACGAGATCGCCCCGGTCTTCGAGTTCGCCAACGTCGCGACCGACCACCAGCAGTTGATCATGGTGACGCTTCGCCGCGTGGCGGAGAAGCACGGCATGGTGTGCCTGCTGCACGAGAAGCCGTTCGCCGGCGTCAACGGCAGCGGCAAGCACCTCAACTTTTCGATGGGCTCGGCCAAGGCCGGGAACCTGTTCGACCCCGGCGACACGCCCTCGGAAAACGCGCAGTTCCTCGTGTTCTGTGCCGCGATGATCAAGTCGGTTTACAAGTGGTCGAAGCTGCTGCGGGCGGTCGTCGCCTCGGCGTCCAACGACCACCGCCTGGGCGCCAATGAAGCGCCCCCGGCCATCCTCTCGGTGTTCCTCGGCGACGAGCTGACCGAGGTGATGGAGGCGATCGCCTCGGGCAAGCCGGTCAAGAGCAAGAAGAGCACGCTGAGCGTGGGCGTCGATGTCCTGCCACCGATCCCCAAGCACTCGGGCGACCGCAACCGCACCAGCCCGATGGCGTTCACCGGCAACCGCTTCGAGTTCCGCGCGGTGGGTTCGAGCCAGTCGATCGCCGGGCCGCTGGTCGCGATCAACACCATCATGGCCGAGCAGCTCGACGAGGCCGCCACCTTGCTCGAGAAGGCCGACACCTCCACGCCCAAGAAGCTGGGCGACGCGGTGGCCAAGTACATCAAAGAAGTGTGGAAGGAGTGCTCGAACATCGTGTTCAACGGTGACGGCTACTCCGAGGCCTGGCACAAGGAGGCGGTCGAGAAGCGCGGGCTGCCGAACCTCAAGACCACGGCCGACGCGCTGCCGATGATCAAGGCCAAGGAAACCATCGAGCTGTTCAAGAAGTACTCGGTGCTCTCCAAGCGGGAGACCGAGTCGCGCTTCGAGGTCTATGCCGAGCAGTACATCGCCTCGGTGAACGTCGAGAGCAACCTCGTGGTCGAGATGACCCGGACGATGATCTTCCCCGCGGCGATCCGCTACCAGAGCGAGCTGGCCGCGAGCCTGGCCAACCTCAAGGCCGTGGGCATCGAACCCGACCACAACACCATCCAGCACATCACCGACCTGATCGCCAAGACCCAGGACTCGGTGTCGGACCTGGTGGAGCTCAAGGAGAAGGAAGAGTCGGTCAAGGGCGTGGAGAAGCACATGGACTTCGTCCGCGACCAGCTCCTGCCGAAGATGCTCGAGGTCCGCACGTACGTCGATGAGCTCGAAGGCTACGTGCCCGACGACTTCTGGCCGCTGCCGACCTACCAGGAAATGCTCTTCATCAAGTAAGCCCGCCCAGGCTGCTTCCGAACGATCGCCAAGCCCCGAGGCCCACCGCCTCGGGGCTTTTTCACGCATGGACCTGAGGATCCCGCGATTCGCCCACCCGAGCCCGCCGATGCGAAGCGCCTTCCGGGAGCGGAGCTTCGGTGGGGTATGCCGCACGGGTGCTTCACTCCGCGCCACCCTGAACTTACCTGCCTTACCACCCCCGCGCAAAGGGCCTTGCCCAATTTACGCCGGACGCACGAGCCGACGCGCGGGCCCGATTCCGCCGCGAATCCGTGTCCGCCGCGTCGAGGTCAGCGACAAGTGCGTCGATAGTCAGGGCAGGAGCAAAACAAAGATGAGCATCCGCCGCCCCCACATCCTGATCGCCGACGACGACGCAATCCTCACCCGCCACCTGAGCCGCAAGCTCGAAGCCGAAGGGTTTCACGTGACGGTCTCGCCCGACACGATGCACGCGCTGAACCTGGCGCACCGCAACGACTTCGACCTGATCGCGCTGGACATCCGCATGCCGGCCGGCAACGGGCTGGCCGCCGCCGAGATGCTCACCAGCGACCGCCGGCTCCAGCACGTGCCGATCATCATCCTTACCGGCGCGGACGACTCGGCCACGCGGCTGCGCTGCCAGAAGCTGGGCGCGCATCACCTGCTTAAGTCCGGCGACCTCTGGCCCCGCTTCCACGCCATGGCCTGCCTCCTCACCCGCCGCCAACCCGTCGCGTGCGGGGTCTGATACGCCTCCCGGAAAATACTCGGCATGGTCTTTCATAGCCGCCACGTCCTCGTGGCGGTCCGCGTCGAGGACGACGCGGCTATTGTGCTTCCCCCCAAAGTGACGGGTGCGATGAAAGCTGCGCGAAGCCGCAAGCGGTGGAAACAGCAAGACACGCGAAAAGAAAATGGGCCGCCGAATAACGGCGGCCCAATAAGAACGGATGCCCTTC
>CAZTLX010000030.1:10279-26120 GCA_964614575.1 uncultured Phycisphaeraceae bacterium | reverse complement strand
GGGGGTGGCGGTGCGGGTGATGCCGCTGGGGGGCGGGGCCGGGTCGGTGCGTAAATCGAGCGGGTGGTGGCGGCGGGTCGCGGCCGGGCCGGCGGTACTCGCGCAGGTCGGCCGGGTCCGGCGGCTGGCGCGGGGGGTGGACGCGGTCTATGCCAACACGCCCAAGGCTTTTGTCGTCGCGGCCTTGGCGTTGATACGGGAGCCGTTGATTTATCATTTGCATGATGCTTTAGATGCGGCACATTTCAGCCGGGCCAACCGCAAGACGCTGGTGGCGCTGGCCAACCGCCGGGCGGCGGCGGTGATCTGCAACTCATGGGCCACGGCCGACGCGTTTGTCCGCTGCGGCGGGGATGAGGACCTGATCGACGTGATCCCCAACGGCATCAATCCTGAGCCTTTCGATGTTACTCCGGAACACCCGGCAGTGGTGGCCGATATCCGGCGTAAACTCGGCTTGCCGGTCGAACTTCCGGGGGTGCCTCTGCTTGGGGCGTTCGGCCGGCTGACCGAATGGAAGGGCCAGCACATCGTCATCGAAGCGCTGCAACAACTCGGAGCCCGGCACCGCGACACCCACCTGCTGATCGTCGGTGACGCGCTGTTTGGCGAAGAAGACCGCGCGTATGCCGCGCGGCTGCGGCAGCGGGTTGCCGATGCGGGGTTGTCACACCGCGTGCATTTTCTGGGTTTCCGGGAGGACGTGCCGGCGCTGATGCGGGCGTGTGACGTGGTGGTCCACAGCGCGACGAGTGCTGAGCCGTTTGGCCGGGTGGTGGTCGAGGCGATGCTTTCCGGGACGCCGGTGATCGCGAGCGATGCGGGCGGGCCGGCGGAGATCGTGGAGGATGGGGTGACCGGCCGGCTGGTTCCGCCAGGCGATGCGGCGGCGCTGGCGGGCGTGATCGATGATCTGTTGAGCAACCCCGACGACGCCTCCGTGATGGCGAAGCAAGCGCGCGAGCACGCCCGGCAGACCTACGCGCTGGGCCCGGTGCTCGACCGGATCGAGGCGGTGGTCGCGCGGGTGGTGCGCGGGCGGGAGGTTGGGGGGACGATAGCGGTGGGTTCTATTGATGACAATTCGGATATCCCGCCGAAGCTCCGCCCCCTTTCGGGGGCTGCGCATCGGCGGGCTTGAGGCGGGCTTGATTGAGAGGGTTATGAGAGGTTCAACGTGACTGATCTGATGAAGCATTCAGAAATGAGCGCCGAATGACGCAGGCGATGACGGAGACGACGACGATCGCGCGCCCGTGGTGGCGGCTCGATGCGCGGGCGTGGTTGGCGGCGGCGCTGGTCCTCGCGGCGGCGGCGGCGATGTGGCCGAGTTGGCAGCACGTGGTGCGCCTGGCGCGACAGGACGCGGGGCTTTCGTATATCGCGTTCGTGCCGCTGCTGGCGGTGGCGCTGTTCTTCGTGCGTCGGCGGCGGATGGCGGCGCTGCGGCCGATCGGGCACTGGGTCGGGCCGGCGATCGCGCTGGCCGGCGTGGGGATGTACGTGTCGAGCTACCCGCTGTCGATCGACGTCTTCCGCCACGGCGGGGGGGTGCTGATGATGATCGGCGGGATCGTCGCGGTGCTGGGCGTCGATGCGCTGCGGCGGTTCGCGCCCGCGCTGCTGGTGCTGTTCTTCATGGTGCCGCCCTCGGCACGGGTGATCTCGCTGATCGCGCTGCCGCTGGAGTTTGTGTCGTCGATCGTGACGGTCGATGTGCTGCGGGCGTTCGGGGTGCCGATCGAGCGGGCGGGGAACCTGCTGACGGTCAACGGCCACCCGGTCAACGTGGCCGAGGCGTGCAGCGGGGTGCGCGGGGCGTTCGCGCTGCTGCTGGTGCTGTACGGCTGGGTGTTCATCCACCGCTTTAGGCTGTCGGCAAGATTGCTGTTTCTGGTGCTGGCGGTGCCGATCGCGTTGACCTCGAACATCGGCCGGCTGATCCCCACCGCTCTGGCGCATGGCTACGCGGATGCCGGCACCGCCCAACTCGCGCACGACCTGCTGGGGCTGATCATGTTTGCGTTCGCCGTGCTGGCGTGCCAGGGGTTGGCGGCGGCGCTGGCGTGGGCGGGGTTTGGGCTGTCGCGCGGGGCGTGGAGCGACGAGGCGGTTGAGCCGAGGGTGTGGCGGTGGACGCGGTCGGCGTGGGCGGGGGTCGCGCTGACGGTGGTGGTCTTGGCGGGGGTGGGGATCAGCAACGCGCGGGGTGAGATGGGTGGCGGGTTCAATGCCGAGGCGTACCACGCGAAGGTGCGCGACGCGTTTATCGAGATGCCGATGGTCGTGGGCGACTGGCGGGCCGAGCCCGCGCCGCTGACCGCCCCGGCGACGCGGTTGCTGCGTCCCAACGCGGTCCACAGCGTGCGGTTCGTGCATCGGGTGACGCGGCGTTCGTTCGCGTTCTCGATGATCCACTGCAATTTCGCCCGCGACATGGGCTCGCACGCGCCGCCGGTGTGCTTCCCGAACAATGGCTGGCAGCCGGGCGGGCAGGAAGTGATGGCGCTGCCGTTCGAGGAACAGGAACAAGCCATCCCCGTGCAGGAATACACCTTCCGCCGGGTGACCGAACACGGGCCGTTGCAGATCAAGGCTCTGAACTTTTACATTCTGCCGGGGCAGTTTATGGACGACTACACGCAGATGTATGAGCGGAGCAAGCTCCCCTGGATCGACGCCCAGGGCGTCGCCCGCGTCCAGCTCGTCTTCGATCCCACCTTCTCCCTCGCCGAGCGACGCGAGTTGACCCAGGCCTGCATCGATGCCTACGCGCCCACTTTCCGGGTGATCCTCCAGCAGGACCGGGAGGCCACCCCATGAACCGACCCACCGTCAAACAACAACAACCGTCCCTCGAACCGCCGCCGATCGACGCGACTTTCGGTACGCGGCTGCGCTACTTCGTCGCGCTGCACAAACGCAAGCTGATCCTCGCAGCCAACGCCGCGGTGCTGCTGGCCGCGATCAGCGGTTACGCCGCGTGGCGGTACGTCGATTACCGCGTCACGCTGCGCGACCTGCGGGCCGATGCCTACCTCGCGCTCGAAGCCAACGACTTGGAGCGCGCCCAGCACCTGTTCACGCGTTACCTCGCGTCGCGGCCGAACGACGCCAACGCGCTGCACTCGCTCGCCCGCTGCCAGTTGCAGCGCGCGGGGCGGGACCAGAGCGGCCTGCTCGCCGCGGTCAGCACGCTGGAGAACACCCTCGAACTCGATCCCCGGAATTATGCGGCCAAGCGTTCATTGCTCGAGACGTACCTGCGCCTGGGTTACCGCGAGGAGGCCGAGCCGGTGGCCGAGGACCTGTTCCGGCGCTACCCGCGCGACCCGATGCCGTTCTCGGTGCTGGTGAGTTTTGGGCTGGATCGGCGGGAGTTCGACCGGGTCATCACGCGGGCCGACGCGGTGCTCAGCGGTGAGATCGTGCCGGAGGAGTTGCGTGATACTGCGATGCTTGCCAAGGCCCGCGCGTACGTCGGGCAGGGCAAGACGCAGGATGCGATGTACTGGGTCGAGCAGTGCGTGAAGGTCTCGGCGGCCAACCTGCAGGCGCAGGAGCTTTACCTGAGCCTCTGCGAGCGGCTGGGCCGACCGCCGGAAGAGCTGTCGCGTCACGCCCGTCGGCTGGTCGAGCAGAACCCGGAGGTGTCGCTCAACCACCTGATGCTGGCGATCGCCTGCCGGGTGGCGTCGGACCAGGCCAGCCGCCGCGGCGACCTCGAAGCCGCCGAGCAATACGCCCTCGAATCGATGCAGATCCTCCGCGGGCTGACGCGGCGTGACCTGACGCCGGTCGAGCTGCGTATGCTGCTCGACGAACTGCAGCGCGGCGGGGCCCGGGAGGACGCGCTGGTGCTGCTCGGTGAGCAGGCCGACCGCGAGGATGCGCCCTGGGTCGCGCGGGAGTACGCGCGGCGGGCGTTGGTCATGGGCCGCGCCCACGAAGCCTCCACCCGCCTCGCGCGGATGATCCGTGAAGGCGACCTGGCGGATACCGATACCGAGCTGGTCGGCCTCGCGGCGCTGGCCGAGTTTATGATCTCCTCCAGCAACCAGGACGCGCCCAACGCCGAGCAATTGCAGTATTACCTCGACACGCTCCGGGGCCGCGAGTATGACCCGATCGCCAACGCATGGTGTTACTACCTGGCCGACCAGGGGGTGCCGGGGCTGTCGCGGGCGACGCCGCAGGAGCGCGTGGAGATGATGCGTCAGGCGTTGTCGGGCGGCTCGTCGAACCCGCTGTTCTACGCGGCGATGGGCCACGACCTGCTCAATCTGGGGCAGACCGCTGAGGGGCAGGCGGCCTTGCTGCGGGCCGCGGCGTGGGCGCCCTATTGGGGCCAACCGCTGGCGCTGCTCTCCCAATCTCTGCGGCAGGGCGGGCAGCGGCCCGAGGCTTTCCGCGTGGCGACCCAGGCGCTCTCCCGCGAGCCCGGACGCCCGCAGGTGCAGGCCGAATATCTGCGTGCGGCGGTGGATAACCTCGCCAGCCTGACCGCGGATCACCGGGCCCGCGTGACCGAGTGGGCCGACCGCCTCAGCGAATCGCCCCCGCCCGGCAGCGAGATCGACCTGCTGGCCTGCCGCATCGCCCTGCATGCGGCCCAGGGCGATCACGCGACCGCGACACGATTGATTAACGAAACCGTCGAGTCGCTCGGCCGCGACAACCCCGGGCTGGTGGTGATGTTGGCCCGCCTCAGCTCCGCGCACGGCCTTGACCTGCGTGACGCGTTGATCGAGCGCGTGCTGCAAAACGACGCGAACTATCTGCCGGCCGTGGTCGATCGTGCCGCGGCGCTGCTGCGCGATCAGGGGCGCCGGGCCGCGCTCGACTATTTCCAACAGCGTCGCGCGGCTGCAACCGATGGGGAGTCCGCGGCGTGGGCGTTGTCATGGGTCAATCTGCTCGAGTCGGCGAACGACCCGCGCGCGGCCGAGGCGTGGCGCAAGCTCGCGGAGGACTTCCCCGACTCGGTCGCGGTCACCGAGGCGATGGCCGACAACGAAACGGTCTGGCGTGACGCGGAGCTGGTCGCGCGGGTCGTGGATCGGCTGACGGCGCTCGGCCTCGACTCGACCGACCGCGCGGTGCTCGCCGACATCCGCCACACACTGCTGTTCGACACCGACGGTGAGGCTCGCGCCCGCGCGACCGACCGCCTCGAAACCCTGGTCCGCGCCCACCCGGCGACCGCCTCGCTGAGCACGCGTTACCTGCTGGGCGACGCGATGGGCATGGCCGGGCGCTTCGGCGATGAGCTGAGCCTGATGGCATCGGTGATCCAACGCGGCGAGTTGCCCGCCGATTATCACGTGCGCTTCAGCCGTCGCCTGCGTGCGGTAGGCGCGGTGGATGAGGCCAATCGGGTCCTCGCTTCGCTCGCGCAGCGGCCGGGCGGAGATCGTCTGACGGCCGCACGGATCGCCGCGAGCAACCTCGCCGCGGCCGGCGAGTTGGACCGCGCGCTTTCGGTCCTGCATGCGGTACACGCCACCGCGTCGCAGGGCAGTGTCGGGCCGGTTCTGGGTCAGTTGTACCTGCGCGCCGGCCAGGCCGATCAGGCGCGCAACGTCGCGCGGCAGATGGCGCGGCTGGATGACCCGCAGCGGATGCTGGACGCGGCCACGCTGCACGCGGCCCTCGGTGACACGGACGCGGCCGACGCGCTCGCCCGCCGCGTGATGCGGATCGCCGACGCCGAGGCGGCGTCCGCGACCGAGGCCCGGGTCACCACCGCGTTGGCCGACTACCTCTTTACCCAAGGCCAGACCGACGACGCCCTCGAGCAGCTCGTCCGCGCCGCCGAGGCGGGCGGCGACCGCGTGAGTCCGTGGACCCAGGCCATCGTCACCAGCCTGCGCCTCGGCGACCTGGATCGGGCCCGAGCCATCGCGCAGCAAGCGGCGGAGTCGACGGGTCTGTCGGAGCACTTCGGGGTGCTGGAAGCTGCCGCGCCGTCGATCGAGCGTGCGCTGGGCATGCCCGACACCGCGTCGTTGCTCCCGCTGCTGTTTAGTGATCCGCACGCCCGCGCGAGCCTGTTGCGGGTCCTCGCGTCGCTACCCGAACTCAGTTCCCAGGACCTCCCCGCGCGGGAAGCGGCGCTAGCCGTCATCATCGCCGCCGCGGATCGCCACCCCGATCTGCTGGCCCTTCAGTCGCTGGCAGTCTCGTCGCTGGTGCTCAGCGACCACGACACCGAGGCGATCGCCCGCGTCGACCGCACCCTCACCGTCTTTGGCGATCAGGCCGCGCTGGCCGACGTCGGTGCGCGGCTGATGGCGGAGGACAATCACCTCGACGACGCGATCCGCTATGCCTCGGTCTGGCGCAGTCGCCAGGGCCGCTCCGACGAGGCCGACCTGTTGCTGATCGACCTGCTCGGGACCCACGGCCCGGCGGAGCAGGCCCCCACGCGCCTCGCGCGCTACCTGCGTGAGGTCGAAGCGGGGCCGGGGGTGCGGCCGGATGTGAGTGCCGCGGTCGGCCGGGTCATGCTGCGCACGGGTCACCGCGAGTGGGTGGAGTCCACGCTGTGGCCCTGGGCCGAGTACAACCCGATCGGCCGCAACATCTGGGGCCAGTTGGCCAAGTGGCAACCGACGCTTGAGGCGGGTGACGCGTGGCTCGAACGGCTGGTGCCGCTGATGCCGGACGACGCGCCGACCGGTGAGTTGATCAACCTATACAGCGCCCGTATCGCGCTCGCCGAGCGCTTCGAGCAGCGCGAACGGCTGCAACAGATCCACGAAGAAATTGCGGCGCTGCCGGCCCCGCACGCCGAGGACCGCGACCTGCTGAACCTGCGCGGCACGCTGGCGATCAGCATCGGTCGGCTCGACGAGGCCGTCGCCATCTACCGCGGCCTGCATGAGCGCTACCCCGGCAGCATCGCGGCCACAAATAACCTCGCCTACGCCCTGCAGCAAACCCCCGGCGGGGCGGAGGAGGCCGTCAGGCTGGCCCGTTTGGTCGTCGCCCGCAACCCGAGTAATGGCGAGGCACGCGATACGCTCGCGATGGCGCTGTTCAAGGCCGGTGTCCCGCGCGAGGCCGAAGTGCAGGCCCGCCTCGCGGCCTGGTTCTCACCCTATAACCTGACCGTGCGCGTCAACCGCGCGACGGTGCTGGCCGAGGTCGCCGGCCACGAACGCGCCCGCGCGGAGCTCGACCGCCTCTACCCGCAACTGCCCCTGATGACCCAACGCTCCGCCGACAGCCTCGATCGCCTCCGCCAGCTCGCCGATGCGGTCGGCTCCCAACCACCGCCTGACCTGGTCCTTAGCGCCGAAGACGCCCCCGCCAAGCCGCCGCAAAGCTGACGCCACTTTCCGGGGTTCATTTCCCAGCGTCCGGGACATCCAGTTAAACCAACCGGTCCGCCGTGCCACAGCCGAGGAGAACGTGCGCGCCGCGGCCGGCCCGGCGGCCTCGCGAAGCGGCATCGTTTCGTGCCCAAAGGGCGTAAGCCGGATGTTTGCGCCCCTGTAATCGATAGTCCTGTCGTCTGTCGGTTCGCCTGGCGCACTTTTTTGCGTCAGTTTAATCCTCCCCATCCTGCGCGCATTCAGAAGTAGAAGGTTCAACAGGTCATCAGGGTGTTCTCCGAGCGGCCGCGGCCGGAGTGAGGGAGCGGGCGGGGTGTTGATCTGGGCTGCGGGGGGCCGCCGCAGCGGATACACTGCCCCGGATGGCGACGGCGACGCAAACCAACCTTTTCGATGCCTTAACCGCCCGCGGGCTGGTCGCGCAGACGACCGATCCGGCGGGCATCCGTGAGCGGCTAAGCAAGCCGCGGGTCGCGTATTGCGGGTTTGATCCGACGGCCGACTCGCTGCACGTGGGCAGCCTGGTGCCGATCATGGGCCTGGCGTGGCTGCAGCGCGCGGGGCACAAGCCGATCGTGCTGGTCGGCGGGGGGACGGGGCTGATCGGTGACCCCTCGGGGAAGACCGAGTCCCGCAAGATGCTCACCCGCGATCAGATCGATCACAACGCGCGGTGTATCGGCGATCAGATCGGCCGGGTGGTGCGGTTTGGTGCCGGCCCGACCGACGCGGTGCTGGTGAATAATGCCGACTGGCTGTGCGGGATGACGTGGGTGGAGGTGTTGCGCGACTTCGGGCCGCACTTCTCGGTCAACCGGATGCTGACGATGGACTCGGTGAAGAACCGGATCTCCGCGGCGCAGGAGGGCGAGGGCGCGGGGCTGTCATTCCTCGAGTTCAACTATATGGTGATGCAGGCGATCGACTTCGTCCACCTGCACCGGACCCACGGCTGCACGCTGCAACTCGGCGGGCAGGACCAGTGGGGCAACATCGTGATGGGTATCGAGTTGGGCCGGCGGGTGCAGGAGTTGGACCTGGCTGGCCTGACCTTCCCGCTGGTGACCAAGGCGGACGGCGGGAAGTTCGGCAAGAGCGAGGCGGGCAACATCTGGCTCGACCCCCGGAAGACTTCTCCTTACGAGTTTTATCAGTTTTGGAGAAACACCCCGGACGCGGACGTGAAGCGTTACCTCGGTTACTTCACGTTCCTGCCGCAGGACGAGGTCGATCGGCTGGGCGCGCTGGAAGGCCAGGAGCTCAACACGGCCAAGCAAACGCTGGCGTACGAGGTGACAAAGCTGGTCCACGGCGAGGCGGAGGCGGACGCGGCGCGGGACTCGGCCACGCGGGCGTTCGGTGTCGCGGCGGACGTGAGCGGCGACGCGATCCCCCACGCCGCGCTGCCGGCGGAAGAATTGGCGGCGGGCATCGGGTTGCTGGCGTTGATGGTCCGGGCCGGGCTGGCGGGATCGAACGGCGAGGCGCGTCGGCTCGTACAAGGTGGGGGGGTGCGGATCGGCGATGAGAAGATCGCCGACATCGGGCACCGCGTGACCGCCGCGGATGTCAGCGACGGTTACCTCCTGCTGCGGGTCGGCAAGAAGAAGCTGTTCCGCTTTGATGTGAGTTAAAGGTTACTATCTCCAGTCTGCCCACCATGGACGGTCACCCCATCCCCGACAAAAAGCCCCGCTCGAACTTCAACCGCTTCTTCGTGCGCGGCCTGGGCATCCTGCTGCCCACCGTGCTGACGATCTGGCTGGTTGTCATGGCGTACAACTTCGTGGACAGCCGCATCGCCGCGCCGATTAACCGCGGCATCAAGCTGCTGTGGATCGAGGTGACACCCTGGCCGCGGGTCTTCGAGCAGCAGGTCCTCGACCACGAGGCGGATGTGCGCAACAACCCGGTGCTGCGCAAGGCATACCAGGACGCGGGCAATTCGCGGCAGTGGTTGCGCAAAGACACCCGCCGGGCCGAGCTGGATCGCTGGTGGGGTCGGATCCGCATCGGCACGTGGCAGGTGCTGGACCTGGCGGGGCTGATCGTGGCGGTGGTGCTGATTTATTTCGCGGGCCTGCTGGTCGGCTCGTTCATCGGCCGGCGGATCTACCACCGCGGCGAGGAGCTGATCCACCGCCTGCCGCTGATCCGTCGGGTTTACCCGGCGATGAAGCAGATCACCGACTTCTTCTTCGGGGAGAAGACCGCCCAGGAGCAGTTCTCGCGGGTCGTCGCCGTCCAATACCCCCGCAAAGGGTTGTGGTCGGTGGGGCTGGTGACCGGCTCGACGATGCAGCTGATCCAGGACAAGGCCGGGGCCGAGTGCCTGACGGTATTCGTGCCCAGCTCGCCCACGCCGTTTACCGGTTACGTGATCACCGTGCCGGTGCATGACACGATCGACCTGCCGATCAGCATCGAGGACGCGCTGAAGTTCGCGGTTTCGGGCGGGGTTCTGGTGCCGCCGAGCCAGCAAATCCCGGCACGCAAGCGATCGCCGGTGATCACCGAGCCGGCGGCGACGGGTGGCTCCTCGTCGGGGGATACAATGGGTGGGGGAGGAAACGGCGGCCACGACGGATCGTGACCCCCTTGGGATTCTTCTTACTCTGCCTTTGGAGTCAACCATGCAAATTCAGATCACCGGTCGGCACTTGGACATCACCCCGGCCATCCGCGAGTACGCCGAGGATAAAACCGCGAAGCTGACCCGGTATTTCGACCGCATCTCCCAGATCGAAGTGATCGCCAAGAAGCCTGACCAGCGGACCTTCGAGGTGGAGATGATCGCTCACATCGACAATCACGACCACATCGTGGCCGACAGCAACGGAGAAGACCTCTACGCCTGCATCGACGACACGATCAACAAGATGGAGCGTCAGCTCACCGACCACAAGGAAAAGCTGCGTAACCGCAAGCATCCCGCGCACCGCTGAAGCCGGGCGGTGGTGGGCCTGTGCGGCGGCCCATCGGGGGGCATCATCTGCGGCCGGGGCTTTGCTACACTATCGCTCTGCCCAGTATTTGCCGAGAACCTACCCCATGAAACTGACCGAGTTAGTGTCCTCCGAGGCGATTATCGCCGACCTTCAAGCCACCGAGCGTGATGACGCCATCGCGGAACTCATCGATGCGCTGATCGAGGCGGGGGAAGCCTCCGCCGCGGTCCGTGATGACCTGATCAAGGCGATCGTCGATCGCGAGAAGCACGGCTCGACGGGCTTCGGCAAGGGTGTGGCCGTACCTCACGTCAAGCACGCCAAGCTCAAACGGCGGGCCGCGGCGATCGGCGTGAGCAGGCAGGGGGTCGACTTTAACGCCCTGGATAAGGCCCCGGTTTACTCGGTCTTCCTCCTGCTGTCCCCGGCCGACGAGCCGGATGAACACCTCCAGGCGATGGAGACCATCTTCTCCAACTTGCAGAAGGAATCGTTCCGCAAGTTCCTGCGTCAGGCCTCGACGCGTCAGGAAGTGCTCGACCTGCTGGAAGAAGCGGACGCCCAGAAACTGCCCGGCTGATCGGCGGTGGCTTGCCCTCGCGATGCAAACACAGGACTTACCTTTGGAAACCGCGGAAGCGGCAGTGACGATTCAGAACCGGCTGGGCCTGCACGCCCGGCCGGCGATGTCGTTCGTCGATGCCGCCGCCACCTTCTCCGCCGACATCAAGGTGCGCAAGGGCGAGCAGGTCGTCGATGGCAAGTCGATCATGCAATTGATGATGTTGGCCGCGACCTGCGGGACCAAGCTGGTCATCACCGCGGAGGGCTCGGACGCCGAGACCGCCGTCTCCACCCTGCGGCAACTGGTCGAGTCGAAGTTCGAGGAAGAGTAAGACCCGCCAACGCGGAGCCACGCCGATCGCGGCGGGCAACAGCGCGGGGCAGGCCCCGTGGCTAAACCTCCCCGTCCGGCCTGGCTTTCGGGCGCAGCTTCCGCCAGACCGCGATCAGCGGCGCGCTGAGGGCGTATGCGATCAGCGCCGCGGCCAGGGTCGCCTGAAACTCGATCACCAGGAACAGCCCGAGGATCACCGCTTTGACGACCGTGGCGAACGGGGCGCGGCCGCGGATATAGCGGTTGAGGACGTGGATGTAGTGGAGGCGGCTGACCATCGCCGAAGCGGTTAACAGCAGCACGACGATCATCCCCAGCGAGGCGACGTTCACGACCCATGCCGGTCGATCGTCGGCGATGAAGTTCTGGTGCAGGAGGATGAGGCTGACGACGGTGCCCGCCGCGCCGGGGGTGGGCAGCCCCTTGAAGGCGTTGTGGTTCGGCTGCTCTTCGGAGCCGAGCTCGACATTGAACCGCGCCAGGCGCATGGCCGCGCAGGCGACATAGATCATGGCGGCGACGAGGCCGAGGCGGTCGAAGTAGGTGTCGCCGCGCCCGCCGCCGAACGGCGTCTCGATGCCGACGAGCATCAGGGCCACAAACGCGGGCGCGACGCCGAAGCTGACCATGTCGGCCATCGAGTCGAGCTGCTCGCCGAGGTCGGAGGTGGATCGGGTCATGCGGGCGACCTGGCCGTCCAGACCGTCGAGCAGCATGGCCAGGAAGATGAAGATGCACGCGGCGGTGAGGGGGGTGAGGCCCAGCGGCAGCTCGGGCACGTTGCGGCCGATGTCGGCCAACGCCACGCCGATGTTCTCATGGTGCCCGGCAAACCAGATCGTGTAGCGCGAGGCGATAAAGATCGCGGCAAACCCGCACAGCGCGTTGCCCAGCGTCATCAGGGTCGGCATGATCGCGATGGTGCGCAGCACGACCCCTCGGCGGCGCGGCCGGCGGCGGGAAGGGCGGGGCGGGGCGTCGGCGACTTGGCGGAGCATCCGATTATGGTAATCGATCGGTCCGGCCCGCATCTGATATTCTTGTGTGACGATGGCCTCCTTGAGCGAACCCCCAGCCACGACCCCGCCGCCGACCCGCCGCCACCGCGTGCAGGCCGCGACCCTCACCGCCGGCTGCCTCGCGCTGCTGCTCTTCGGGGCCTACCTCGATTCCCCGATCGAGGCGCAGGCCAAGGCCGCGCTCCAGCAACGACCCAACAGCCTCAGCAGCTTCGGTTACCCCAGTTGCGGGTTCCAACGCGTGACCGCCATGCCCTGCGCCAGTTGCGGCATGACCACCGCCTTTACCTACTTCACCGACGGCCAGATCGCGCTGGCTTTCGCGGCGCAGCCCGCCGGGGCGCTCGTCTGCCTCGGAACCGCGATGCTCGCACTGATCGGGGCCTGGGCGTTGCTGACGGCCATGCCGCTGGGCCCGCTGTTCCGTACCATCTTCCGCGCCCGACATGTGCTCATCGCGGTCGGCGTGGTCCTCGCCGCCTGGGCCTTTAACATTATCCGCACGCTGGGAGCCTGACGTCTATGCGCCATCTCATCACCCCTCCACCGCTTTGCCTTGCGTTGCTGGCCCTCGTGCTTCTGCTCGGCGGCTGCGAGTTTGGCGCCTTTATCGCGCCGCGCGAAAGGACGTACGACGTCAAGGCGCAGTACCACGGCCTGGAGGGCAAGTCCGTGGCGGTGCTGGTCGCGGCCGACGAACACACGCTCTTCCGCTTCCCCAAAGCCCCGGAGCACACCAGCAAGGCGGTGTCGGGCGCGATCCAGGGCACCGTGCCCGGCGTGCGCCTGGCCGACCCGCGGGCGATCCTCAAATTCCAACGCGAAAACCCCTGGTGGCCCACACTGCACTACTCCAAGATCGCGGAGGAACTGGGGGTCCAGCGGCTGATCGTCATCGACCTGTCCGACTACCGCACGCAGGAGCCGGGCAACGCTTACATCTGGCGCGGCGTGATGAGCGGCAACCTCGCGGTGATGGAGGCGGACGGCAGTGATCCCGACGAGATTGCCTACACGCAGGACATCTCGGTGCAGTTCCCCGAAGAAGGGGCTGTCGGCGTGCTGGATGAGAGCGACGAAACCATGCAACTGGGCATGCTCAAGCTCTTCTCCCGAAATGTGGCGCGGCTGTTCCACGACCACCAGATCACGATGTAATCCGCGACGCGGTTGCATAACCACAGGTGTCCTCATGGCTCATCGAGTTGTCTGCCCGCTCTGGTTGGTGCTGACCTTGCTCTTCGCCGGGGGCTGCGAGGCGTTTTCGGCCGTGTCGTACGCGTTCCGCGGCGGTGAGCCGGTGAAGAAGCTTTACCAGTTGCCCCCGGGCCGCACGCTGGTCCTGGTGGACACGCTCGAAGGGCCCGACCGCGTCAACGCCCTCGCCTCCCCGACCTATCGCAACATCATCGCGTCGGACATCGGCTACTACCTCGAAAAAGAAGAAGCCTTGCCCACCGGGTCGATCGTCCCGTTACGCGAGCTCAATCAACTCGCGGGACAGCTCGGTGAGGATTACGCCAGGACCCCGATCGATCAGATCGGCAAGCGCTTGGGGGCCGCGCAGGTCATCCATGTGATGATCGAGCATTCATCGGTCGCGGTGGTGGGCAACCTCTATCGCCCGACCGCCGCGGGGCAGCTCAAGGTGATCGACGTGAATCAGGGCAGGCGCATCTTCCCGAGTATGATGGAGCTTGAATCGGAGGGCGGCGGGCTGCCCGGCCACCGCTTTGCCACCGAGATGGACCCGATCAACCGCGATGCGACCGACGCGATGATCGCCGACGTGCTGACCCGTCAACTCGCGCAGCAGATCGGCCTGGAGACCAGCCGACTCTTCTACGACTGGCGCAAGCCGGACCTGGGCAGCCAGATCAAATAACGATGCCCGGCCCCCGCCCGCTCATCCTGCACCTGCTCGACGCCGCCGGCGAAGGCCACGAGGCCTCACCCGCCCGGTTGGCGCTGCTGGCCCAGTGCCTCGCCGCCACCCCGCAGTATCAGCACCGTGTCCTGCTCTTCGGCCCGCCGTGGATGCAGCAGCTCGCCGCCGAGGTGGGCTTGGCCGCCGGCGTGACGCGCTGCGATGTCCCGTTCCACCAGCCGCTCTTCGGCTTACGACTGCTGCGCCGACAACGTAATCACGCGACCAGGCCCGATCTGATCCACGCCTGGTCAAGCCGCGCCGCGCGGCTCGCACGTGTGGCGCTGCGCACGACGCCGCTGGTTCAGCTCACCTTGCCCGGCCCCGGGCTGACCCCTTCGGTCGATCCGGACCGCGTCGATGGCAGCACCCGGCAGGCCTTGCGCTCGCGCTGGGGGCTGGGCGAGCGTGCCCGGCTGATCGCGTTGCTCTCCGATGGCTCGGGCAAAGCGTCGGTCATGGCCGGGGCACTGGCCGTGGGGTTGGCGCGCGAGTGCCTGCGCGACCAGCACGAGCTGGTGTTGGGCATCCACCCGCGGGTGCGGGGGCTCAGCCTCGTCTTCGACATGATGAGCCAGGTGAACTGGCGAGGGGGGCTGATCCAGGACGCGGTGTTTGCTCGGCCGTGGCACGCCTTGCCCGCGTGCGACCTGGCGCTGGCCACCAACACGCAACTGACCACCGAGCCGCTCTGGGCCGCGGCCGCGCACGTGCCGATCATCGCCGAGCGTGGGGCCGCGGTGACCGACCTTCTGGCCGAGCGCGGTGGCGCGGTGTCGGTCGCACCGAACACCGCGCGGGAAGCGGGCTATCAACTGGTTGAACTGATCCGCGAGCCGCGGAAGGGCGCCGCACTGACCCATGCCGCGGCCGCTGCGCTCGAAGCGACCTTTACCCGCGAGGCCACCGCCGCATCTCTGGCTGCGCACTACGACGCGTGCCTGGCGCAATCGGCCGCCTCCCCTTAAACCAACGCTGGCCTACGATCCTCGCGTGCAGGACCCGGTTTTCCCTCACGATCACACGCTTTGCGAGCACTGCGGCTACGCGTTGCGCGGGTTGGCCACACATGGCGTGTGTCCCGAATGCGGCCGGGGCATCGACGAATCGTCTCCCAAACATCGCGACGGCCCCGCGTGGCAGGGGCGGATGTCCGTCGGCAGCTACGCCGACACCATCCGCGCGCTGCTGCGCTCGCCCAACCGTTTCTTCCGCACGATGCGGGTGGATGCCTCGAACCTCCCGCCGCGGCTGTTCCTGCTCATCACCGCGCTGCTCACCGCCGCGCTCTGGGCCATCGCCGAGATCCTGGTCATGCAGCGGCCCGTGGTGCTCGGCTATCTCACGGCGATGGTCGCGGCGAAGCTGGTCATCGCGCTGGCGTACACCGAGGCGTTGGGCGTGGCGTTCTTTAGCCGACGGCGGGGCTGGCGCGTGCCGCTGCGGCAGGCGGAACGCCTGGTGGGTTACGCGTCGCCGGGGCTGCTGCTCGCGGGCCTCCTGCTGATCAAGCTGCGCATCAGCCTCCACGCCGGACTGCTGCCGCTGCCCGACTGGCTGCGCGACGCGCCGGGCGCTGACCTGTTGCTCCTCGCCTTGCCGTTCGCGACCAGCATCCTCGGCTTCGAGACGCTGGTCTGGATCGGCGTCCGCCAGACCCGCTTCGCCAACCAGCCCCCGCAGACCACCGCAACCTCCAAATAACCACC
>CAZTLX010000030.1:0-10269 GCA_964614575.1 uncultured Phycisphaeraceae bacterium | reverse complement strand
CCCCCCCCCCCCCCCCCCCCAAGCCCGCCGATGCGCAGCGCCGCGAAGCTTCGGCGGGATACCACGCCAAGCCCCCTCCACTCAACACCGCCCTCACCACCCGCCCTCGTCGACGACCCGCACCTTCATCACCGCCTTGACCACCGGCTCCGCCACGCCATCCACCGCCCGGTTCGGGCTGTGCAGGTCGCGCGGGGCAAACACCGCGAACACGCCCGGCCGCATGTCCAGCTCGCTGCAGCGATCGGGCGGGTGATAAAACGTCGCATCCTTCTGTTCGTCATACGCCCTGAGCACCGGCAGGCCTGCGCCCGTCACGCCGATGCGTTCACGACCCGCGATCACGATCTGGATGTCGTGATGCCGACGATGGTTCTCCCAGATGTAGTGCTCCGGGAGCCACGACGGGTAGCGCAGCACAGCGATCGACACCGCCTCACCCGCGATCGGCCGACGCTCCCCGTCGGCCGGCAACCCCGACAGATCGGTGGTGCTCAGATAACGGATCGCCGCGTCCAGATGAGGACTCAGCCCGCGGTAACTGGTCAACTGTTCAAGGGTGTCGTAGATCACCCGCGGAATGATACCGTAAGTCTTCGGCGAGCTGATTCGGAGACTAACGTAAAAGGCTCAGTTGCCGGCCGCCCGCGGAAAGCAAGCTCCCAACCGACAACAACATTCTACCCGCAGGCGTCGCCGGTCAACTGCAGCCGGTGGTTAGCTGCACTTCACGGCCCATCGCCACGCTTCGGGAACATTCGAAACATTTGTCACTTCGACGAGATCCCACTCTGCCGCGCCGCAAAACGGACACTTAGGCAGTGATTCCCCGTGGCTAGGGCTATATCCCAAGAGCGCCGACTTGCTTAGGTCGTTTGGATCGGTGTAAAGGTCGCACAACTCCACATCCTCGATGGCATACGAACCGCAGCAAGTGGTTTGATGCAGCTTGTAGTCCGAGTTGCTACAGCCGTGACCACCGCGCGCTTCAAAACACCATTTATCGATGACGCCCATGTGCAGCTAACGAAAAAGGCTCAGTTGCCGGCCGCCCGCGGAAGTGGGCGTCCAACCGACAACCCAATTATCCATCGCCGGCGTCGGCGGTCAACTGCGGGCGGTGGTTAGGTTGCATTCTGATGCCGCTTGATCGTCTCAATGTGGCGAATGCGAAAGTGTGCAAGTCCAGCCCAGGCCAAAAAAGCTACTCCCGCGAAGAATGTGTATGGCTGATCTTTGTCGCCGAGTTCAGGATCGATCAGTCCAAATGCAATCGGTGCAATGATGAGTAACATCGCGCAGCCCAACGCCACATGTCGCGTTCGCCGTAGGTAGTTTTCCCACCGCAGCAAACGCTTTTCCCGACGCTCGATTCTTTGGTCATTGTCCATGCTCGCGACCTAACGTGGAGGGGAGTCATGAGTGTGGAGCGCAGCGGAACACTCATTGACTCTCCCGATTTGTTAGCTCCGTAGTTCCGGCATGATGGCGTCCCTGATCAGCGAGACTTCAGGATGATCGGTGAGTTCGTTTATCGGCCACCACCGAATGTCCAGGAGCTCTTGTGCATCCTCGGGTAAGTCTGGATCTGTCCCGAGCCTCGGCTCACCGCCTTTGATTCTCCCGTGAAAACAATAATACCTTCCGATTCCGTTTGTTCGCGGTCCCTCATATAAGAGACGGGATACGATGGTATCCAGAAAAGTCTCTTCTTTTACTTCCCGGATTGCCGCTTCTGCTGGTGTTTCACCTGGCTCGATAGCGCCGCCGGGAAACGTCCAAAGGATCCTTTCCTTGTAGCTCTGACGAACCAGAAGGATCTGGTTATCTCGAATTACGGCCATGCATGCGCGATCTCCCATTTTATTTTCCTTTTGAGCTAACAGTTGATTAGGCGGATCCGTCTATCCGCGGATTACGTGCGTTAGACAGACCCCGAATCTGCCTATCCAGCGCCTGGCACGCAGAATCGTGCGAAATTCTTGCAAGCAGTATAACCCCGTCTTCACGCCTCACCAAGCGATTCGAAGCGAGTTGCAGGGTGAATACATGTCCCCAGCGGCCAGCCTGGAGGGCATGGAGGTAGGACAGGCACTCATGTCTGTCACCGGCCCGAAGGGTCGGACTTGCCGGATCATCGAACTGCGGTCGATCGACAGGCAGGAATGGCTGTCCTACCTTTGGGCCATGGGCGTTTGCGTCTTCACCCTGAAGCGAGTTGGCGACGCGCTCAATCACACGTCGGTATCCCGCAAAGCTTTGCGGCACGGCGAACCGGCGGGCGGGTGCGTATGGTTTTGTGGGCTTGCGTTTTCGCGTTGACGTCACGGTGACAAGGGATGACCCGACCGGGGGATCAGCCCCGCGCTATACTTGCCGCGATGCTTGCATGGTTGCTGATGCCTGGGCGGGAGGTGGTGCCGGAGTTGATGGATGATCCATCGCTGGGGGCCGCGGCGCATCGGCGGGCGCTCGCCGGGTTGCGGCGGATCAATCGGCTGAGCATGAGCGCGGCGTACCTCTGGCGGACGCTCGAGGCGCGCCTGCCGTGGGACACGGGCCGGCCGATGACGGTGCTGGATGTGGCGTGCGGGGGCGGGGATGTGACGGTGGGGTTGGCCCGGCGTGCCCAGCGCTGCGGGCGCGCGGTCATGTTTGAGGGCTGTGATGTGAGCGATGAGGCGGTGCGGACCGCGCAGGCCGCGGCCACGCAGGCCGGCGTCGGCTGCCGCTTTTTCGTCCACGATGCGCTCCGCGATCCGCTGCCCGCGGGCTACGACGCGATCATCTGCTCCCTGTTCCTGCACCACCTGAGCACCGAGCAGGTCGGCGGGCTGCTGCGTGAAATGGGGCGCAAAACCAGACTTCTCATCGCGGATGATCTGGTCCGCTGTCGCCACGGCCACCTCGCGGCGTGGCTGGGCACGCGGGTGCTTTCGCGTTCGCCGATCGTGCATACCGACGGGCCGCGATCGGTCGATGCCGCGTTCACGCCGGCAGAGCTGGCGCGGCTGGCCGAGGACGCGGGCCTGCGTCGGCCGCGCGTCGAGCGTCACTACCCGGCACGGATGCAACTGGTGTGGAGGCGGCCATGAGCGAGGCTTGGGGTGTCGTGGTCATCGGCGCGGGGCCGGCGGGGGCGCTCGCCGCCCGGCAGTGCGCGCTCGGCGGGGCGCGGACGCTGCTGGTCGATCGCGCGGCTTTCCCGCGTGACAAAGTGTGCGGCTGCTGCGTGAACGCGCGAGCCTTGGAAACACTGCGACACGCGGGGCTCGGCGACGCGGTGCAGCGCTTGCCGGCGCAGCGGTTGTCGCGTGTAGAACTGTTCGCCGGCGGTCGGCACGCTCGCCTGCGCATCCCCGAAGGCGTGGCGGTGTCGCGGGCGGCGCTGGATCAGTCCCTGGTCGATGCGGCCCTGGCGGCGGGCGCGGCCTTCTTGCCGCAAACCAGCGCGACCATCGGCCTTGACGGGGCGGTGCGATTGCAGGGGGAAGAGCAAGCGCGGGCGGTGACGGCGGCGTGCGTGATTGTTGCCGACGGCCTGGGCGGGCGGAGCCTGCGGGAGCACGCGGCATTCGCATCCCCGCACACCCGTGCTTCATCGCATATCGGATTGGGGACGTTGCTGCCTGATGCCGACACGATGGAAGCGGGCACGATCCGCATGGCCTGTGGACGCCTGGGCTACCTCGGCATGGTGCGCTTGGGCGATGGCCGGTTGGATGTGGCCGCGGCGCTCTCGCCGGCGCTGGTGCGCGAGGCGGGCGGCGCGTCGGCCGCGGCGCGTCGCGTATTGGAAGAGGCCGGCGTCGCGAAGCCCCCCGGTTTTGCTCACGCACGCTGGACCGGCACGGCCCTGCTCACACGGCGGCGCGTACGGCTTTGGTCACGGCACACCCTCGTCGTCGGTGACGCGGCCGGCTACGTCGAGCCTTTCACCGGCGAGGGCATCGCGTGGGCGCTGGCCGGGGGCGAGGCGGTAGCGGTTCACGCGCTGGCCGCGGCCCGCGGCGCGTGGGATGACGCGATCGGCGAGGCATGGCAGGACACGCATCGTCGCCTGGTCCGCCGCCGGCAGCTCGGCTGCCGCGTGATCGCGAGCCTGTTGCGTCGGCCGGCGTTGATGCGGGCGATGGTGGGCGTGTTGCACACGCTTCCGGGGGCGGCGCAGCCGATCGTGCGACGCATCGCGCTGCCGGGACGCGGGGCGTGCGAGGCGGTGATGGGATGAACAACGCCTCGGCCGACAACGTGTACCTCGCGGGCCTGGGGCTGGCGACGCCGACGCACGACGCGACGCAGGATCAGCTTGCGGTCTCGACCGAGCTGCGCTGCGCCACCACCGAACGCGAGCGCGGCAAGGTGCAGCGCATCTTCGCCGGCACCAGCGTGCAACGCCGCGGCAGCGTGCTGCTGGCCAACGGCGACGCGCGTGACCCGGACGATCGCCTGGGTGATGCGTATCCACCCCACGATGCGGCGGCGGCGGGCGGGCCGACCCTTGCGCAGCGGATGGCGTGGTATGAAGAGCGCGCGCTGCCATTGGCGGCCGAGGCCGTGCGTAAGGCGCTCGGTGATGCGCCGTTCGAGCCGCGAGACATCCGGCAGGTCGTGGCGGTGTCGTGTACGGGCTTTTCCGCGCCGGGGCTGGACCTGCGGCTGATCGATGCGCTGGGTTTGCCGCCGAACGTCGGGCGGACGATGGTCGGCTTCATGGGCTGCCACGGCGCGCTTAACGGCCTGCGGGTGGCCGCGGCCCTGGCCCGGGCGCAGCCGGGGGACCCGGTCCTGCTGTGCTGCGTCGAGCTTTGCACGATCCACTTCCAATACGGCTACGACGCGCAGCACATCGTCGCCAACGCGCTGTTTGCCGATGGCGCGGCCGCGCTGGTGTTGCGGGCGCAACACGAAGATCGCGAAGCCGCAAGCGGCATAAGGCGGCCGCGGCTGGTGGATCAGACCTCCCTCGTCGTCCCCGACTCGGCCGACGCGATGACGTGGCTGATCCGCGACCACGGCTTCCGCATGACACTCTCGCCCCGCGTGCCGGGACTTGTCGAGCAACACCTGCGCACGTTTATCGACCCTTGGCTGGCCGGACACGGATTATCAGCGAACAACGTCGCGGGCTGGGCGATCCATCCCGGCGGGCCGCGGGTGATCACGGCGGTCGAGTCGGCACTGGGGCTGGCGGCGGAAGCGGGCGATGCTTCGCGCGCGGTGCTGGCGGCGCACGGGAACATGTCGTCGCCGACGGTGCTGTTCATCCTGCGGCGGTTGATCGAGCAGGGCGTCCACGGCCCGGTGGTGATGCTGGCCTTCGGCCCGGGGCTGGTGGTGGAGGCGGCGTTGTGGGCGTGCGATTGAGGCCCCCGCCACGGGTTGGCCGGGTGTTCGGGGGCGGTGGAGCTTGGTCAGGTGTTGTTGGAGTTGGGGTCAATCCGGGGGCGGCGGTCGCGGATGTTTTGCCAGTACTCGCGGATCAGCGCCCAGTCCTGGCCGTTGCCGTTATTGACCCAGTCTTCCATCTGCTCGTTGCGTTCGCGTTGGCGTTCGGCGCGTTCTTCTTCGGAGCGTTCGGGGCGTTCGCCCTCGGGGCGTTGGGGCCGTTCACCTTGCGGGCGCTGGCCGCGCATGCCGTCGAACCGGGCCATGTCCTCGGCGATCATGGCGTCGCGTTCGGCGGGGCTGGCGATCGCGAAGGTCTGCGCCCGCTTGAGCATCATGTCGCGGAACATGTCGCGGCCGGCGTCGCGCAGGTCGTTGTCGCGCATGAGCTGGCGGCGCTGGTCGCGGTCCAGCGGGCCGAAGAGCTCGGCGATGCGGTCGTGGTAGTCGCGCTTCTCGTGGGCGCTGAGCCGTTGGAAGCGGTCGGACTTGAGCAGGGCGGTCGCCTCCTCGACGGTGGTCGGCATCGCCGGGGGCATGATGTACCACGCGTACACCCCGCCGCTGAACAGGGCGACCACGGCCAGGGTGATCAGGATCGTGAGCTTCTTGTGGTCTTTGATCTTGGTGAGCATGAGGTGCCTTTAGTTGAGTTCGAGCCGACCGACGTGGCCGTCGGCGAAGAGGATGTTGCGTTGCAGGTGGCGGCGGGGGACGAACAGCTCGGTGCCGTCGTTGAGCACGAACGGATCGCCGTTGTCGAAGTCTTTGCACACCGCGAGCTGGCTGGCCTGGATGTTCATCCGTCGCATCCAGCGGCGTTCGAGGATGTCGTCGATCGTCCGGCCGGCCAGCGAGAAGTTGTACTCGTAGCTGATCCCCGCCCGCGGATAGACCAGGCTGTCGTCCGGGCATTCATAGACCCGGCCGTCGGCCGAGGCCTCGTTGAGATAGCCCCGCAGCGCGGTCGGCAGGCCGGGGTGCGGCGAGGACGAGGCGAACGGGTCGGGCATGTACTTGGCGACGGGGTAAAAGTCCTTGTGGTCCTGGGCATAGATCTCGAAGATCAGCCCGATCTGCCGAAGCTGCGAGCTGCAGGTGACCTTCTCGGCCGAGCTGCGCACGTGGGCCAGCGCCGGCAGCAGGATGCCGATCAGGATGGCGATGATCGAGATGAAGACCAGCAGCTCGATGAGGGTAAAACCGCGGGGCGCGACGGGGCGGCGGGTCCGCGGGAATGGGCGCACGTGGGGTGGGTTGCTCATACCGGGCCAACGCCGGGGGCGGGCGGCTTATTGCCGGGGCCGTGGACGGCCGCTTATCATTTATCGCCCCCGCCAGCTTGGGTGGGTTCGAGCCTACGAGACTCGTGCCATCCCCAAGGGCACCACCCCCACGCGAAGCATGATGTGTGCGCGTTTCGGTACACCCGCACACAAGCTGTAGAGCAAACCTCAGCCTGCGGCTAAGTTATGGCACCCGTCGAATCATCGGGCCACCCGTCTTGTTCTTCACGCCGAGAAAAGTAGTCCCCCCGACTCCGCCTCTTATCCTGCTACCCGCCAAGAACGACGAGCTACAGCCTCCCCCGCCCCCCGGCGTTACCAGTTCTCGCCATCGAAGAAAAACTGCTCACGGGTGATCAGGTCGTTCTCCACGGTATAGACCGTGATCTCGTCAAGCGTCATGCGCTGACCGGTGGATTTGCGGGTGATATCAAAAGCCGTCTTGGTCGCGAATTGGTTCGAGCCGTGGAAGAACGGCCCGACGACCGTCTCGCCATGGATCTCCACCCCGGCCGCCCACCGCTTCGACTTCTCGATCACCGGCTGCTGGCCAACCGTCGCCTGCCCCGTCGGCTCGACGGACACGATGTCCGGCGCATACATCGTCTCCATCACCTCAAAGTTTTTCCCCTGGTTGCACAGTTCCACCACCCGTTGACCAACGCTCTGTAGGCTCATCGTGATTTCCTTGGATCATGCCCCTGTCGATCACACCGCGTCTGCAAGCAGGTGACTGAAGTATCCCCGCCCAACCAGCCTCTTGCAACTGCCCCCGCAGATCGCCCCCGGAAGACTCAAATCCACCGCCAGCGCGTGGATAAAGGATAAAGGTGTCGGATATCGTTCTGAGAGGAGGGCAAGGGCAGATTCAATTCCCCGAATTCACTCACTCCCCCGCCGGCTCGAAATTCATCACCAGATCAAACAGCTCGCACTCGCTGAATTCTTCGCCCAGCGTGTCGGCCACGCCTTCGTCTTTAACCATCGCGATCTTGAGGCAGTCGCAGGTCAGCCTGGCGTCAAGGTTGGACTCGATGCTGCGGCCCATGCCCTCGATCACGACCAGGTCGATCGGCTCAGCCCGCACCGCGGCGGCGAGGTCGGGGCTGACCTTTGATAGATCGATCAGCGGGGACCAGCAGCCGGAGGGGATGCGGCGGAGGCGGCCATCCGACAACGCGTCGGCGATGACCGGGTCTATCCTCGCGGCCGCGTCCAGCAGGTCGCCCAGCTCGGCGTGGGTCACGTCGTTGAGTGACGGGTGCGGGTTGGCGGTGAGGATCACGCGGGTGCCGCGGCGGAGCAGCTCGCGGGCGAAGGGGATCATGCCCAGCACGATGTCGGGCCCGGCGTTATCGACGAACAGCACCGCCGCGCGGTGTGCCGGGCCTTCCATGCGTGCGAGCCAGGCGTCCAGCCCGTCGCGGTACCACGGCCGGGGCTTGAGCAGGCCGCGCGTCTCGTGGAAGTTCACCCGCTCCTCGACGAACATGTCCATCGTCTTGGTGGCACCGAGGTCGAAGATGTTCCCGGCGAAGACGCCCTCGATCAGCGCGGTGTGCCGGGCCTCACCTTGTAGCGCGTCGATCTCATCGAGCAGCGTGGGCAGGACGGTGAGAACCTGCTGGTTTTCCAGGTGCTTGGCGAGGCGGTAGGGGTCGTCGAAGCGGTGATGCCGCAGCACGCGTTCGCGCTGATAGCAGATGTCGAGGATGGTGAGCCGGCCGAAGGCGTCGGGTTGTTCGGTGAGGTGGTCGAGGTAGGCGTCGAAGGAGGCGTGGGCGGCGGCGGCGCGCGGCTCGAAGTCGGCGAGGCAGCGCCCCGCGTCTTGCGCTTCTTTCTTCGCTTCCGCGAGCAGTTTCGGGAAGTGACGGCGGAAGAGGTCGAGCCAGTAAGCGCAGCGTTGCGGGTGGCCGTCGAGTTGCCACTTGCAGGCGACGTAGCCGCGCGGGTCGGCGAGCAGGGGGAACGGCTCGGTGAGCTCGGCGTCGGCGGGGCAGGGCGGGGTGTAGGCGGTGGGGGAGTGGCGCGGGGGCATGGTGAGGAGGCGAGGGTGAGGGGGCATGCCGACTTAAGTCGGCACGCCGGGGGGTGGGGTCCTATCTACTGTCTCCTGCCCTTAAATCGCCAGGAAGTTTTCGAGGATCTTCAGGCCGACGGCCTGCGACTTCTCGGGGTGGAACTGCGTGGCCCAGAGGTTGTCGCGCCAGACCGACGCGCAGAACGGCTGCCCGTAGCCACACGTCGCGGCGACGACGCAGCGGTCGTCCGGCACGCAGTGGTAGCCGTGGACGTAATAGACGTGGTCGTCGGGCGCGAGGCCCGCGAACAGCGGGTTGCCGGGCTTGACCGTCGGGTCGAGCTGGTTCCAGCCCATGTGCGGAACCTTGAGCCGAGGCTTCCCCTCGCCCTGATCTTCGTGGAAGCGGACGACGCGGCCCTTGACCAGGCCAAGGCCTTGGTTGGGCGCATCTTCTTCGGAGGCATCAAACAGCAGTTGCATGCCCAGGCAGATGCCGAGGAATGGGCGGCCGGTGGCGACAAAGTCGCGGATCGCGTCATCGAGCCCGGCCTCGCGCAGGTGCGTCATGCCATCGGCGAAGGCGCCGACCCCCGGAAGGATGAGGCGCTGCGCGCTGCGTACGTCTTCCGGGGTGCGCACGATCACCGCCTCGCCGCCAAGGCGCTGCAGCGCCTTCTGGACGGAGCGCAGGTTGCCCATCCGGTAGTCGATGATGCTGGCGTTCATTTTCGATTTGCGAATTGTGCTGCGCGGACCTGCGGTTGCGATTTTCGATTCGGGAGTGAGCAACTGCCCCGGCAATCGAAAATCCCACAATCGAAAATCGAAAATCACATTACTCCACCACCACGATCTCGACCCGCCGGCTGCGTTCCTTGCTCGACGCCGGGCGCGTCTCGCCGAAGCCCGCGGCGTACATGCGGTCGGCGCTGATGCCCTGGGCCTGGAGGTGGCGGTGGACCGCGGCGGCGCGTTGCAGGCTCAGCTCGAGGTTGTCTTTCCAGTTGCTCTTGCGGATCGGGTCGGTGTCGGTGTAGCCCTCCACGCGGATCGTGTTGCCCGCGTAGTCGCTCTTGAGCACGCTGACGATCTGATTGAGCGTGGACTTGGCGGAGTTGCGCAGCTCGACCTTGCCCGAGGCGAACAGCACATCGCCGGGCACACGGACATGCAGGTCGCCGCCGCGCTGGAAGGTCTCGACGCCCTCGATGTCCGCGAAGCGGTTCGACGCCGGCTGCTCAACGATGACCTGCGGCGGCGGGGCGGGGCGGTTGCGCAGGCCGGCCAGCTCGTTCTCCGCGGCGTCCAATGCCGCCAGGGCATCGGTGTATTTGTCCTGCAGCTCCTGGTTCTGAGCCCAGAGCGCATCACGCTCCGACTTGACCCGGTTGTAGTTGCAGCCGGTCAGCAGCGGCAGGGCGGCCAAACCCAGAAGCACCATCGACAATTTGGCGGAACCGATCATCGCGAATCCTTTCCGATATCAAAGGGGGCAGTCCGGGCAAGAAGATACCACATTTCCCGCCCCCGCCCCCGGAAGTTAACCCCGCCCCAGGAAGTTAACCTCACCCC
>CAZTLX010000029.1:10407-26238 GCA_964614575.1 uncultured Phycisphaeraceae bacterium | reverse complement strand
ACCGAGGTCCTCAACGCTTTACCCGGTGTTGCGCTTCGGAATTGAATCTGCCAGGAAAGGGGGGCACGCCAAGGCCGTCAAGCGTCATCAAGAGGAGTCATGGCGGGGGAAACAAATCACGTTTGTTTTCTGATCCTGGCGTACCTTGGCGTGCTTGGCGTGACACCGTGTTTTTCTGCACTCTCCGCGTTCTCTGCGAACTCTGCGCGCACCCCTCACGACCGCTGGCGCAGGGCCTCGAAGAGCAGGATGGCCGCGGCATTGGACGCGTTGAGCGAGTCGGCGGTGCGGGCGTGCATGGGGATGTTCAGGCGCAGGTCAGCCGCGTCAAGCCAGTCTTGCGATAGCCCGGTGTCCTCGGGGCCGATGACGATGGCGAGCGGGCCGGTCAGATCGGCGGCGGTGTAGGAGGTGCCGGCGTCGGGCGTGGTCGCGGCGAGGCGCAGGCCGCGGCTCTTGAGAAACGCGATGGCCGCGGCATCGTCGCAGGCGATGGTGGGCATCGAAAAGATCGCCCCGGTCGAGGCGCGGATCGCGTTGGGGTTGTACAGGTCCACCGCGGTGCCCCCGGAAGGGTCGCCCGTGCCGGGTCCGCCGTGCGGCGCGAGGACCAGTGCGCAGCCCGCCGCGTCGGCGGTGCGCACCATCGCCCCGAGGTTGCCCGGCTTCTCGGTGCCCACCGCGACCAGCACCAACGCGTCGGCCACATCTTCCGGGAGGTTCGCCAGCGTCCACCCCGGCTCACGCACCACCGCCAGCACCCCCTCCGGATCATCCCGATACGTCAGCTTCCCAAAGACCTTCTCTTCCGCGTCGAAAATATCACAACGCCTGTCCCGGATGAGCGCAGCGACGAAGGGCGGGATCCCCCCGCCGTGCTTCTCCAGCAAACCCCGGCACACCCAAACCTCCAGCACCGCCAGCCCCGCCGCCACCGCCCGCGACACCTCGCGCTCCCCCTCCGCGAGCACCACCCCCGCCGCCCGCCGCTCCCGCGGCTTACGCAGCTTCATCACCCGCTTGACCCGCGGGTTGGCCAACGACGTGATGACTTTCGGCTCGGGCATGGGATTCTTTTATCACAGAGGCCACCGAGGCACAGAGACACAGAGAACAATCAAGCGATTCACTCTGTGTCTCTGTGCCTCGGTGTCCTCTGTGATATGCCTTCAATCAGGTCGCATTGAGATACCGCTCAACGATCAGTTTCACATACTCATCCTGATCCATCGCCCAGTACGCCTCGCTGAAGACCTCGACCTCGTTGAACCCCCGGAAACCGGTGGCTTCCACGAGCGAACGTATCCGGGGGATGTCGATGCAGCCGTCGCCCATCAGGCCTCGGTCGGTCAGCAGGTGGCGGGTGTTGAGGCGCCAGTCGCAGACGTGGAAGCCGAAGAGCGTGCCTTGTTCGCCAGCGAGTTTGATCTCGCTTTCCAGATCCGGGTCCCACCAGACGTGGTAAACATCGCACGCGATGCCCAGCCATTCGCTGCGAAGCCGCTCGCAGACCTCCCGCGCCTCGGCCATGCGGTTGATGCAGCTCTTGTCGCCGGCATACATCGGGTGCAGCGGCTCAATGCTCAGCTTCACCCCGACGCTCGCGGCATGCTCCAGGCACGCACCGATCCCGTCCGCGACCTGCTTGCGCGCCTCGTCCAGCGGCATCCCCGGCACCGCGCCGACCACCAGCACAAGCTGTCCCGCGCCCAACGCCTTCGCTTCGTCGAGCATCACCTTATTGTGGTCGATCGCCTTCTGTCGGCCGTCGGAAGTTTCATGAGGGAAAAACCCGCCGCGCACGTAGGCCGGCACCGCCAGGCCCGAGCCTTGCACGATCTTCACCGCCTCGTCGAGCCCGACGCCGCCCTCCTCCGGCGCGACCGTGTTGCGCCAGATGCTCACGCCCCCGATCCCCGCCCTCGCATACGCGTCGCAACACTGCGCCAGCGTCCAGGGCTTGTTGGTCATCGTGTGTACAGCGCAGCGCGTCAGATCCTCCATCATTCAGCCTCCCGTGTTTGACCGGTCAGGCGTTCGTAGGCCTCGTGGTACTTGCGCATCGTGTTGGTCATGACCTCGTCCGGCAGCGTCGGGCCCGGCGGGGTCTTGTCCCACCGTCCCGCGGCCACGAGTTCTTCGAGGTAATTACGGACGTACTGCTTGTCATAGCTGGCCTGGTCGCGGCCGGGCTGGTAATCATCCGCCGGCCAGAAGCGCGAGCTGTCAGGGGTCAGCACCTCATCAATCAGGATCGGCTTGCTTTGATCGCCCTCAAGCGGCAATCCAAACTCGAACTTCGTGTCGGCCAGGATGATCCCGCGCTGCGCCGCGTGGTCGTGGCCCAACCGATAGATCGCCAGGGAAAGCTCACGCAGCGTTTGCATCAACGGCTCACCGACCTCATCGCACGCGCGCTCGAAAGAGATGTTCTCATCATGCCCCGACTCGGCCTTGGTCGCCGGGGTGAAGATCGGCTCGGGCAGCTTGTCGCATTGCCCAAGGCCCGCGGGCAGCTTCATGCCGCAGACGGTCTGCGACTGCTGATATTCCTTCCACCCGCTGCCCGCGAGGTAGCCGCGGACGACGCACTCGATGGGCACGACGCGGGTCTTGCGGCCGATCATCACCCGGCCGCGCAACGGCTCGCGCTGCGCCTCGGTCAGCCCGGCGATGGCCGCCGGGTCGGTCGAGAGCAGGTGGTGCTGGAGCTTGTCGCCGAGTTTGGCGGCGATGCGGTCGAACCAGAACCGGCTGATCTGCGTGAGGATGACGCCCTTGCCCACCGGGCCGTTGGGCATGACGACATCGAACGCGCTGAGCCGATCGGTGGCGATGATGGCCAGCGCGGGCTTGCCGTCGGCGGCTGTGGTGCAGTCGTAGATATCGCGTACCTTGCCCTGACGCCGACCGGGCAGGGGCAGGTCGGTTTGCATCAGCGGCGTGGCGGGCAGGGGCATGGCGGTCTCCGTGGGGGATCGCCATGATTGGTCGCGGGGGGCGCGGCGTCAAACGGGGCGTTCACATGGTCTTCAATAGCCGGCGAGCTACGCCTCGCCGGGCGATCGCGACGCGAGCGCGTCAAGCCCGGGCGAGGCGTAGCTCGCCGGCTATGCTCAAGCTCCTGCGATTGTGATTCATCCCTGCCCCTCCGCCCGCCGGGCGACCGCTCGGGCCAGGTCGGTGAAGATCAGCCGGTGCAGCGGATAGAGGGCGTACCAGTACAGAAACCCCGGCAGGCCCCGCGGCTCAAAGAACGCGATCTGTTCGAGGTGGCAGCGCGGCGGGTGCTTGCCTTGAGCCTCGGCCGCGGAGGCGTCCTGAGACGCCGAGGCTTCCATCGCTTGCGAGCCTTCCGGGGCGGTCGCCTCGAAGCGCAGCCACGCTCGGCCGGGCACCTTCATCTCCGCCCGCAGCAGCAGCATGCCGCGCTGCGCGTCCACCGCCTCGACCCGCCAGAAGTCCACCGCCTCGCCCGCAAGTAATTCGGTCGGATGCCGACGCCCGCGCCGCAGGCCCGGCCCGCCCACGAGTTTGTCCAGCGCCCCGCGCAGCCGCCACGCCCGATCCCACACCAGCCAGCCGCTCGGCCCACCCAGCGAGGTGAACGCCGCGAACGTCTGCCCCGGTGTCGCGCGCACTTCGATCCGCCGCCGCTCGGTGATCACCCCCTCCCAATCGCGCAGCGCCGGCTGACCGTCGCCGCGTCCCGCGCGCTCGCCCAGTGCGCCGCTCCAGCGCGTCTCGACCCGCCCCGCCTCGGTCTTGTCCAGCGCATAGCGCACCGCGGTGGCGTAATCGATCGGCTCGACCCCCGGAAACTTTTCCTTCGCCAGCGTGGGGTCGCCGGTTAATGGCCGGATCACCCCCGAGACCAGCGGCACCGCGAGGCGGTTGCTGATCGGCGTCACCAGCCCGACCCACCTTGCCGCCAGCCAGGGCGCGAGCACCGGCACGGGGATGATCCACCGCTTCAACCCCCGCGCCGCCGCGTACCCCTGCATCATCTGCTTGAACGTCAGCACATCCGCGCCGATATCCACCACGCCCGACGGCCCGACGCGTAGCGCCTGCTCCAGGTACGCAAGCACATCACGGATCGCGATCGGTTGCACCGCGTTGTTCACCCACCGCGGCGCGATCATCGCCGGCAACCGCTCGGTCAGGTAACGCACCATCTCGAAACTCGCCGAGCCCGAGCCGATGATCGGCCCGGCGCGGAATTCGGTCACCCGCCCCGGCAGCGTCTCGCGCAGCACCGCGCCGGTCTGCGCCCGGCTGTGCAGGTGCTCGGATACCGTCTCGCCTTCGGGCATCAAACCGCCAAGGTAGATCACATGCGGCACGCCCGCCGCGGCGCAGGCCTCGGCGAAGTGGGTGGCGGCCTTGCGGTCCGCCTCGGCAAACCCCTTGCCGCCCGACATCGAGTGGATCAGGTAGTACGCCGCGTCGATCCCCAGCACCGCCGACGGCCCCAGGGTGTCCGCGTCGAGCACGTCCGCCTCGATCACCTCGACACGCGGCACCCACGGCCGCCCGGCGATCCGCTGCGCATCGCGCACCAGCACGCGCACCTGATGCCCCGCGTCCAGCAGCCGCGGCACCAGCCGCCCGCCGATGTATCCGGTCGCGCCGGTGACCAAGAGCCTCATCGCGTCACCTTCTGCAAAAACGCCCCCGCCGCGCCGAAGATGCGCTGCCGGCGATCGCTGTCCAGCTTGTCGAGCGCCCGGACCATCATCGACATCCGCGCGTTGCGTGCGAAGTTGTCGCGGTGGGTGTGGATGAAGCGCCAGTACAGCCCGTCCATCACGTCGCACCAGTCGCCCCGGGGGTAGTCGCTCATCTTCAGCAGGTAGTTGCTGCCGCAGATGTAGGGCTTGGTGGCGAAGAGCCCGCCGTCGGAGAAGAGGCCCATGCCAAAGACGTTCGGGCCCATCACCCAGTCGGCCGAATCGACGTAGAGGTTCATGAACCAATCGTACGCCTGTCGCGGCTCGATCTCGCAGAGGGTCATCAGGTTGCCCGCGACCATGAGGCGTTCGATGTGGTGCGTCCACCCGAAGCGCAGGGCTTTGCGGATCACGTCATCCAACGGCGGCAGGCCCGTGTCGCCGCGGGTCCAGTGGTCGGTGAGTTTTCGGTGGTGGTTGAAGTGGTTCGACTGGTCCTGTTGTTCGGAGAAGTGGCGGTAGATGCCGCGGACAAACTCGCGCCAGCCGATGATCTGCCGGACGAACCCTTCGAGGCTGTTGAGCGGGATGCCGCCCCGCTCGGCGTGTTCCAATGTGCGTTGAAGGATTTCTTCCGGGGTGATCAGCCCGAGGTTCATCGTCGGCGAGAGCACGCTGTGGAACAGAAACGGGTCGCGCTGCGATAGCGCATCTTCGTAATCGCCGAACAATGCGAAGCGGTCTTCGAGAAACGCCCGCAGCCACGCCAGCGCCTGGCGTCGGGTCGTCGGCAGCCACCAGCCTGCCTCGGACAACTCGCCGGGGTGATCGGCAAATCGCTCGTTCACGAGCGCGATCACGTCGCGGACGTGATCGGTCGGCGTCGCCCAATCGGTCTGCGGGATATCCAACGACCGGGGAATCTTTTTTCGGTTCTCATCATCGAAGCTCCACTGCCCGCCCTTCGGCTCACCGTTCTTGTTCATCAGCATGTTCAGCCGGCGGCGTTGCTGCTTATAGAACTCGGCCATGAACGGCCCCCCGGAAGTTTCTGCGAGATACTGCGCGAACACCTTCCGGGGCGTGAGGAACATCGGGCTTTCGAGCACGCGCAGTGTCAGCCCATGCTGGGCCGCAAACGCCTCGATCCGCTGCTCGAAGAACTTGTCTTCGATCTCATGGACGACCAGCTCGCGCACGCCCCGGCCCGCTCGGCCATCCAGAAAGCGTTCGAGTTTGGTTTCGTATTTCGTTTGCAGCTCCGGGCCGTGCTGCTCGTCGAGTTTTTCGTAGTGGACTTGCACCCCGCGCTGCCGCAGCTCGTCGGCATGGCTGCGCATCGCGGCGAGGAACAGCGCGATCTTCTGCTTGTGGTGCCGGGTGTAGGTACACAGCCCCAGATCCTCGGCCATGAAGACGGGCAACGCGCGGTCGTCGGCGGGCAGCGTGGCGGGGGGAAAGAGCTGGTTGCCGAGCACAACGCGGAGGGCGGGGGAGGTGACGGGGGATCGGGGCATGCGTTAGTTGTAGCGCGGGGGAGGGCTTTTTGCCAGATTCGACCCGGCCGGGGCGGACCGATAGAATGTGGGGTTGTTTCGCCGGGCCGAACCCCTGACAACCGCAAGGTTCCCGCCATGCTGCGCAAGCTGATGCGTGCCAAAATCCACCGCGCGACGGTGACCCAGTGCGACCTGGACTACGTCGGGTCGATCACGATCGACGCCGACCTGTTGGCCGTGGCTGGGCTGCGCCCCAACGAGGCGGTGTGGGTGCTGGATTTGGACAACGGGGCGCGGTTCGAGACGTATGTGATCCGCGGCAACCCCGGCAGCGGGGTCATCGGGATCAACGGGGCCGCCGCCCGGCTCACCGAGGTCGGCCACCGGGTCATCATCCTGGCCTACGGCCTGCTGACCGAGGACAAGCTCGACGACCACACCGCCACCGTTGTCATCGCCGACGCGAACAACCGCGTCGATCAGGTGCTGCATTACCCCAGCAGCCTCGATGAGCCGGCGGTGCTGTAGAACAAAACGAAAAAGCGGAAAATCGGAAAATCGGAAAATCGGGAAATAAAGCCAGTGCCGCGGTGAATGGCGGCCGGGCGTCTGATTTTCCGTTTTTCCGCTTTCTTGATTCCCCGCTCCCCCCAACCCCCTATCTTCCCAGCCCCGCACGCCCATCACCCGCGGCGGTCTTTTTTCGCTGCGCCGCAGCAACCCCACTCGCTCCGCGCCATTTCCGAGGCAGACTTGGGCTGATCCCAGGCTGTCCTCGGAGGCGGAAACATGCGCGTGCTTGTGCCGCGGCGGTCGGCGTTTACGCTGATCGAGCTGCTGGTGACCATCTCAATCATCGCGGTGCTGATCGCGATCGTCCTCCCCGCGCTGGGCGCGGCGCGCAGCTCGGCACGACAGGTGCTCTGCGCCAGCAACCTCAAGCAGCTCGCCCTGGCCGGTCATACCTACGCCACCGAGCACCGCCAGCAACTGCCGCCCGGCGCGCCCGGATCGACCTATGCGCCGGCGCTGTTTTACCTGCCCGCCGCGGGTTACGACCTGCGCGAAAACTTCCGCGATTACCTCCAAGGCTTTGCCGCGTGGAAGTGCCCGACGGTCGGCCCGGCCACCGACATCGACGACGCCGCCAACACCCGCTTCGCCTGCTACAACACCTACGGCTACCTGCCCGGCCGGAGCACGCCCGCACTGATCCCCGGCCAAACCAACCCGATCAACCTCGATGAGGCGACCAACCCCTCCCGCACCGTCTTTCAGCAGGACACCGTGCGCGATGGCACCTTCGGCGCGTTCGAGTTCAACCACGGCGTCGGCGAAACCATCACCATCGGAGCGACCAACCCCTCCATGATCATCACCGCCGGCATCGGCGTCGCGGGTGCCAACCTCAGCTTCTTCGACGGACACGCCGAGTGGTACGACTTCACCCGGCTCCAGCCCGTCGGGCCCATCCTCCAAGGCACCCCCAACCAGTACTACTCCCCCCGCCCCTGACCCGCACACCGCCCCAACCTGATCCACCTCCCCGCCAAGCCCACCGCTGCGAGCGAAGCGAGTTGCGGTGGGGTATTTACGCCTTCAACTCCCGATACAACGCCTCATAACCCGCCACCGTCTTCTCAATATCAAACTGCGCTTCGATCCACGCGCGCCCGCGCCGACGCATCGCGTCGTGTTCATTCTTCGATAGCCCCATCAACCCCGTCATCGCTTTGTGCAACGCCGCCAGGTCGTGCTCCGACACCACGCAGGTGCCCCGATCCGTTGGCGGGATGACCTCGGGGTTGCCCGCGTGGGCCGTGGTCACGCAAGGCACGCCGCTCGCCAACGCCTGCATCAGGATCATCGGCATCCCCTCCATGTCGCCGTCGGGCGCGACCACGCTGGGCAACACGAACCCCGTCGCGCCGCGCAAAACCTCCGGGAGCTGGTCCAGCGGTAAACGTCCCAGAAAATGGACGCGCGAAGCCAGCGCCGGCGAGGCGCTCACCTGTGCCCGCAGCGAATCCATGAGTTCGCCGGTGCCGACAACATCGAGCGTCGCTCCCTCGGGCAGCGCGGCGATCGCGTCCTGCGGGGCCTTCTTGCCGGTGAGTCGCCCGATGAACACGAAACGCGGCGGATCGTCGAGCACCGCTTCCTGCAACGGCCAGTCGACGAGCGTGATGCCCAAACGGATGATACGGACGCACTGCGGGGGCACGCCGCAGCCGATCAGCGTCTGTTTCATGCTCTCGGAGAGCGCGACGAACACCGCGCCGTGTTGGCCCGCCCACGCGTAACGCTGCGCCCAGCACGGGTCGCGCAGCAGCCGGCTCACGTCGTAGCCGTAGCAACTGATCATCAGGGGGATGCCGCGGTGCAGGTAGCGGCTGCCGTGCAACACGCGCGGCCCGAAGTGGCCTTGCACCAGATCAAACTCGCCGGGCACGGCGGGCGGTTGCGCCGCGATGCGCTGCATCTGTCCGGCGACATTTTCCGTGGGTTGCACCGCGATGCGCGGCACGCGATGCAACGGCCAATCCGCCGCCGGGGCGTCCGCATCGAGTGTTTCATACGCGACGGTCATGGCGTGTCCTCGTCGCGCCAAGGCAAGCGGCACCGCCAGCATCGTCCGTTCCGTAAAGGCGCCCATGATGTTGTAAAGCTGCAGGACATTCATCAATCGCCGCCCGCCTCCGGTTTTCGCGCGACGACCAGGTGCATCCACGCCCAGGCCTCCGCGCGGTCCATGCGATCCAGCAGCAGGGCGACGCGTTGGATCAGCCAGCCCAGGCCGTCGATCACCGGGACGACCCGCAGGATCGCGCTGCTTTTCTTATACAGGTAAATTTTATAGGTCAGCAGTTGGCCGAACGTCACCCAGAAGCCGGAGAGGGGGGTGAGTTCGATGATTTGGAAGCCGACTTTCTCGAAGAGATAGCGCAGCCCGTAAGGCGAGTAGCGGAAGAAGTCGCGCGGCGCTTCGTGGACGTGCCAGATGAACGGCACGGTGTAGATCGCGCACCCGCCCGGCCGCAACAGGCGAAAACACTCGCGCAGCGCCGCCTCGGGCTCTTCCAGGTGTTCGAGCACGGCGGTACACAGCGCGGTGTCGAACGACGCGTCGGGCAGCGGGATGGTGTACGCATCGGCCTCGACATCGGGTGCGGCATCGGTGTGTTGCGTCGCCGCGTGATCAACGCCGACGTGCTCGGTGACATGCGACGCGAACATATCTCGATAGGGCTTGTGGGCGCAACCGATGTCGAGCAGCCGGCCGCGCGCATACTTTCTTGCTGCCGCGCTCAGCGCTCGGTCATGCAGGTGATACACCAGCCAGTTACGCTGCGCCATCGTTCACCGTTGGATCAGGTAGAACCGGTCGTAGCCGAAGCGGCCGACCGACGGCAGGTACTTGGCGACTTTGGCCAGACGTTTGTGGATGATTTTCGCGGCAAACATGTAGGTCGAGCTGATGTACCGCACCTGTGCGTTGTAGTCGCGGGCGAGCCAGTCGTCGCGCATGAAGCAGTTGTGCCAAGGCTCGATGCCTTCGATGGGTTTGAGGCCCAGGCGTTGGCGCAGCCCGTTGAGCTGGGCGACGCCGTCTTTTGAACACTCGTTGAGGATCAGCGTGCCGCCGGGCGCGAGTCGGGCGAGCAGGTGATCGATCGCGCCGCGTTGGGTGTCGTAGTCTGGCAGGTTCTGGAGGCAGCGCTGGGTGTAGATCACCCCGAAAGGGCCATCGGGGAGGGTGGCGGCGTCGGTGACATCGGCGAAAGCAAACGTGGCGTTGCCCGGCCGCGCTTCCTCGGCAAACCGCAACATCTCCCGGCTAAAGTCGAGGCCCATGAACTGCGTGTTCGGCAGGGCGGCGGCATAATGCTTGGTCGAATACCCGTTTCCGCAGCCGACATCCAACGCGCGGCTCGGCCGTCGCTTGCGCAGCTCGGCGAGCATCGATCTGATCTCGACATGGCGGAGGTAGGTTTCACCGAGCGTCGCGCGCTGGTGGGCGCCGAACTTCTGGGCGCGTTCATCCCAGAAGCCGCGGATCCGTTCGGCGGGGGAAGGCATGGGGGTTGGATTGAGGGCGGTCATGGAAGGCTCCTTTTGGCCGCAAATGAACGCAAATGTTTTCGGCGTGGATTTCATTTGCGCGTATTCGCGTTCATCCGCGGCTACATCTCCAGAGCAAACCGCACGGCGGCGATGACGTCTTCGATGTCATCGTCGGTCAGGTTTGCGGCCAAGGGGATCGAGGCGGTTTCGCGGCCGATCTGCATGGCGTGCGGGGTGTCCTGCGGCCGCCAGCCGAAGCGCTGCTGGTAATAGGGGTGTTCCGGGATGGCGAGGTAGTGGACGCCGACGCCGATGTGCTGCGCCTTCATCGCCTGCAGGAACGCGTCGCGCTCGATGCCGCTGCGCTGCGCATCGAGGCGCAGCGGGTAGAGGTGATGGGCGTGGCGGGTGTGCGGTTCGGGGACGGCCGGCAGCTCGATCGGCAGGTCGGCGAAGGCGGCGTCGTAGCGCACCGCGATCTGCATGCGCCGAAGCCAGTGTTTCTCAATCTTGGCCAGTTGATGGATACCGATCGCGGCCTGCAGGTCCATCATGTTGTACTTAAAGCCCGCATCGATCACGGCGTAGTGGCGGTAACCGCTGTTCCCGAAGCGGTCCCACGCGTCGCGCGACAGGCCGTGCAGCGAGAGGTGGCGGATGCGTTCGGCGTCCTGCTCGTCGGCGCAGAGCACCATGCCGCCCTCGCCGGTGGTGAGGTTTTTCGTGGCGTAGAAGCTGAAGCAGCCGAAGCGGCCGAAGGTCCCGGCGGGGCGGTCGTGGTAGGTCGTTTCGATCGCGTGGGCGCAGTCTTCGATGATCAGCAGGCCGTGGCGGGCGGCGATGCGCGACAGCGCGTCCATGTCGCACGGCCGGCCGGCGAAGTGGACGGGCACGATCGCCGCGGTGCGCGGGCTGATTTTGGTTTCGACGGACGCCGGGTCGATGCACTGCGTCAGCGGATCGACATCGGCGAGGACGGGCGTGGCCCCGGCGTGGATGATGGCGTTGACCGTTGCGCCGAAGGTCAGCGCGGTGGTGATGACCTCATCGCACGGCCCGACGCCGGAAGCGAGCAACGCGAGGTGCAGCGCCGCGGTGCAGGAGTTGAGGCCCACCGCATGCCCGCCGCCCTTGTATGTCGCGAAGTCGGCCTCGAAGCGCGCGACGCGCGGCCCGGTCCCCAGCCAGCCCGATTCGAGCACAGCCATGACTTCCGCGGCTTCCTCGGGGCCCAGCGCCGGCTTGCCGAAGACCAGGAACGACTCGCGCTTGCCGACCAGACGCGGCACGGGCGCGGCGGGAGACTCAGGCAGCGGTGTCGGTTGGGGCTGAGCGCTCATGCGGGTGATTCAACAATGGGGTTACGCGGCTTCGACCCGCGGCTTGGCCGCGGCCAGGCGTTGCGACTGATAGAGCGCGAGCGGTTCGGTGCGGTAAGCGGCGCGGAGTTGCGCAGCCCGCGCGGGTGCCTGCGCGGGGTTCACGTTGGCGAGGATGACGCCGTCGTAATCGGTGGTCTCGGCGTAGGTGTCGGGCACGATCGGGATGCCGCGGTAGCGCAGCCCCGCGTAGGCCGGGTGGTTGTCGGCGATGGCGACGATGTCCAGGCCCAGCGTCTCGCAGGCCGACCACGTGGCGTACAGGTTCTTGCCAAAGTCGGCGATGACCACGCGCTCGGCCCGGTGCGCCAGCGCCCAGCGGTCGATCGCTTTGCGTTGCGTCTCCAACTCGAACAGCGCTTCGACCACGCACGGCCGCAGCGTGCTTCGCCCGGCCTCGCGCTCGCGCCGCGCCCAGTCGCGGGCCTCGGCGATCGCCCGCGACACTGCTTCGTGTTGATCGGCGTGACGCGCGAGCGCGGCGTAGCGCTGCAGCCAGTCCCGCCGGTACGCCTGGCGCAGCGACCGCGGCAGGTAACGCTCGACGAGGATCAGGTTGTTGCGCAGGTCCATGCGGTGGGCCAGCGCGGAGCTGCGCCCGGTCATCACCTTGTCGTGGCGATAGACGATGTCCTCGAAGCGTTCCACGGCGTGGCCCGCCTGCCACAGCCGGTAACTCAGGTCATATTCGCCCGCCTTGCGGAAAAACTCGGGGGCGAACCCGCCGACCTCATCGAGCACGGTTGTGCGGAGACACACCGCGCCGCTGAGCATCACGCCCGGCATGGCGCAGGCTTCTTCGCTGCCGTCGGGCAGCAGCACGCGCCCGACCACCGCGCCGGTGCCCGGCGTGCGCTCCAGATAATCGATCGACCGCAAGACCGCGTCACCGACGGGATACGAGTCGTCATCGAGCAGCACGACGTAGCGGCCCGCCGCCTCGCCGAACGCCAGGCTGCGCGCGCCGACGCCCGCGTTTTCGGCGTTTCGGATCAGTCGTACGCCGGGGAATTTTTCTTTTACCGTGTCCGGGGTGCCGTCGGTGGAGGCGTTATCGACCACCCACGCCTCCCACTGCGCAGGCTCCAGCGGCGTCTGGCGGTGCAGGATCGACAGCGTGCGCAGCAGCGCGTCGCGGCGGTTGTGGGTCACGATGATGTAGGACAACAGCATGACGGTTTACGCGGCGGCCCGCGCCCTGGCTTGGAGTCGGGGGGCGATCATGTGCAACATCCGCCGCAACCCGGCGGTGTAGGTCAGTTCGGCCTCGATGCGCTGCCGCTGATCCGCGGCCACGCGCCGACGCAGTTCTTCATCGGGCAGGAAGCGCTCGAGGCAACGACGCAATTGCGTGGCGTCGGCGAAGCTGGTGTCGCCGTAATGCGGCAGGGGTTGGCCGTTCGTGGGGATCATGCGCGAGGCGATCGCGTCGCGCATCCACGCGACGGTATCGACCGGCGTGCCGATGTCACTGAGCGCGCGGGCCGCATCGATCAACTCATTGAAGCGGTCGTGGTGCGCGGCGTCGAGCGAGGCCCGCGCGGCTTTGACGGTGTCGGCATCGTCGTCGGCATGCGTCGCCAGCAGCGTGGCCAGCTCGGTGAAGACGGTGTCGGAGGTGTGTCGCCGCACGAGGAAGAAGCCGCCCGCCGCCAGCCCGTCGAGCATGCGCTGGTGCAGGCAATAGGACGGGATGATCTGTAAACACACCTTGGCGCGGCGGGTGAGGTCTTCCAGTTCCGGGCCGTATTGCACGCGGCCTTGCGCGTAGCGGGCGAAGCGGTCGTGCGTGTCCCAGCCGCTGCCGAACAGTTGCAGGTCCAGGCCCATGTCGTCGGCGGCGTCGGCGACCCAGCCCAGCGCCTGCTGGCGGTAGAGGCCGTCGTTGAGCGGGTGGTGCAGCAGGTGGACGAGCAGCGCGCGTTGCTCGGCGGTGATCCGCTTCACGCCGCGTTCATCGAGCACCTCATCGAGCACCCGCGCCACATCACCCATCGCCGGCAGGCTTTCGCCGCGCTCGTACGCGGCCGTGATGCGTGCGATGGCCAACTCGATCACCGCGCGACGGGTGACATCTTCGCCCGCGCGTTCCAAGGTGATCTGCTTGAGCGTTTGCGTGGTTGAGGAGGCGTTGGAGACATAGACCAGGTCCGGCCCGTCGCTGGCCCAGGTTGCGGGGCGTGGTGGGATGCGCGTGAGCTTGGGGATCGGCAGCAGTTGTGCCGCGGGGTAGTGCCACAGCTTGCGGTAGAGCGGGCCGAGCATCGTGAGCACAAACTCGCGTGGGTTGACCGACGCGCCCGCCTGAGGGTTGGTGAGATTGGGCAGGTGGTCCTGCGCCCAGCAGATGTAGGGAAGCGAAGGCGGGATGGTGTCGCGGTATTCGCTGCGCAGGTGGTCGAGGTTGAAGACCAGGTCCGGGTCGAAGCGGTCGAGGGCGCGAAGCAGCGTGATGTTGGTGATGACGTGGTGGTCGGCCGGCTCGATGAGGATGTGCGTGTCCCAGCCCAGCTCGGAGAAGGCCGCGGCCGCGTCGGCGGTGGCGTGCTGGAGCACGGTGGTGAAGCGCGAGGTCATGAACATCACGCGGGGGCGGCGTGCGGCTTGGCCGGCGAACAAAGCGGCCAGGTCGTCCTCCGCGCGAGCGGCGTAACGGGTGTTGATGCGCCGCTGCCGGGCGTCGATGCGCTGCCGGATGCGCTGCCGGGCCTTGTCATAACGGTCGGCGATGGCCTGGCCCTGCGGCCCCTGGCGGACCAGCGCGTGGGGCAGCGGCAGGTAGTCATCGGCTTCGAACGCCTGCTCGAACCGCGCATCGCACCCCGCGCCGACAAACCACTGAAACCGCGGGTCGGTGATCGGGCCCTGGGCTTGCCACCAGTCGTGGACCTTGAGGCAGGCGAGCAGCAGGTGCGGGTCGTTCTCGAAGACGAAGACCGCGAGCGTCTGGGTCATGAATAAAGCGGGCGGGTGGGCGGCGAGGTGGGTGAGCAGGTATCCGTCGCCGAGGCCCATCAGGCCGATGGCCTGCGCTTTGGCCGCGGCGGGGTCGGTTTGCCGGGCGACCTCGGCCGCGGCTTGCCGGGGGTCGGGCCGATTGCACATGAAGACGAGCCGGCCGTCGGCTTGTCGCAGCGCGAGGCCGACGGTGCCGTCGTCGGTGAGGTAGGGCTGGTAACGCGGGGTCGGCTCCCGCTGGAGCAGCGCGGTCAATGCCGCGTCATAAACCGCGGGGCGGTGCTGCTGTAATGCCCTGAAATTGCGGGCGAGGCGGAGGGTGATCGCGATGTCGGTGTTCGCGCCGGGGATCGGCTCGAGGGTGGCGACCGCCTGATCCCACCGCTGGGCGGACATGTGCCCCATCGCCGCGCGGAGCGCGTCGGCGGGTGCGGCATCGGGGGGGGCTGGGGTCGGGTTCATCGCGATCATCCGTGATCGTCGGTCGTCGTGATCAGCGCGCGAGACCACACGCGCCGCCGAGTCGGTTGTTCAATAGGTCGGCTGCTTGTCGTCCGGCGCTGTAAAGATTGCCCAGGCAATGGTTAAGCGAACCGGAGGAGGATTCATCCCGAGGGTGCCGCCCGACCGATAACCAATAGGTATGACTGTGGTTATCTGACCTGACGGCGATCCCCCGTGAGCCCATCCCCCTACCGCAAGCTCGTTCGGCTTGAACGCCTCGCCGAGGTCGCGGCCGAGCACCGTGCCGCCGGCCGACGCGTCGTGCTCTGCCACGGCTGCTTCGACATCGTCCACCCCGGCCACGTGCGCTACCTGCAGTGGGCGGCGGGGGTCGGGGACGCCCTGGTCGTCTCGCTGACCGGCGATGATGGCATCGAGAAACAGGACGGCACCCGCCCGCACATCCCGCAGGAGCTGCGCGCAGAGAACCTCGCGGCCCTCGAATGCGTCGATCACGTCGTCATCGTCGAAGACCCCACCGCGCTGCCGGTCATCGAGGCGCTGCGGCCGGACGTCTATGTCAAAGGCAAGGAATACGAGCACGTGCAGCACGCCGGGTTCGTGCGCGAAAAGGAAGCGGTTGAGGCGCACGGCGGGCGGGTGATGTTCTCCTCCGGCGATGTGGTGTTCAGCTCCAGCGACATCATCACCGACCTGCCGCCGACACGCGCGGGCGATGTCGGATTCGATGAGGCGGATCGGCTCGCGGCGTGCTGCACGCGCTGGGGGATCGATCGGCCGTGGCTGCGGCAG
>CAZTLX010000029.1:0-10397 GCA_964614575.1 uncultured Phycisphaeraceae bacterium | reverse complement strand
TTGGTCTGGCGCATCGAATCCTCGCTGCGGCAGACGCTGGGCGAAGGCTTCGCGGGCAAGCGCGTCGCGGTCGTGGGCGACAGCGTGTGCGATCGGTACGTGTTCTGCGAGCAGGCGGATGTCGCGGCCGAGGCGCCGGTGTTGTCGGTGCGGCCGGTGCGCGAGCAGTCGTTTCTCGGGGCCGCGGCCATCATCGCGGCCCACCTGCGGGCGCTGGGCGCGACGCCTCATCTGCTGACCACGACCGGCTCCCCGGATGAGGATGAGGCCTCGCGGCAGTTGCTCGCGTCGTTGGACCGCGCGGGGATCGCGGTGACCGCCTACCCGACCCACCGCGCGCTACCGGTGAAGCAGCGCTACCTCGTGGATGATCAGAAGGTGCTGAAGGTGAACCGCGCCGACACGCGGCCGCTGGACTCGGCCACGCAGAAGCAAGTGCTCGGCGTGCTGCATGGGCTGCGCACCGAGTTGGATGCGGTGATCTTCACCGACTTCGGCTACGGCACGGTGACCGCGGCCCTGCTGGAGCAGGCGCTGCCGATGCTGCGGCCGCACGTCGGGACGATCGCCGGGGACGTCTCGGGCGCGCACCGCACGCTGTTGGCCTACCACCGCGCCGATTTGCTGACACCGACGGAGCGCGAGCTGCGCGCGGTCGCGGCCGACTTTGAAGGATCGCTGCCGTCGATCGCCGGGCGGGTGATGAGCAAGCTGCGGGTGCCGAACCTGATCGTCACGATGGGCAAGCGCGGCGCGGTGCTGTTTCGGCCACGGGAAACGGTGGAGGCGGCGTGGTTTGAGTCGCGTCTGCGCAGCGATTACATCCCGGCGCTGGCCGGACGGGTGGACGACCCGGTCGGCGCGGGCGATGCGATGCTGGCCGCGGCGACGCTGGCGTTGGCGGCCGGCGCGACGCTGCCGCAAGCCGGTTATCTCGGTTCCGCGGCCGCGGCGGTCGCGTTGTCGCGGCTCGGCAACCTGCCGGTGAGCGCCGACGACCTGCAACGCTTCGCGCAGGGGCGGGGGGAGTTGCGGGCGGAGCGGGTGAGTTCGGCGGCGTGACATCCGCGCGGGGCGCGGCGGTTTCGCGAAGCCGCAAGCGGGGGACCTTCATTTCCCGTCGTTTGCGAAGATCACTTTTTCGCCGTCGAAGCGGGCGCTTTGTTTGCCGATCGTGAGGGTCGCTTGCCGGGTGTTTGCCTCGGCGGTGACGTCGGGCGGGTCGCCGTGGCCCAGGGTGATGACGGCCACGAAACGGCCCTCGGTCGGGTCCTCGCCGGTGACGTGGACCGCGTGGAGCGTGAACGATTCATTGTCTTTGGCATTGTCCTTTTTCGGGAGCATTGAATAGGCCTGATTCGCGTAGCGGGCGTTGATCTTCGCGGGGCTGATGAAGGTGACGCGGCAGGTCGCTTCGCCGTCGCGGATCGTGAAGCCTTGCGCATCGAAGGTGACTTGATCGGGATTGATGTCGCTGGGCAGTTGCCAGCTCCACCGTTTTTCCTTGCCGCCGTCGATCTGATCGACGAGCACGAACACACCCGGCGTGCCGGCCTGGCCGGAGTAATCAACGCCCAGCGCACGGAGGCCGGTGATGCCGGTCGGCTCGAGGTTCTCGCGGTGGACCCGGAAGCCGTTATCCACGAGTTTACTCGTTTGGGTTTTGCCTTTGCTGTCGGTATGGGTTTTCGTCGAGGCGTAGATGAGGTTCATATCGGCGGTGACGGTCCCCGAGCCATCGGGCCTGGGGTCGAAGTGTGTCATCAGCGCTCGGCCGCCTCGGTTGTGTGATTGATCGGGCAGCGCGACGACGGTCTCGGCTTCGCGGAGGGTGGTTTTGCCGACGTGCTTGCCGCGGCCGGTCCACGCGCGCCCGAGGCCGTAGAGCCGCAGCGCCCCGCCGTCCTGGTTCTGACAGCCGCCCTCGCCCTCGCTCTTGAGGAAGAGCTGGGCCACGATGTCCTGTCCGCCTTCCCAACCGTTGCGGAAGACGTAAAGGCCTTTGTGCTTCGCTTGCCAGACCTTGGGGAATTGTTCGCCGGGGTGTTGCGGCCGCAGCTCGAAGGGGTAATACAGCAGCGACATTGCGGGGTCGCCGCAGTGGCTGACGAGTTGTTTGATGAACGCCTCGTCGTCGCCGCGTTCGAGGGCCGAGCGCCCCGCGCCGCCGTCGGGGATGCCCATCTGCATGTTCCAGGCCCAGAGGCAGGCGGGCTTGAGGTCATCGGGGATGGTGGGGAAGCTGATGGGCCAGCGCTTGACCGGTTGGGTGCCGTCGGTGAGGGAGAACGATTGCTGGCGGGTTTCGCCGCCGGGCAGGTAGATGGTCTGCGCGACGTAGCGTGGGCCGAAGTGCGAGACATCGGGCCGGCCGGTGGAGCGGTGGCCGAAGGTATTGACGTATCCGACCTCGAAGAGCAGGGGCAGGTCCGCGCCGACGCTGGTGTAGCCCTCGCCCTCGACCTGGAACCCGCCGTCGCCGAAGGTGTAGCGGTGGTAGTCGGTGGCGCGCTTGGTGCCGCAGAGCATCAGCCAGTAGTGCCAGGGCGAGGCGCCGTCGTTGTTCTCCCAATACGCGAGGTCTTCCTCGTGCTTTCGCATGGCCAGCTCATGCAGCAGGTGTGTCGCCTGCAGGCCGCGTTCCACGTCGTCCTGATCGACGGTTTCAAACACCGGGGTCAACCACGACTTGCCCCACGGGTTGATCTTGAACAGGTGCGCCCGCGCCATCAATGGGTGGCGGCCGGGCTGAAGTTTGAGGAAGTCGCCGGAGAGGATCTCGCGGCCATCCATCCAGTAGCGTGTCGCGCTGGCCGCGCCGTGATCGCGGAACTGCACGAGCTGAGGCTCCTCTACCTCGATCACGGTGTAGAAGTAGATCGTTGAGTGGAACTGCTTGCCGGTCGCGCCCATCAGCTCCAGCGATCGGTGTCCGCCGTTTTCCCAGAAATCGTCGCCCCCCGCTTCGGCAAACGCGAGCGTTGCCTCGCCGACCTGGAAGCTGCTGCCGACGCTCGGCGTGGATTTCGCGTGCCCGCCGAGCGCTTCGAGGTAGTCGCGCCCGCTGTGTTCGGGGTCGTCGATCGCGGGGCTGCGCAGCCATCGGGCCGGGACTTGTCCCGCGGCAAAGGCGTTGATCGGCACGCCTTCGCCGTTCGGCAGGTTGTCCGGCGTGGCGATGGTCAGGGGCTGATGCTCCGGCGGCGTGGGCGGCTGGGGGCGCGGGCCGGGCTTATCGTGGATCAGCAGCCCCGCGAGCCCGCCGGCACCGGAGAAATGGCCCATGTAGTTGGAGTTCGGCGACCAGTTGGTCTTGGCGGTGACGGCCGTGGGGTTGAACAGCACCGTCGCCGCCCGCCCGGCGAGGTAGCTGGTGACCTGTTCGCGGAAGTCTTGCGGCCAGGCGGTGTAGCACAGGTCGTAAGCCTGCGCCACCTCGCCGATGCGGTGGGCATACGCGCCGTCGGCGCCGTTGAATGCGCCGGGCGAGTTGTCGGCCATCAGGGCGCGGACCCCGGGGATCGCGCGCCGGGCGTAATCGGCCTCGCCGGTGAGCTGATAGCTGAGCCCGAGGCTGACGACGCCGTTGCCGTTGAGCACGCGGTGGGCCAGCGCCTTGCCCACCGGTGTCCGTGCGCGCTGCCGTAGCGCTTCCACTTCGGCCTGACGCAGCAAAAGGCGCGGGTGCGCGTCGCGTGCCGGGGGCGACCAGTTCGCGGGCGGGTTCAAAGGCTCGGTGAACGTGATGACCGCCTCGCCCGAGGCGGGCAACGCCACCATCGGCTCGCCCCGCCGCGTCACCCGCTCAAATACGCCTTCGTATTGCCCGGCCCACCGGCCGTCGCCCTCGGGCGTCACGCGCAGCGTGTAGCGGCCACGCCCGCCGGGCACCCACGGGTCTTTCTGAATCTCCACCTCGAAGCTCAGGGTCTTTTCGTCGAGGCTACCGGCCAGGTGGCGTCCGCGGTGCAGGGCGCGGTTGTAATCCGGGCTGTAGCCGACGATCCAGCCAAACCCCGACTCATCCAGCGAGGTCTGGAGGTAGAGGTCCTTGGCCTTGTCCCGATTGGCCGTGCCGTCGGGATGGACCTGGGGCAGGGCATCGATCAAGTGAACGTGTACGCGCTGCGTGGCCCCCGCCGTGGCTGGCCCCAGACCCGCCGCGAGGCAGAAAACCATGAGGGTCGTCCCAAGTCGCATTCGTGTATCCCTTTCACACCCGGTGCCTCTGGATCGTCCGACGCAGCGCCGCCAAGGCGCCGTGATGCTGCGCGTCGGCTGGATGGGAAGATGACTCACTGCCTTAGTAAGAATTGGCGGCGGGCGGCACAGGTTACGGGTCGGATTGCGTCGCGCGATGAATTAGCACGTGCATCGGACAGCGCGGGCGCGCGATCACGGGGCGTGATCCGGCCGGGGTCCCGCGTCAGACGGCCGCTTTTGGAGTCTCAGGGCTCTTCTTCGCGGGTGCCGGCCAGGGAATCGCGTTCGATGCCGGCCCGGACGACCGCGGCGCGGGTGGCGATGCCGGGGCTGATGCGTGGGCCGAGCATATCACGCAGCCGATTGAGAAGCGCGATGGCCTGCTTGTCACGGCCGGCCTTGGCGTGGGCCTCCGCCGCGTCGATGAGCCGACCGATGATCGGATCATCGGTCGCGCCGGCCCGCAGCGCGTTGTTGCCGTCGCCGAGCAGGGCGATGATGGCGTTGATGGCCTTCTCGTCCGCGGCGATCTCGAGGTAGGCGTTGATCAGGCCGCGGTCGCGTTTATCGCGTTGGGCCTCGGTCAGTCGGGCGTTCTCACCGGCCAGGCGTTCGAAGTCTGCGGCCGCCAGCGCCGCTTCGCCGCTGGCCAGCCGTAGCTCCGCCCGATGCAGCAGCAGCGCGGGCCAGGTGTTGGGTTTTTTCTCCGCTTCGTCGAAGCGGTCGATCGAGGCGGTGTAGAGCGATTCGATCAGCGGCGGGGCGGTGCCGCGTTGGGCCAGCGCGTCCGCGGCTTTGATGACCGCTTCGGGTTCCACACGCCCCGCCAAAGCCACCAGCGCCCGCTCCCACTGCTCGATCGCGAAGCTCTGTTCCGGGCGATGCGCGACCAGCGCGGTCAGCGTCCACTGATCGTCGCCCCGTTCGATGGCCGCGGCGATGACGATCGGCTGGATGATCGGGTCGCCGGCGCGTTCGGCCAGCAGCTTGAGCGAGCGGTCGGATCGTGCCCAGGCTTGCGCGGCCGCCTCCTTGATGGCGGGGTCGGGGTGCTCGACCCATCCGGCCACACGATTCCAGTCGTCTTCATCACCGACCGCCGCCAGCAGCATGATCTCCGCGGGGGCCGGCGCCTTCTCCGCATCCAGCACGCGACGCAACTCCTTGCGAGCCCGCTCGGCCTGCTTGCGCGACAGCAGGTCGGCGCTGTGCAACGCCGCCAACGCCGCGGCCGCCTCCGCCTGCAACTCCGGCCGCACGAGCATGTTCAGCGACGCGTCGGTGGCACCGGCGCGCGGCAGCGTCGCCATCAGCAGCAGGTTCGCCCGCAGCACGTTGGCCACCTGTTCGCGGCCGGTGTCCAGGCGCTGGGCGACCGCGTCGGCGGCCGGCGCATCGGCCAGGTCACGCAGCCGCAACGCCGCCCGTTGGCGGATCTCCGGCACATCGTCCTCCAGCCTTGCCCGCAACGCCTCTCGCAGCGGCTCTTCAAACGCCTGGCCCTCGACCAGCCGCTGCTGGATCAGGTCCATCCCCAGTTGACGGATCGGCGGCAGGGGGTCGGCCAGCATGTACGCCAGCACCGCCGGCCGATCCTGCGGCGAAGTGGTGCGATACAGCGCACGCTGCGATTCGAGCAGTCGGTCTTCCAACTGCTGACGCTTGGCGTGGCCCGTGGCGGCGCGGCGGGTGAAGTTCTCGACCAGGTGACGCTGCCAGCGCGCATCATTGAGCCCGCGAATCGCGCGGTACCACTGATTCCACGCGTTGCGGTCGGCCCCGAAGCTGTCGATGCCGGTCATCGTCGCCAACGCCCCGAATGACGCTTCCTGCACGGCCGGGGGTTGGTCGAGTTCCGTCAGATTGATCAGTGTCTGCGCCACCGATTTTTCCCGGAAACGCCCCAACGCCGCGATCGCGCGGGACCGCTCGGTGTCGGCCTTGCCGGAGGACTCGGCGATGCCGATCAATTCACGCCGCCACTTGTCGTCATCGGCGAAGCGGCCCATCGCGTCGGCCCACTCGGGCACCAGCGATTCATCCAGCCGCATCATCAGGGAGAACACCGGCAGCGCCGCTTCCGCGCGCGGGTTCTTCACGTTCGACCCGATCGAGAGCATCACCGCCCGCCATGCCTGCGGGTCCTGGCCCGCGGCCAAGGCGGAGTTGAGCGCCTGCTCGGCCTCACGCGAGTCCTGTTCAAGCAGGTAGTCGGCCGCGGCGGTACGGTCGGCCAGGGTCTGCCCCGGACCCACCAGCCGCTGATACGCCGAGATCACCGATTCGCCGCTCCCCGATTGCGCCGCGGCCGGACCCGCCCCCAACAGGCCGATCAGCAGCGCGGCGGCGAGGCCCACGCCAAAGCGTGGTGCCCCCCCTCGGCGTACGTGATTTCGCATCATCATCACAAACTGCTCCCTGATCAATACACCATGATACGCGTAGCGCGCCACCCACGGGGACGAACCGCGTCTGAGAAAATATTCCGATTCTGACGATCAGATCGGAAATCAAGCCTGCATTTGGTCGATATCCATCTGCAGGTGGACGGCTCGACCGCCCCCCGAGGCCGGGAATCGAAGGATTCTCGGTCCCGACCCGGCGGTTGAGCGGCGGAGCCCGCTCCACGCGGTAAAGGCCAAACGCGACGGATTTTTGGCAAACTTCCATGAATGACTGGTTCGACGAGCACGACAGGCCATACCGGGCCGATCCCGATCAGGATCGCCGCGGGGAAGAGGACCCGCTGGACCGGGCCGACGAGCCGCATGCCCCCGGCAGCGACTGGGACAAGGCCGAACGCTGCGCCGACCGGGCCCACCGCTACTACGAAGCCGGCCAGTGGAAACAGGCCCTCGACCAGCTCAATCTCGCCCTCGGCATCCGTCCCGATGAGGCGGAATGGCAGTTCGGCCTCGGGTTGACCCTCGACGCGATGGGTCGATTCGACGAAGCCGCCGCGGCGTTTGCGCGCGTCATCGAGTTGCGCGGCGAGGAACCGATCTCACTGCTGCATCTGGCGACGCAACTGATCCACGCCCATCAGCCCCGCCTTGCTTTGGAAAAGCTGAATCGCGCGCTCACGCTCGATCCGGATTTCGAGCCGGCCTATTGCCAACGCATCCTCGCTCATGCCCTGCTCGGCGAGCACGAACAAGCCGAGCTGGACTTCTACCTCGCGCAACAGATCAACGACCGGTGCCCGACGTGCCTGGATCACATGGCCCGATCGCTGGCGATGCGCCGCGATGATGCCCGCGCCATCTGGTGCTGGCATGAGGCGCAACGCCTCGACCCCGACGACCCGCAGTTGGGCCTGCAGCTCGCCCGCGCTTACGCCCGCGCCGGCAACCCCGAACGCGCGCTCACCCACTACCGCGCGGCGTGGCGGCAGGCGCCCGGCGATGTGGAGCTGATGATCGAGATGGCCGACGCCCTGCGCGACCTTGGCCGCGACGACGAGGCCGGCGAAAAACTGCGCCACGCGATCGAGCTGGAACCCGAGCAACCCGCGGTGCGGCATCGGCTGGGCGAGTTGGACCTGGACCAGGGCCGAATCGACGCGGCCCGCGCCCACCTCGAAACGGCCCGCGCCCTGGAGCCGGCGATGCCCGGGGTCCACCTGTCGCTGGCGATGGCCGCGGAAATGCAGGGCCGCGACGACGAGGCCCGGGCCTACGCCCTGCGCGAGCTGGATCGGGTCGGCCAAACACCCCGGCAGGTCGTGACGCTCGCGGGGCTGCTGCTGCGCCTCGGCGGGACCGAACACGTGCTGGACCTGCTGGACCCGATGCTCAGCGGCGAAGACCCCGTGCTCATGGACGAACCCAACGCCTACATCGCCGCGCTGCTGGCACGGGCCCTGGCGTGGATGCGGCTCGACGAGTTGGCCAAAGCCATCGCCGACCTCCGCCGCGCCCGACGCATCGACCAGGACAACGCGACTGCCACCGCGTGGTTGATCGCCGCGTACCGCCAGTCGGGTGATCGCCGCCGCGCCGCCGCCGTCTGCCGCGACGCGGTGCGGCGCTTCCCCGCCGACCGCCGCATCCGGCGTGAGGCCATGCTCGTGCGCTGCTTAGGCTGGCTGCCCAAGCGCCGGTAAGCATCGCGTGATGCGTTTCGGGTTACTGCAGGCCCGCGTCGCCTCTGCCGTTGTAGTGGCCGTTGTCGTTGTTGCCGTCGCCGTCGGAGTCGTCGAGGTCTGCGGCCTTGACCGATTCGCCGTGGCCGTCGAGGAAGGTGACATTCGCGCTGCCGTTGTTGCGTTCCATGGTCCATGAGCGCCATTGGTAGGTGTCGGGATTCCCGTCGGGCTCGTTGACCGACCCGCCGGCGTAGTAGGCCCGGCCGTCGGGGTGAGCGGTGCGGGCGGAGATCAGCGGCGGATCAATGGCGTACACCGCCTCGCTGGAATGGCCGGGCAGCGCGCCGGCGCTGCCGGCCCGCGAGCCGGAGCCGTCGCCGATCGCCACGGTGTCGCTGGTGGCGGTGATGTCGGCGAGGTTGCGGTGGAAGGTGGGGTTGAAGCGGGAGTTGCCCAGGTACTGGAAGTTGTAGCCATAGCCCGCGAACGCGACCGGCCCGCCGGGGTACGTGCCATCATTGGTGTGGGCGAAATAGCGGGTGGAGGCTTCGAGCTGGGCCGGGTCGAGGTTGGGGCTGACGTAGATGTCGATGGTCTGGAGGTAGGGGAAGAGGTAATCGAACCAACGCGTGCGCGGGTCGGCGAACGCGGGGTGGCCCGCGCTGGATGAGGAGGAGTGCATCGGCAGGTAATCGCGGTGGTCGGTGGCGTAGATCGACAGGGCGAGATTCAGGTTCTTGATCTGGGTCATCGACACGGTCGATCGTGCCGCGTTGCGGGCCGTGCCCAGCGCCGGCAGCAGGATGCCGATGAGCAGCGCGATGATGGAGATGACGACCACAAGTTCGATAAGGGTAAAAGCGCTGCTTGCGCGGATGGTGTCGTGATGAGCGTTACGGTTGGGCGAAAAAAGCATGCATGCTCCTGGGGGGGTTTAAGCCTTAGGGATCATCCGGCCCGAAACTACGACACAGACCGTGATCGCCCAAACGCGGTGCAGATTTTGCTTTGCGATTTGCAGCCTTTGCCTCAGCTCGCCGGCGAAACGAGGAGGGTGTGGAGAAAAGCCGCCTGCGGTATCGCGCGTACGAAATGCCGCGCCGCGAGGAGGTTTTGTCGCGGTGACTTGAAATGAATAACCCGCGGCGTGTTTGCCGCGGGTTGGGGAGGGTGTTGGGGGTTTGGTGAGGCGACCCGGAAGGCGGATGCTCACGCGTAGGCGTGTCCGTTTCGCGAAGCCGCAAGCGGCGAACCCGGCATGGCCTGCGCTCTTTTCGATTGCCTTGGGTTTTATTGGAGGCCCGCGTCGCCGCGGCCGTTGAAGTAGCCGTTGTCCTTGGTGCCGTCGCCGTCGTAATCGTCGATGTCGGCCATCTTCATCGCGCTGCCGTGGCCGTCGGCGAAGGCGAAGTTGGCGGCCCCGTTGTTGCGTTCGGCGGGGAAGGAGCGATAGACATAACTATCCGCATTACCGGCGGGTTCGTCGGTGGAGTTTTCCGCGTAGTAAGCGCGGGTGCCGCTATTGTGAGCGCGTTGCTGCCCGGCGTAGCCGCGGCCGGCGCCCCAGGTGCCCGCGCTCCAGAGTCCGGGCCGCGGCGGGTCGATGACGTAAACCGCTTCGCCTCCGTCGCCCGGCTCATTGCCGGCGTCGCCCCCGCGTGAGCCGGCGGTATCGCCGATAAAGACGGTATGGGAACTGTTGATCAGGTCGGTATCCATGCGGGCGTGGAAACTGGGGTTGAAGCGGGCGTTGCCCAGATACTGGAAGTTGAAGCCGTACCCGCCGTGGAACTTGGTGTTGTCGTGGGCGAAGGGCTTGTTGAAGCGCTGACGCTCTTGCTCGGTCAACTGCGGGCTGTGGTAGATCTCGGTGTTGGGCATGAACTCATAGAGGTAGTCCGGCCAGCGGGTGCGGGGGCTGACGCTGCTCGGCGAGGAGTGCTTGGGCAGGAAGCCCTTGTTCTCGGCGGTGTAGGCGGTCAGCGCGATGCCCATCTGGCGGACGTTGCTGAGGCTGGCGGAGCTGCGAGCCGTGTCCCGAGCCACCCCCAGCGCCGGCAGGAGGATGCCGATGAGCAGGGCGATGATGGAGATCACCACCAGCAGT
>CAZTLX010000028.1:0-26409 GCA_964614575.1 uncultured Phycisphaeraceae bacterium | reverse complement strand
TAGAATCGATACTCGTTACATGGTTGAAGGAACCGATGGACCAACCGATCACCAGCGTGGTGTTGATGGGGACGACCGCCGTCGCGGCCGCGGTGTCGGTGCTGGCGTGGCGCGGGCTGCGGCGAGGCCGATCCGAGCAGCCCCGGCCGATCGTCAGCGTGACGATGCTGTTACTGCTGCTCGTCTCGCTGGCGTTGCTGGGGGCGCGGTGGTGGGTTAGCGGGGACCTGAGCCAGTTGCTGCACGCGCACGTCGATGGGCTGGTGCTGATCGCCGCCCTGCTGCTGGCCTCGCTGCTCTACCTGCGCTGGCGGCCGCGGATGCTGATGGTGAGCGTGCTGGGCCTGCCGGTACTCACGTTCATTTACGCCTGGGCGGTGTGTGCCGCGGCGTGGACCTATCAGCCGTTCCGATTGGATTCGCTGACGGGCGTGTGGTCGTGGCTGCACCTGATGGGCGTGTACCTGGGCACGCTGTGTTTCGTGGTCGGGGCGGTTGTGGCGGTGGCGTACCTTTATGTCCACCGCCGCATCAAGCTCAAGGATGACCCGGCCAGCATCGGCCGGCTGCCCTCGCTGGAAAAACTCGAGGGCATGGTCATCCACACCGCGACGGTCGGGTTCGTCGTGCTGAGCATCGGGCTGATCGGCGGCATCGTGGTGCTCGGCCGCGAGCAGGCCGCGCCGACCGCCGGCGGCTGGATGCTGACGAAGATCGTGATGGCGGTCGGCGCGTGGCTGATCTACGCGGTGCTGATCAACGTGCGCTTCGCCAACCGCTTCCGCGGGCCGCGGGCGGCGTGGCTGAGCATCGCGGGGCTGGTGCTGATCATCGCGACTTACGGCCTGGTCACCGCCTTGCCCCCGTCCGGCGGGTCGGCGACCACCGAGGCCCCCGCCGCCGTGGCGACCGACAAAGGGGGGCAGGGCTGATGCGGGTCATGATGCTCGGGATCAACCACCGCACCGCGCCGCTGGCGCTACGCGAGAAGCTGGCGATCGGCGAGGCGGCGCTGCCCGGCACGCTCGCGCGGCTGACCTCCGCGTTCCCCGAAGCCGAGTGCGTCGTCCTCTCGACCTGCAACCGCACCGAGTTGTATGTCGCCCGCCCGGTCCACAGCCCGCCCAGCGGCGACGACCTGCGACGGTTCCTCGCGTCGCATTGCGCGATGGATGAAGCGGCGCTGGGCGGCGCGATGCTCCTGCGCGAGCAGGACCAGGCGGTGGGCCATCTGTTCCACGTCGCGGCGGGGCTGGATTCCATGATCCTCGGCGAGACGCAGGTGCTCGGGCAGGTCCGTCGGGCGTACGAGGCCGCCGCGACCGCGGGCACCGCCGGCCGGGTGCTGCACCAGGTCTTTCAACAGGCGATCGCCTCGGCCAAGCGGTTGCACGCGACGACCGGCATCAGCGCCGGCAGACAATCGGTCGGGTCGGTCGGGGTGGAATTCATCCGCCAGGTGTTCGAGACGCTGGAGGATAAGACCGTCTTGTGTATCGGCGCGGGCGAGGTAGGCAAGGTGGTGCTGCAGCACGCGCTGCGCTTGCATCCCGGCAAGGTGCTGCTGGTCAATCGCACGGCGGAGCGTGCGGTGGAACTGGCCGAGCGGTTGCGACTGGAAGCGTCCCGCGGCGGGGCGAGGCCTTGGGAAGCGCTGCCGGACCTGCTGATCGAGGCGGACGTGGTGCTGGCGTGTACCGGCGCGACCGAGCCGATCGTCACAGCGAAGCAGCTCAAACCGTGGCTGCGTAAGCGGCGTGGCCGGCCGCTGTTCATGCTCGACGCCGCCCTGCCGCGCGACCTGGACCCGGCGATCGGCGGGCTCAGCAACGTGTACCTCTATAACCTCGACGACCTGCGGCCGGTGATCGAGCGCACGCTCGAGGGCCGACGCGATGAGATCGACCGCTGCCGGGCCCAGGTGCGCGGCGCGGCCGCGGCGTGCATGAACGCGGTGCAGCACCAGGACATCGGCCGCCTGATCCGGGCGTTGCGCCAACGCCTGCACAATTTCGGCGACGCCGAACGCCGACGCACCGCACGCAAGCTCGGGGAGGTGGTCGACCCGCACCTGGTCGGTGAGGTAGAAGCGCTGCTTGATGAGCACACACGCCGGCTGATCAACAAGGTGCTGCACCTGCCGCTGAGCCAACTCGACCACCACGACCCCGAGGCGCCGCTGGGTTTTTATGCCGCGGCGTTGCGACGCCTGTTTGATCTGGATGACATGGAGCCCGACGACGGGGAAACCGACGCACCGCCGAACCCGGCGATCAGCACCCAAACGGATCAGCCTCTGGCCGAGGCGGAGCGGCACGGGTGAGCGAGGCGCAGATGCAGGGCAATCTCAGCCGCGTGCTGCTGGCGTTCGGGCTGGCCCTGGCCGTGGGGCTGGTGCTGGGCGTAGGCGTTTCCGATCTCACGCTTGCGCATTTGGCTGCGCTGATGCTGGTGGCGGGCGAAGCGCTGCCGATGGTGCTGCTGCTCTGGGTCGCGGCCGCGGGCTACGGAAGGTTGTTGCAACCGGCGCTGGTGCCGAACTGTCGCGACCGGCGCTGCGTCGCGGCGGGGCTGGGGATGGCGGGGTTGCTTTTGGTCCACTGGTTGGTCGGCGTCCTGCTCGGGGTCGGCCTGATTGAATCGGCCTTGGTTTGCGGCGTAGGCGTGGTGCTGTGGCTGATCGGCGTCTGGCGTCGGTGGCGGGCGCGCGAGGCGGGAGCGCCGCCTCAAGCGGTCAACCTCCCGTGGACCTTCGCGCTGGCGGGTGCGCCGCTGGGGTTGATCCTCGTCGCGTGCTGCTGCCCGCCGGGCACGCTGTGGCGCGTCGAGGCGTTCGGCTACGACACGCTGACCTATCACCTGCAACTGCCCCGGCAATGGCTCGAAGCCGGGCGCATCACCGCCGACCCCCGGAATGTTTACAGTTTCCTGCCGAGCCTGATTGAGTCGGGCTACACGATGATCGGCGGGCTGCGCGGTTCGGTGGTTGACGCGGTGTATGCCTGCCAACTGTTCCACGCGAGCCTCGCGGTGTACGCGGCGTTGGCGATCGGGCGCATCGTGGCGGGGTTCGTCGGTGCGATGGCGGGCGCGGCGGCGGGCGCGGTGTTCCTCGCGGTGCCCTGGACGATGATCACCGCGTCGTCGGCTTACAACGAGATGGCGGTCGTGGCGTTCGGCGCGGCCGCCCTGCTCGTGCTCACCGATGTATCTTCCGAACGCATCGGCGGCGCGGCGGCGGTGGGCCTGCTGGTCGGCGCGGCGACGCTGAGCAAGCTCACCGCCGGGCCGATGATCGCGGTGCCGATCGGTTTGCTGCTGCTGCTGCGGTTGAATCCCGCGCTGCGCTGGCGCAAACCGCCGCGCCTGCGCACCGGCCTGCGCAGCCTTGCGATCGCGACACTGGTCGGGCTGCTGACGCTCTCGCCCTACCTGATCCGCAACGCGGTGTGGACCGGCAACCCGGTGTTCCCCTTCGCGACGGCGGTGCTGGGCAGCGGGCACTGGGACGCGGCGCAGGCCGCGCGCTGGCAGGCGGCGCACGGGCTGGCGGGGGACGACGGTTTAGTCCCGCTCATCGCGGTCGCGCGGCAGTGGCTGTTCAACACCGGATACGGCGCGATCGGCGGCAAGGCCGTCACCACCGACGCCACCGACATCGCGCGTTTCGGCTACGAGGGCGGGTTCCCCGTGCTGTGGGTCGGCGTGCTGCTGCTGGGCTTGGCGGCGGTGCGGCCGGGCGCGACGCGAAGGCTGACCACGGTGATGCTGCTCATGCTCGTCGCGCAGGCGGCGTTCTGGCTGCTGGCCACCCATCAGCAGAGCCGTTTCCTCCTGCCGCTGCTGCTGCCGGCTTGCGTGCTGGTCGGATTAGGGCTGGGGCGGTTCGGGGAGAAGACGCCGCGGCTGCGCTTCGCCCGGCCGCTGGCCGCGGCGGTGCTGCCGGTGGTGCTGTTTACGGTGAGCCTGTCGGTGCTCTACGGCCAGACGCGGCCGCTGCCCCGCGGCGACGCCCCGCCGGAAGCGACGCTGCCGGGGACCTGGATCGACACGGCTGATTTGCTTGGCGGGCACCCGATCAACGACCAGCCACCCGACGCGCGGGTGCTGCTGGTGGCGGACAACGGGCCGCTGCTGTACCTGCGGCGGGAGGTGGTATACGCGACGCCGTTTGACGCCTCACCGCTGGGCACGGTGGTGCGGGAGGCGGGTGCGGAACCGGGCGCGGTGATCGAGTCGCTGCGGGCGGCGGGTCACACCCACCTGTGGATCGGCTGGTCCGAATACGACCGCCTGCGGGCCACGCACGGCTACGACCCGTCGGTGACGCCGGCATTACTCAAGGCATTGGCTGAACGCCTGCCGGTCGTTACGGACGCGGGCCACGCCACCCTTTTCGCCTTGCCGCGCAACACAAATGCGGATTTACCTTGACTCGCCGCCGTGGGATGCGACAATATAGATGCAGACGGTAAACCCTTAACCAAGAAGGGAGGTGCGGCAGACAAGCAAAACCCATCTCACCCCACACGGGTGAAAAGCACCGAGCAGGACGCACGAATCATCTGAAGCAATTTTCATCCCTTCTTCATTAAGCGCTTGCTCGGTCTTTTTATGCGCCCTCGGAAGAGATTCGCCTGCCACAATGAATCCATCACAAGCCCACCGCTGCGAGCGAAGCGCGTTGCGGTGGGGTATAAAACCGCCATGCCCACCCCGCCCGGCGTCCATCTCATCGAACACCCCGTGCTCGGTCACCTGTTGACGGTGGCGCGGGACAAAGAAACCTCATCCAGCCGTTTCCGAGAGTTGCTCGACACCATCGGCGCGTTGCTGGGGTACGAAGCGACGCGCGACCTGGCGCTGGAGCCGCGCACGGTGCGGACGCCGCTGGAGCCTTTCGATGGCGTCGCGCTGGCCGGGCCGATCACGATCGTGCCGATCCTGCGGGCCGGCTTGGGCCTGTCGAACGCGATGCTGCGGCTGCTGCCGCGGGCGCGGATGGGCCACATCGGGCTGTTCCGCAACGAAGACAGCCTCAAGCCGGTGGAGTACTACCAGAAGCTGCCCCCGAGCGTGGCCAGCGGGCCGGTGCTGCTGGTGGATCCGATGCTCGCGACCGGCGGCAGCGCGATCGCCGCGGCCGACCTGCTCAAGCAGCGCGGCTGCACCGACATCCGTTTCATCTGTCTGCTGGCCGCGCCCGAGGGCATCGGTGCGCTGCGCACCGCGCACGACGACATCCCGATCTACACCGCGGCGATCGATCGGCAGCTCAACGAGGTGGGCTATATCCTGCCGGGACTCGGCGACGCCGGGGATCGCATCTTCGGGACGACGGATTAATGGGTTGGCGGGCGCTCGGGGATTGAAAAACCCATCCTCACCTGCTCACAAACACCGCGCGATGATGTGCCGCACCGCTTCATCCATGTCGGTGTAGGTCACATCAAACTCGACATCCGCCACCTCGCGATAGACCGGCTCGCGCTGAGCCAACACCGCGGTGATCTCATCGAGCCCGCCGCCCTGCCCGGTGAGGCTCGGGCGCAGGCCGACGTTGGCGGTGTCCGACACGATGCGCTGGTGCAGGACCTCGGGCTTGCACTTGAGATAGATGCGCGTGGCGTCGGACGCCTCGACCGCCGCGCGGGCCTTGGGCTGCATCAGCGTCCCGCCGCCCAGCGCGATCACCAACCCGGTCCCGGCGCAGTGCTGTTGGGTCACCTCCACCTCCACCGCCCGGTAGGCCGGCTCACCCTCCTTCGCCCAGATGTCGGCCACGGTGCGCCCGTCGAACCGCGCACAGATCTGCTGATCGATATCCACGAAGGTCTTCCAGACCTGATCGGCGAGCCTGCGCCCGATCGAGGACTTGCCGCTGCCACGATATCCCAGCAGGATCACGTTCTCCGCCATGACCGCGATTGTACTGCGCCGGCCCGCCCGCGGCCGTTACCATAGACGCCATGCCCGATGACCCACGCCTCGAACGCATGGAACGCCTGCGCCAATGGCGTGCCTTCCGCGAGCGCGATGTGACGCTGGGCTTCCTCAAGGACACGTTCAAACGCGAGGTCGAAAAACCGTTCAAGCAGCTCGAAGGATTGTCCGAGTTGTGGACCGAACTGGTCCCGGCCGAACTGGCGGCACACACGCGGCTCGAAGCGCTCTCCCGCGGCGTGCTCCGCGTCGTGGTGGACTCGGCCGGGCGGCACTACGAACTCGACCGCCTGCTGCGCGGGGGCCTGCAACGCGAGCTGACCCAGCGCCACAAGGGCGCAGCGCTGCGGCAGGTGAAGGTGCGCGTGGGGGTGGTTCATAGCGGTTAGCTTTTAGCAGTTAGCGGTTAGCGGTTAGCGGTTAGCCGTTAGACATGAGGATTTGATGCCTCTTGGCTAAGAGCTAACGGCTAATGGCTAACCGCTCACCGCACACCGCTCATCAAAACGGCCACACCAGCGGGGCGAGGCCGACCGTCACCGTCATTACGATCAGGTTCAGCGGCAGGCCGGCGCGGAGGAAGTCTGTGAAGCGGTATCCGCCGGGGCCATAGACCATGAGGTTGGTCTGGTAGCCCAGCGGCGTGGCGAAGCTGGCCGAGGCGCCCATCATCACGGCGATGACAAAGGGCATCTCGTTCACATCCATCCCGCGGGCCGCGGCCAGCGCGACGGGGAAGACGAGCACGGCCGCGGCGTTGTTGGTGATGAACTCGGTGAACAGCGCCGCGGTGAGGTAGACCATCAGCAGCACCAGCCAGGGGTTGCCGTCGGCGACGCCGACCAGCCCGCGGGTGATCTGCTCGGCCGCGCCGCTGAGGGTCATGGCCTGCCCGACGCCCAGCGCCCCGCCGATGACCAGCAGCACCTGCCAGTTGATCGACCGCCGCGCCTCGGTGCCGGTGCAGCAGCGGGTGACGATCATCGCGCCCGCGGCGACCAGCGCGGCGGTGAGCATGCTCAGCCACCCGGCGGTGACCGCGGCGACCATCGCGATGAGGATGCCCAGCGCGACCCACGCGCGGCCGTGCCGCGGCGGGGCCGAGTCATCGACCTGGCTGACGAGGAAGAAGTCGCGGCCGTTGCGCTGCTGTTCGACAAACGAGGGCAGCGCTTCGAGCAGCAGCGTGTCGCCGGGGCGCAGCACGATGTCGCCGATCTTCCGGCGTACCCGTTCGCCGCTGCGGGCCACGGCGATGACCGCGGCGTTGTAGCGCGTACGGAAGCGGCCGGCGCGGATCGACTGATCGATCAGCGGGCAGCGGTCCGACACCACCGCTTCGATCAGCCGGCGTTGGGTGACGGGGGCGTCGAGCTTGAAGACCTGATCGGTTGCCGGCAACAGCCCGCGCACCTTGCGCAGGTCCACCACCGACTCGACGATCCCCGCGAAGACCAGCCGATCGTTTGCCCGCAGCTTCACGTCCGAGCCGACCGCCTCGATCACCTCGCCCTCGCGCTGCATCTCGACCAGGAACAGCCCCGGAAGATGGCGTAGCCCGGCCTGCTCGATGGTCTGGCCGACCAGCGGGCCGTCCGGCTCGACGAGCATCTCGACGGTGTACTGACGTGGGTCGTCGTGGCGGCTGATGGCGGGGTGCCGGTCGGGCAGCAGCCATCGGCCGGCGAGCATGAGGAAGCCCAGGCCGATCAGGGCCGCGGGCACGCCGACCCAGGCGATATCGAACATGCCCAGGCCTTGGAGGTCGGGCTCGGCCAGCACGAGCCCGTTGATGACGAGGTTGGTGCTGGTGCCGATGAGGGTGCAGGTCCCGCCGAGGATCGAGGCGTAGGACAGCGGGATAAAGAGCTTCGACGGGCTGATGCCGGTGCGTTTGCACAGGTCGGAGACGACGGGCAGGAACATCGCGACCACGGGCGTGTTGTTGAGGAACGCGGAGAGGCCGGCGACGGGGAAGATGAGGCGGGCCTGGGCGGCGGCGGTGGAGCGGGGCCGACCCAGCAGCGGCCCGGTGATGCGGGCCAAGGCGCCGGTCTGCACCAACCCTTCGACGACGGCGAAGAGCGCGGCGACGGTGATCAGCCCCGCGTTGCCAAAGCCGGCGACCGCGTCCTCGGCCCCGGGCAGTCGCGCCGAATCGGTCACCGCCTGGGCGAGCATAATCAGCGCGAGGGTGCCCAGCAGCAGCACGTCCGGGCCGGCCCAGTTGCGGGCCAGCGCCAGGATCAGCACAACGATGAGGATGATGGTGTACCAGGCTTCCCAACCCACATGCGGCTCCCGAGAGGCGGCGACATCATACCCGTGAGCGCCTCATCGGCTGAACCTCCGACGATGCGTCCGAGAATCTCGGCGGGGCCGATCCGGCGCGGGTTGGTCGGCTCAAGCCGCACCCCCCATCACACGATAAACCACTCGGGGCGAGCTCATCGCCGCCCGACGGAGACGCGACATGACCAGCTCGATCCGGATGATCTGCCCGAATCTCAAGTGCCGTTGCGTGCTGTCGGTGCCGCCTCAGGCCCGCGGCAAGACCGTGCGTTGCCGGCAGTGCGGGATGCGCATCCAGGTGCCCGCGGAAACCGGCAAGCCCAAGACGTCGCCCGCGGCGGAAGCGGAATCCGCCAGCAACTGACCGCCGCCCCCCCAACGCCGGGGCTCTCGCCGCATCCACCGACTTGGTTTGGTTCAACCCCGCGGGCGTGATTCAGCGGGTGTTTTCGTCGTCATCATCGATGATCTGAAGCTCGCCGCTGTCCTCAAAGCCGGCGAAGCTGCCGCTGTCCGAGGCGTTGAGCGCTTCGAGCGCGGCGATGGGGTCGTCGAGTTCGACGGTCGGCGTGTGCTCCTCCGGCTCGACCTCCGCGGGCACCTCGATGTCGTCGTCCGAGAGCGTCATCGCCGAGTCGGACGGGCTGGCTTCGACCACCGCTTCCTCACCGGTGTCCCGGTCGATGATCGTGCGGACGGGCTTGATCTCCTGCGGGTCACCATCGATCACGACGGTGAAGACCACCGGGCCGACGACGATCTCGTCGCCCGCTTCGAGCACCGCTTCCTGCACACGGTTGCTATTGTGGTAGGTGCCGTTGCTCGATCCCAGGTCGCGCACCTTGACCTGCCCCTCGGAAACCTCGACCTCGCAGTGCTGGCGGGAGACGCTGGTCAGCGGGATCCGCAGGTCGCAGTCGTTCTTGCGGCCGACGACCACGCGCGGCTTGTTGACGGGGAAATCCCGCCGCGTGCCGTCCGCCTTAAACATGACCAAAGATACATCCATAACGCCCGCTCGATTACGCTTAGAGGAAGAATCCGTGTCGCTTCCTGTGGTCGAGTTTATCCGGACTGACGCGGACCATCAAGGCCGAGCGGCGGCGAAGCTCCCGCCCCTCCCGCCCCTCAAGTCGATGGATGGCCTGTACTTGCATGTGCCTTTCTGCTTTCACCGATGCCACTATTGTGATTTTTTCAGCGTCGTGGATCGGGTCGGCCCCGATGCCCCCGGCAACCGCCAGGACGCGTTTATCGCCGCTTTGCTGCGGGAAATCACCACGCACGCCGAAGCGGCCGAGCACGGGCTGCGGCCCGACACCCTCTTTGTCGGCGGGGGCACCCCGACCCTCCTGCGCCCCGACCTCTGGCAAATACTGCTAAAGCAGTTGTCCGAGTTGGGCGTGCTCAAACGCATCACCGAGTTCACTGTCGAGGCCAACCCCGAAACCGTCACGCACGAGTTGGCCGCGGTGCTGGCGGGCGGCGGGGTGAATCGCGTGTCGATCGGGGCCCAGTCGTTTGAGCCCAAGCACCTCAAGACGCTGGAGCGCTGGCACGACCCCGCGTCCGTGGCCCGGGCGGTCAAGCACTTCCGGGAGGCCGGCATCAGACGCATCAATCTCGATCTGATCTTCGGCATCCCCGGCCAAAGCGTCGCCGACTTCGACGCCGACCTCGACGCCGCGCTGCACCTGGGCGTTGAGCACCTCTCGTGCTACGGCCTGACCTACGAACCCAACACCGCGCTGACGACCCGGCTGCGCCAAGGTAAGGTCACCCGCTGCGACGAGGAAGTCGAGGCGGCGATGTACGAGCACGCGATGGACCGCCTGGCCGCGGCCGGCTTCGAGCACTACGAGGTCAGCGCGTGGGCCAAACCCGGCGAGCGCTGCCGCCACAACCTGCACTACTGGCGCAACGGCGACTGGCTGGGGATCGGCCCCGGTGCGGCCAGCCACGTCCAGGGAGTGCGCTGGAAGAACAAGCCGCACCTGGAGCAGTACCTCGCCGCGTCGCCGCGGCCGCCGATCGTGGACTGGGAACAGCTCGACGCGCGTGGCCGGGCCGATGAACAACTGATGATGGGATTGCGCCTGCGTGAGGGGGTGACGCGCGCTTGGCTCGACGAAGCGTTCGCGCCGCGGGCGGCAGACATCGAGCGCCTGATCACGAGCGGTTTTCTTGAACAGGACGAACAGCACACGCGGCTGACGCGGCGCGGGCTGCTCGTCGCCGACTCGGTCATCGGGGCGCTGATCGGGTGATGCGCGGGCGTGGCTCGCGCAAGCGACCACGCCGGGGGCGGTCATTGCGGCGAGGGCTCGGGCGCGGCTTCGGGCTCCGCTTTGTTGAACTTCTGCGCCGCTTCTTTCGTCGCCGCTTCGAGGTCCTGGTAGGCCTCGACGAACCCCGCCTTCATATCGCCCCACGCCTCGCCGCTCGAATCCTTGAGTTCGCCGAGCTTCGCGCTGGTCTGGGCGTACTGCTCGTTGAGCTTCGCCTTGGCTTCATCGGCCTTCACGTCGGCGTCGGCCTTCCACGACGACCAGCGCGCCTTGAGCGCATCGAGCTTCTCCTGCGATGCGGCCACGAACTGGTCCTTCTCCTGATCCATGAACGTCGCCGCCGTCCTGACCGCCTCGCCGGTCTCACGCTGCACATCCTCGCCGGTCACCCGCGGCTCAGGCTCGGCCTCGGAGACGGCGTCGGCACCGGCTTCCGGGGTCGTGACCGGCGGCTGCGGCGGCGTGGGCGCGGTCGGCGGCGTCTCCTCCTTACAACCGATCAACAGCAACCCAGCCAGCAGCAGCACGAGCACGGGGAAGTGAGTCTTCATGGTGTATCTCCCAAAAAGGATCAAAAGAACCTGAGAACATCAGATTATAGCGCCGCCAGCAACTCCGCCGCGCGAGCCACGGCCTGCCCGACCGCCACCGCCTCGCCCTTCTCGCCGTTGGCCCCGTTGCGGGCCTTGAGCTCGACGGCGGGCGGGTCCTGCGAAAGGCCCTTGTCGCCGATGGTGATGCGCAGCGGGATGCCGATGAGGTCGGCGTCGGCGAACTTGACGCCGGGGCGCTCGTCGCGGTCGTCGATCAGAACGGTGTAGCCCTGGGCTTCGAGTTGCTCGGCGAGTTGATCGGTGGTCTGCTTGACCTCATTTCCAGGGGCGGGGGCGTATTTGATCGTCGTGATCAGCACATCGAACGGGGCGATCGCGCGGGGCCAGATGATGCCGCCGGCGTCGTGGCCGTGGTCACACTCGATCGCCGCGGCGAGGATCCGGTTGACCCCGATGCCGTAGCAACCCATCAGCACCTTGGCGGGCTTGTTTTCCTGATCGGTCACGGTGACCTGCATGGCGTCGGTGTATTTGCTGCCGAGCTTGAAGACGTGCCCGACCTCGATGCCCTTCTGGGCGCGCAGGGTTCCACCCCCTCTGCTTCCGGGGGCGGGATCGCCGTCGAGGGCGTTGCGGATGTCGCGGACTTCGACGCTCACGCCCGCATCAAGCACATCCCGTTTCCAGTTAAACAGCTTGACGTGGTGATCGACTTTGTTCGCACCGGTGACCCAGAACCCGCCTTGGGCCGCGTCGTGATCCACGATGATTTTCACCTCACCACGCCCCACGGCGGCGTGTGGCCCCACGAACCCGATCGCGAAACCGGCTTCTGTTGCCAGCTTTTCGTCGGCCAGCGGCAATTTGAGCTTGCCTTCATTGAGGTCGTGATCGCCCCGCACCACCGCCAGCGTCCAGCGACCCGGCTGACCGCACACCAGCGTCTTTAGCATGTTCTTCTTGGCCAGTTTCGAGCCGAGGTTCTTCTTGAAGAACGCACACACGTCGTCGATGCCGGGGCAGCCGGGGGTGTGGACCTCTTCAAGGTCCCCCGTGGGCTCCGCCTCCAGATTCGGGGAGCGCTCGCCGATCTCACACTTCTCCACGTTCGCCGCATACCCCTTGTCGTTGGTCAGGATCGTGTCCTCACCTGTCGGCGACGGCACCATGAACTCGTGGCTGGCGCTGCCGCCGATCGGGCCGGCCTCGGCTTCGACGGTCATGTAGGGGATGCCGCAGCGGGTGAAGATGCGCTCGTACGCGGCATACTGCTTGTCGTAGGTCTCATTCAAGCCGCCTTCGCCCTCAAGCGCCAGGTGGAAGCTGTAGGCGTCCTTCATCATGAACTCGCGCGAGCGCAGCACGCCGAACCTCGGCCGAAACTCGTCGCGGAACTTGGTCTGGATCTGATACAGCGTCTTGGGCAGGTCTTTATAAGACTCGACGTACGCGCCGAACAGCTCGGTGATGACCTCCTCGTGGGTGGGGCCCAGCGCGACCTTGCGGCCGTGGCGGTCCTCGATGCGGAAGAGGTTGTCGCCGTAGGCCTCGTCCCGGCCGGTCTTTTTGAACAAGTCCAGCGGGATCAGCGTGGGCATGAACACCTCTTCCGCCCCGGCGGCGGCCATCTCCTCGCGGATGATCTGCTGCACGCGGGCCAGGGCGCGGACGCCCAGGGGCAGGTAGGTGTAGCTGCCCGAGCCGAGCTTGCGGACCAGCCCGGCGCGGAGCATGAGCTGGTGGGAAGGGACCTCGGCGTCGGCGGGGGCCTGGCGGAGGGTGGGGATCAGCGTCTGGGACCAGAAGGTAGGCATGGTGGTTGTGAAAAATGATGAATGACGAACGAGCGAATGACGAGCCCTCAGCAACGGGTGAATTCCGGGGCAGGCGCGGGGTCCACCCGTCGGCTGCGGCTCGCCGGCGTTCGCCGAGGGCGTGGAATCGAGCATAGTAACGGGGGTTTGGTTTGTTTGGGGCGGTCTTGTGGGTTATCCTTGGATCGATGGACCGGAATTCGCGGACACGGATGCTGCTGGGGGCGATGGTGCTGGCGTGTGGGGCGCTGGCGTTGGGCGGCTGCGCTAATTCGCTGTTTCCGGAAAATATGCCCCGCTCGCCGTACGACCGCTATCTTGCGTTGCGGGGCCAATCGCGGCCGGACATGGAGATCGACGTGAACGGCCGGGAAAAACCCGCGTTGCGGCGTCGGCTGGCTCCCCTGGACACCCCGTGACGTCCGCGGGCTTAGCGGCGAGCGATGGGGCGGGCGATATCAGAACTGACACCGCAACTTTTATCGCTCTTTTGCGCGTAAAAATAAAAGTCATCGGCCTTGTAGGTCGATGAAACAATAGAATCGGCCGATAGCGTGACTTACGGGTCGGATCGGCTGTCTTCGAAGGAGCCCTGGGTTTGAGGCGAGGTCGCATGGTGCCAGATCAACGCACGCTGATGCTCATCGGCTCCCTCGTCGTGGGGATGACCTTGACCAGTGTGCTGTTGCTCGCGCTTGAGCCCGGCCGCCGCGCCCCCCTCTCCGGCATCGAACTGACCTCCATCGACCCCCAACCGCAGGTTGATCCGACCGACCGGCTCTTCGAGACCGAGGCCCCCCTCGGCTGGCGGTCGATCATCATCCACGACACCGGCACGCTCACCGGCTCGGCCAAGGCCATCAACCGCGCCCACGAACGCCTCGGCCGCGGCGGGCTCGGCTACCACTTCGTCATCAACAACGGCTCAGACAAGGAAGACGGCCTGATCGAGGTCGGCTTCCGCTGGAGCAAACAATTGATCGGGGCCTATCTCCGCGGCCCCGGTGCCGAGCAGTGGCACCGCGATTCGATCGGCATCGTCCTGATCGGCGACGCCGACACCCGCAGCCTGACCGACGCCCAGTTCCGCGAGCTGGTCTGGCTGGTCCGGCAACTCCAGCTTCGATTCGACATCCCCGCCGAGGAAGTCTTTGTTGATCTGGGCGAAGGCGAGGGCCCGGCCCGGCTCTTCCCCCATGTTCGCTTCCAGCAGCAACTGCTGGGTGCCCGCCGCTGATTCTTCCCCCGCTTCCACCCCACCCGCATCAAAAGCGCGGGGCAGGCCCCGCCGCTGAACGCTGATCCTCCCCCCGCTTCCAAACACCACCCGACCCATTGCCTCACGCCCGGATCGCCCGGGCACCCTGCAATCAGACTGCGTTCTTTGGGTGTGACCGGAAATGTCGCCCGCTGGGCATCGTGGCCCGTCGCGGGGGGATGATGTTTAAGTGTCGGGGTTGAGTGGACGATGCTTTCAATGCCCAAACTCGGGAACCTGACAAAGTTTGCGCGCGATTGTGGTTGTCGGTAACAAGGTCGCGGGGTAAAGTGCTTGTATTCGTTATCCCTTTATAGCCGGTTAGCCGGTTGAAAAGTCGGCCTCAAACATCCATCAGCCCCGCCTGCGGCTGATGCTGGAGAGGCTGCGCGGATCCAGATGGTTGAATTTCACGAAATCTCGGGCTACGAAGTGCTCTCCACCCTTGGTCAGGGGGCGCGCAGCACCATCTACGAAGTCCGTGGCCGGGACGGGAAGGTGTATGCGCTCAAACGGGTGGTCAAGGCATCCGCAGCCGATCAGCGTTTCATCGAGCAGGCCCTGACCGAGCACGAGATCGCCAGCAAGTTCGACAGCCCCCTGCTCCGCAAGAGCTACAAGGTGATCCGCAACCGGGCGCTGATCCGTGTCAGCGAGGTGCTGGTGCTGATGGAGAAGGTGGACGGCCGGACGCTGGAGCAGTTCCAGCCCCCGGACATCTTCGACCTGTGCGCGATCTGCCAGAAGGCGGCGCTGGGCCTCTCCGAGATGCACGATGCCGGGTACGTCCACGCCGACATCAAGCCCAACAACATCATCGTGACCGGCCCGCGTCAGGCCAAGATCATCGACTTCGGGCAAAGCTGCCCCAACGGGACCATCAAGGACCGTATCCAGGGCACGCCGGATTACATCGCCCCCGAGCAGGTGCTCCGCCGGGCGATCACCCCCGCCACCGACGCGTTCAACCTCGGCGCAACGATGTACTGGCTGCTGACCAAGCGCCACGTCCCCACGCTGATTCCCAAGACCACCGCGATGGTCGGCCAACTCAAGGACGAGAAGACGATCCTCCGGCAGGACAAGCTGCCCAGCCCGGCCGAGGTCAACGATCAGGTCCCCCCCGCCCTCTCGAACCTGGTGATGGACTGTGTCCGCACCGACCCGAAGGAAAGGCCGACCACCATGCGGGGCATCGCCGAACGCTTCGAGATCGTCGGCACGCAGATCCTGCGGGCCCGCAATCAGGGGGTCGATGTCTCCCAGAACGGGACCGCACGCCGCAACGCCGGCTGATCGCGAAGCCTCGCCCAGACGCCGCTGCATCTTCGCGCATCACGTTTCGAGCGGCGCGCGAAGCCGCCCGCGGGGCAAATGTAAACTTAATCACGATTGTGAGGTTGCTACCGGGCGGGCGAAGCGGCCAAGCCGTTGGGTTGCACCTGCATCGCCATGCGGACCAGGGCCGCGAGCGACGGGGCTTCCATCTTGCTCATCACGTGCGAACGGTGAACCTCGACGGTCTTGTGGGACAGCCCGAGCTCCGAGGCGATCTGTTTGTTGAGCTTGCCTTCCACGACCATGGTCATGACCTGTCGTTCGCGTGGGGTCAGGCGCTGGTAGCGCTTGTCGATCTGCTCGCGGTAACCCGCGATATCGCGGTTTTCCTGATCGATGCGCAAGGCTTCGTGGATCCGGTCGATCAGCACGCGGTCGGAGAAGGGCTTCTCGATAAAGTCGAGCGCACCGGACTTGAGGGCGCGGACGGCCTGAGGCACATCGCCGTGGCCGGTGATGATGATGGTCGCCAGGTCGCGGCCCGCTTCGAGCATCTGGTCGCGCATGTCGAGGCCGGACATCCCCGGCAGCCGCAGGTCGGCAATCAGGCATCCGACCATCCCGTCGTGGCAGTGATCTAAAAACGCCTGCCCCGAGGCGAAGGTTTTGACCGGGAGCCCGACGGATTCGATCAGCCATTGCAGCGAATCACGGACCGCGCGGTCATCGTCTACCACATACACGATTGGCGATTGGTCCATGAATCAGCCCCAAAACTAAGGCAAGCCGGAGCGAATCGTCCGGTGTAACACATTCTCATTATAAGGCAAACCCCATGCGTATGCCCCCATGTCCAGTTGGGAAACTCCCTAATTTTTCTCGGGGCGGCGACCGGATGCGGGCAGCACCAGATGGAACGTCATGCCCCGGCCGGGGTTGCGCGTCGCCCACAGCCGGCCCAGGTGGGCCTCGGCGATCGACTGGGAGATGTTCAGGCCCATGCCCATGCCCGCGGGTTTCGTGGTGAAAAACGGGTCGAAGATGTGGTCGAGCTCCTCATCGCTCACGCCGACCCCCTGGTCGATCACCCGGACCACCACCTGTTGTCGCGACGCGAGGTATTGCGTGGTCACCTGAACCCCGGTGGGATCGGCCGCCGCCGAGGCCGGGGGGATGGAGTCCGGGGGGGTGGAGGCCTCGATGGCGTTGAGCAACAGGTTCAAGACCACCTGTTCGATCTGTACCTGGTCGGCCTCGGCGGTGGGCAGACCCGGCTCCAGGGCCAGCTCGATGTGGATGCGTTGAGCCTGGGCGTCGTGGGCGACCAGGCCGACCGCGTCGCGCACCGCCTGATTCACGTCGATCGGGCCGCGCTTGGGCTCATCCTTCTTCACGAAACCGCGCAGCCGCTGGATGATCTGCCCCGCCCGCTCCGCCTGCTGGCCGACACGTTGCAACGCGTCGCGGACCTGGGCCTCGTCGATCTGCCCGGCCTCGAAGCGGCGGAGGCAGCCGTTGACGTAATTGCCGATCGCCGACAGGGGCTGGTTCAGCTCATGCGCCAGGCCCGAAGCCATCTCGCCCATCGTCGTGAGCCGGCCGACGTGCGCCAGCTCCGCCTGATGGCGTCGCTTGAGCTCTTCCTGTTCCCGGCGTTCGGTGACATCGCGCTGGATCGAGACCCAGTGCGTCAGCGTGCCCTGGTCGCTGCGGATCGGGGCGATGTGCCACTCGATGTAAAACGGCGTGCGGTCTTTGCGGTAGTTGACCGTCTGGCCGTGGAACGGCTCTCCCGCCTCGAGCGCCGCGCGGACCCGGTCGAGCACGGCCCGGTCGGTGTGCGGCCCCTGCAGGAGGCGCGGTGTCTTGCCGACGACTTCCCCCTCGCGGTAGCCGGTCATCTTCTCGAACGCGGGGTTGACGTAGAGGATCCGCGGGCCGGGCAAGTCGAGTTCGGCATCGGTGATCATCACCGAGTCGCCGACCTGCTCGATCGCCGTCTGCACCAGACGCAGCGCTTCCTCGGCGATGCGCCGGCCGGTGACATCGCGCGTGACCACGACGATCCGGTCATCTCCCTCGTCGGGCAGCATGTCGCGGCGGCTGGTGGATTCGAGCCAGACGTACGACCCGTCCTTGCGTCGCATGCGATAGACGCGGGTGATCGTGTCGCGTGAGCGCATCCGATCGATGCGGGCCGAGATGACCGACGCACGATCATCGGGGTGGACCAGATCGCGCGGCCGCAAGTCAAGCAGCTCCTCCGGCTCGTAACCCAGGATCCTCCGGCAGGCGGGCGACACGTAGGTGAACCGCCCGTCCTCGTCATGCTGGCTGATCATATCGGTGGCGTTCTCGGCCAGGAGGCGATACCGGCGCTCGCTCTCGCGCAGCGCCTGCTCGGCCGCGCGACGCTCGGTGATGTCGCGGAAGACGATCACGCCGCCGAGTTGGTGTCCGCGATCGTCCACCAGCGGCCGGCCGTTGATGCTGATCCGCCGGCTCGTGGACTCGCCTTCCCGGCGGATCACCATCTCCTCCTCATCGACCGACTGCCCGCGTATCGACTTGGCCATCGGCAGTTCGTCCGGCTCGTACAGCGTCACGCCGTCGGCCTGATAACAGCGGTAGACCTCCGACCAGTGCTCGATCGGCAGGTCCGCCGCGCCGAGCCCGACCAGCCGCGTCGCCGCCGTGTTCCAGATCAGAAACTTCCCCGCGGCGTTGCAGACGATCACGCCCTCCGCGGTGTTGTCGAGCATCAGCTCCATGATGCTGGTCTGCTCATGCAACGCCCGGGCGATCTGCTCGCGCTCGGCGATCTCCTGCTTGAGCCGCTGGTTCAACTGCTCCAGCTCTTTGGTGCGCTGGGAGACCCGCGCTTCGAGCTCGGCGTTGAGCTGGTGCAGCGCCTCCTCGGCCAGGACCCGGTCGCTCACGTCCTGCACAAAGCTGAGCATCGAGAGCAGCCGGCCTTCCGCATCGAGCAGCACGGAGTTGAACCAGATGCAGTGGACGACGCGCCCGTCCTTGGTGAAGTTGCGATTGCTGCAAATGTTGCTGCGTTGCCGGCCTTCGGTCAGGTCCGCGGTGATCTGGATCACCCGCGGCAGGTCGTCGGGATGGACAAAGTCCCAGTCGGCCCAGGTCTTGCCCATCAGCTCCTCGGCCCGCCAGCCGAAGATCGCCTCCGCCCGGCCGGACCAGCGTGTCAGCTTCCAGTGCTTATCCCACTCGATCACACCCAGCGGCGAGTGCTGGACGTGAAACATCAGCTTGTCGTGCGCGAGGCGCATCGCCAGGTCGTCTTGCGATGACGATGTCTGCTGATCGTCGGGCGTGATCGGGATGTCGTCTGCCACGGGTAACCCCCACAGGTCGTGATGCTTGCCGTCAGCGAAGTGCCGTAAGAAACGCCTCGACCCGGGCCGGATCGACGCGGGCCCGGACGTTGTCGTCGTGTTTGAAGGCGGTGCCGACGATGAAGCCGTCCGCCTCCCGGGCGAGGGACGCGGCGGTTTGGGGCGTCGCCCCGCTGCCCACGAAAACCGGCCGGTCGCGGGCCGCGGCCTTCACCCGGGCGACCGCGGCCGCGTCGGTCGGCGCGCCGGTGCCCCAGCCCGAGACGATCACCGCATCGGCCCCGCCGCGCCCGATCAATTCTTCGACCTCCTGCTCGATCGGCCGCGGCACCAACGCCGCGGCGTGCTTGACCTGCACATCCGCCAGCACCTTCACCGCGTCGGCGCCGAGCGCTTTGCGGTAGCGCAGCAGCTCCGCGGCGATGCCCTCGATGATGCCCTGGTCGGTCAGCGTCGCGCCGGTCAGCACGTTCACTCGGATGAACGCCGCGTCCACCGCGGCCGCGACCGCCAGCGCCGAGAGGCCGTCGTTGCGCAGCACGTTGATACCGATCGGCACGCGCACCGCCTGCCGGATCGCCGCGGCGACCGCGGTCATCGCGGCGACGGTCTCTGTCCCGACGCGACCTTTGAAAAAAGGCGTATCGCCGAAGTTCTCGATCATGATCCCGTGGACGCCGCCGACCTCCAGCGCCCGCGCATCGGCCAGCGCCGCCTCGATCACACCGGGCAGATCACCGCGATAGCCCGAGGCCCCCGGCAGCGGCGGGAGATGAACCATGCCCACCACCGGCTTGGTGACGCTTGCCCACGATTCACAGATCGAGGATAGGGACATCCCTGAACGTTAACGCCGCGCTCCCCAACCCACAAGCGACCGGACAAAAGACTACGGAGATACCCGTCGGTTGATCGCCTGAGGCTCAAAGCCCCGCCAGCGCCCGGCACTCGGCCAGGGAACGCGCCGCGGTGTTGCCCCCCAACGCCGTCACGCAGCACGCCGCGGCCGCGCAGCCCAGCCGGCCGGCCCGTTCCAGCGATTCGCCCGCCAGCAACCCCGCCAGCAACCCCGCGTAAAAGCTGTCGCCCGCGCCGGTCGTGTCCACCACCTCGCCCGGCGGCGTGCAGCTCGGCGCATGCACAAACGAGCCCGCCTTCTCCGACAGCAGCACCCCCTCCGTGCCCCCCAGCTTCACCCCGACCACGCCCGGGGCCCCGCAGCTTCGGTAACGCTCGATCATCTTCCGAGGGTCGGTCTCGCCGGTCTGGTGCTCGGCCTCCGAAAGTGACGGCACCCACACATCCAGGTGCGGCAACACCTCTTCCAACGGCTGCATCGTCCCGCCATCGCCCGCGGCGTCCATCGCGGTCAGGCAACCCGCCCCGCGCACCGCGCGAAACACCTCTGCCAGGTCGCCTTCGAGGCTCGGCAGCAGCGAGTAGTAGCCCAGCAGCAGACAACGCGTGTCCCGCCAAAGGTCCATCCGATCGAGGAACGCCTGCGCATCCAGCTTCCGGGGGGCACCGACGCAGTGCAGGAAGCTGCGCTCGCCGTCCTCAGCGATGGTGACCACGGTGGTGCTCGTCGCCTCGGTCGGGTGGACGAGCAGGTGCGTGGTCTCGACGCCGCCGGTTTCGAAGATGCCGCGGAGCACGCCCTTCCACGCATCATCCCCGACGTAGCTGAACACGCCGGTGCGCACGCCCATGCGGGCGAGCGTGATGCCGCTGTTGGCGGTGATGCCCCCGGCCACGACTTGCAACGGCTGGGTGCGATGCAGCACGCCCGCGCCGATCGGCTGGTGCAGGTCCACGGGCCGACACAACAAGTCCACCACGCACGAGCCGGCGACGACGCAATCAAATGAGCGGGAGGAATCGGGCATGGCGGGCAGGTTACCAAACCGCCGGCGTTTCGTAGGATGGCAGGGTGAGCGAACCGATCGACATCCCCGCCAAGGTCGCCGAGGGCATCGCGCTATTCAACGCGGGCGAGTATTTCGAGGCCCACGAGACGTGGGAAGAAGCGTGGCACGCCACGGCCGGCCGCACCAAGGCGACACTGCAAATCCTGATCCAGTTGGCGGTGGCACTCGAACACCAGAAGCGCGGCAACCGCATCGGCGCGAACCGCATGCTGCGGCGTGCGCAGCGCCGGCTCGATGCGCTGACGACTCCCGAGGCGACATTGCCCGACCCGCATCGACTCATGTCCCAGGTCCACGGGTTCATCGCTTCGGGGCGGTCGGCCGTGCCAAACATCGCGCAGACATAATCCGTTACGCATCGCTCCGCCGCTTGCGGCGTCTTAGAGCACTTCCGCGGCGCGGGGGTAGCTGCCCAGCACGGTCAGTTGCAGGCAGTGCTTGCCCGCCTCGGCCAGCGCGGCGGCGAGGTTCGGCTCTTCGACATGGCCCAGCAGATCCACAAAGAAGATGTATTCCCAGTTGACGCGCTTGCTGGGGCGTTTGTCGATGTGGGTCATGTTGATGCTGAAATCGCGGAAGACGTCGAGCACGCTGGTCAGGGCCCCGGCCTTGTGCTCGGTGGTGAACATGATGGAGGTCTTGTCGTCACCGGTCGGGCGCGACTTCTGGGTGCCGATGATGAAGAAGCGCGTGGTGTTGTGCGGGTTGTCTTCGATGTTGGCGAACTGCACCGCCAGGCCGTACACCTCCGCCGCCAGCGTCGAGCCTATCGCGGCGGCGTTCGCTTCGTTCGCGGCATGCTCGGCGGCCTTGCTGGTCGAAGCGGCGGCGACGACCTCGATGTGCTCGGCCTGTTTGTTAAGCCACAGCCGGCACTGGCCCAGCGCCTCGGGCTTCGAGTAGATCCGCCTGACCTGCGCCAGCGGAACGTTGGACAAAAGATTGTGGTGGATGTTGATCAGCAGCTCGGCGCAGACGGTGACCGGGCTGTTGAGGAACGCGTCGAGCGTTTCGGTGACCCCGCCGATGTTGGTATTTTCGATCGGCACCAGGCCGTAGTCGATATGCCCGCGGACGATCTCCTCGAACACGGCGGGGATCCCGGTCAGGGCGTCATACTCGACCGACGAGCCAAACTTCGCCTTGGCGGCAAGGTGCGAGAACGACCCCGGCGGGCCGAGGTATCCGATGCGCAGCGGCCGTTCGAGCGCGAAGCTGCCGGACATCAGCTCGCGCCAGATGCCTTCGAGGCAGGAATCGGGCAGCGGGCCGTGGTTGTGCTTGCGGACCTGTTCGAGGACGCGGCGTTCACGTTCGGGGGCGTAGATCTTCCCGGCCCCGGGCACCTGCCGCTTGACCTTGCCGACCTCGACGACGACCTTCGCCCGCTCGTTGAGCAGCTCGACGAGTTTCTGGTCGAGCTCGTCGATGCGTTTGCGCAACGGGTTGAGGGCGGCCTCGGCCTGCTCGGGGGAGAGCGCGGAGGCGTTGGGGTCTGGCGAGGGGCTATGCGGGGGACATTCCGGGGGCATACGAGCGGCATTGTAACGGTGCGGGCGTCGGGTGGGCGATAGGATGGGGGTCAAGGTTGGGGCAGTTGATCCCCATCAGATCCCGCCGAAGCTCGCTTCGCTCGCATCAGCGGGCTTGGGTTGAAACAATGCAAGGGGTGTGGGCGATGCCGGATGGTCAACAGTTGGAAAACGCGAGGGCGGCGCTGAACTCGGCGGCGCAGGTCGTGAGCGAAGCGGAGGCTGCGCTGCCCTTGGCGGTGATGGGGCTGTTCGTGCTGATGGTGGTGGTCGGGCTGGTGCTCTGGCTGCTGGGCGGGTCGCTGGCGAAGGCGGCGTGCGTGGTCAGCGGGCTGGTGCTCGGCGGGGTGGTGGGCTGGCTGATCGGCGCATCGCTGGCGGATCAGGGGGCATATGTATTACCGCTCGTGATCGGCGGGTCGATCATCGGGGCGTTGCTGGCGGGGCTGCTGTTCCGGATCTGGGTGGCGATCGTCGGCGCGGCGGTGCTGGCGACGGTGGTGCCGATGGTCAGCCTGATCTGGCAGGGCGCGACGGTCGAGCCATTGACCTTTGATCAACAGACGGTGGTGGATCAGACGATGGCCGAGCCGGTCGAAGGCGAGGCCTCGCCCACCCTGATGCAGCGGATCGATCGGGGGTTGGACGCGGTGTACGAACAGTTGGCGGACGACGCCAGCGCCTGGTGGGAGGGGCTGGGTGCGGGGGGTCGGCGGATCGTATACGCGGGCGTGCTGGCCGGGGCGGCGGCGGGTCTGGTGCTGGGGCTGCTGCTGCCGAAGTTGTCGGCCGCGCTGCAGACGGCGATCGCGGGGGCGCTGCTGATCTATTTGGGCGGCATGGGTCTGGCGCGTTGGCAGTTCGGCGACGAGGCTTCGTTTTTACCGGACTCGGCCCGCGGGGCGCTGGTGTCGATCGGTCTGATAACGGTGCTGGGCGTGGTGATTCAGTGGACGGTCTTCCAGAAGCGAGCCGATAAGTGAAGCCGGGCGTTGCATACGCCCCTTGACTTTGAACGACCGCTCCCAGGAGCCGCACCATGACCCCCCTGCTCGCTCAGGCCAGTGAATCCAACGCGTTTGTGTCCCAGCTTCAAAGGCTGTTCGATTCGATGACCGCGATGTTCTCGCGCGGCGACACGCTCGCGCAGGGCGACCCGCTCATGGCGGACCTGCAGAACCTGGGCGCGGTGTGGGCGGTGGTGTTCCTCATCGCCGGCAGCATGTGCCTGATCAACGGCTTCAAGTTCTACAAGGCCGCGACGATCGCCGTCGCCGGCGCGATCGGGAGCTTCGGCGGGTACTGGCTGGGCCAGCACATCGACGCGCCCTTTATCGTTGCCGGGGCGCTGGGCCTGCTGTTTGCCGTGGTCGCGTTCCCGCTGATGAAGTACGCGGTCGCGGTCTTCGGCGGGCTGGCCGGCGCGTTCATCGGGGCCAACCTCTGGTCGGGCATCGCCAACGCGGTCAACGCCTCGGCCAACAAGGGCGTGGCCAACCCCGCGCAGTGGGACGTGGTCATCCCCGAACACCTGTTCTGGATCGGCGCGCTGATCGGCCTGCTGGTCTGCGGCATGCTCGCGTTCGTGCTCTTCAAGCTATCGGTGGTCATGTTCACCTCGGTCAGCGGGTCCACCCTCGCGGTGCTCGGGCTCATCGCCCTGCTGCTGAGCTTCGAGCCGTGGCGCGACTCGGTCAGCAGCGGCATCACCGCCAACAAGCTGATCGTCCCGCTGCTGGTGCTGGTCCCGGCCGTGATCGGCCTGATCCTCCAGGAAGCCCGTGGTGCCGGGGCCGGCAACGAAGGCGCCCCGGCTTAAGGCCGCGCCAATGGATCAAAGCGACCCCTATTGCCCGCCCGCAACGCGGGCGTGGCCGGGTCACGGCCCCGCGCGGCGGTCGACCGCGGGTGGCCTGGGTCGCTCCCATCCGCCCGGGAAATCCGCGTAGAATGCCGCTGGTAATCAATCCCATACCGGCAGCCCCATGCAACTTACCAAGCTCCAGATGCAGGACTTCCACCGCGACGGTTACGTCGTGGTGCGCCACGCCGTGCCGCGCCTCATGACTGACGCGGCGCTCTACGCCATCAACCACAGCCTCGGCTACGAGGGCCTGGCGCTCGACGACCTGCCAAAGTTCCGCGCCCAAAGCTACTGCCCCACCGTCCAGGGCACCCCCGTCATCGCCGACCTGTTCAACCGCACGCCGCTCTTCGATCTGGTCGAGTCGATGCTCGGCCGAGGCAACCTCCTGCCGGTCACCGGCGGGCAGATCGCGCTGCGCTTCCCCGGCCACCGCGGGCAGGACACACGCACGTTCCACGGGCACCTCGACGGCATCGGCACGGGGACCAACGGTATCCCCAAGGGCGAGTTTAGCCGTGGCTTCTCCGCGCTGGTCACCGTCCTCCTCCAGGAGCTGCCCGAGCCGTTCGCCGGCAACTTCACGGTCTGGCCCCAGTCACACCGCGTCGCCGAGCGCTTCTTTCAAGACGCCTCGCCCGAGGAGCTGCGCAAGGGCATGCCCAAGTTCGACCTGCCCTGCGCGGGCATCCAGATCACCGGCCGGGCGGGCGATGCGGTGATCAGCCACCACCAGCTGATCCACGACGCGGCCCCGAATCACTCGCCCCACATCCGCTACGCCGCCATCTTCCGCCCCCGCCATAAGCTCACCGAGCAGATCGGCACCGCCGCGATGACTGACATCTGGCGCGAGTGGGAGGGTGTGCGTGAGGTCATGGAAGCCGCGAATACCGCCCGCGCCACCGCCTGAGGCTTTCCGACTGTTGACCCCCCGCCCGGCCGGTCGATATACTCTGGGTCTACATGAACGCCGCCGCCACCACCCCGTTCCTTGTTCCGGTCGTCGCTGTCGTGCGCACCACGGTCGTCGTTAGCTGAGCGGCAGACCCGCATCGCTCGTATGGCCCCTTCTCCCTCGTTTTGATCCCCCAAAAAAACCGATTGCTCAGCGCCTTTTCAGGGGGCGAAGCGTCGGAGGTATCCTGGTAATCACCCCCCGCTCGCCCCCCAGGCTCGAGCCCCCGAGGAAATCTACCCATGCACCAGACCACGACCAGCAAGAAGCAACTGATCACCCGCGATATCACCCCCCGCCGTGAGCACGGCAAACCGACCGACAAATACACCGGCAAGACCGGCGCGCAGATCTTCCACGACATGATGGCCGAGCACGGCGTGGACACGATCTTCGGCTACCCCGGCGGCGCGATCCTGCCGGTCTTCGACGCCATCCACGATTCCAAAGGCTTCAACTTCATCCTCACCCGCCACGAGCAGGGCGCCGGCCACATGGCCGAGGGATACGCCCGGGTGACCGGCAAGCCGGGCATCTGCCTGGTGACCTCCGGCCCCGGCGCGACCAACACCGTCACGCCGATGCAGGACGCGTTGATGGACGGCACGCCGATGATCGTCTTCGCCGGGCAGGTCGCGACCGGGGCGATCGGCTCCGACGCGTTCCAGGAAGCGGATATGACCGGCATCACCCGGCCCTGCACGAAGTGGAACGTGCTGGTCAAGCGCGTCGAGGACATCCCGCGGGCGATCAACACCGCGTTCCTGGTCGCGACGACCGGTCGGCCCGGTCCCGTCTTCGTGGACCTGCCAAAGGACGTCACCGCCGCCATCCTCAAGACCCCCTGCTACCCCGAGCCTTACCTGCCGGGGTATCACATCCGCGAGGCGGGCACGTCCAGCGAGATCGAGAAGGCCGCCGCCATGATCAACGCCGCCGAGAAGCCCGTGTTCTACGTGGGCAACGGCGTGATCACGGCGGGCGCGTGCGAGGTGCTGCGACAGTGCGTGGACGCGGCCAACGTGCCGGTGACCACCACGCTGCACGGCCTGGGCGCGTTTGATGAAAACGACCCGCGCTCGCTGCACATGCTCGGGATGCACGGCAGCGCCTACGCCAACTGGGCCATGCGCGACGCGGACGTGGTCGTCTCCATCGGCGCCCGCTTCGACGACCGCATCACCGGCAATACCGCCAAGTTTGCTCCGACCGCTCGGCAGGCCGAACGCGACGGCACCGGCGGTTTCATCCACTTCGACATCGCGCCCGAGAACATCAACAAAAACGTGCCGGTGACCATCGGCGTCGAGGGCGACGCGAAGAAGAACCTCGAGCTGC
>CAZTLX010000027.1:0-27057 GCA_964614575.1 uncultured Phycisphaeraceae bacterium | reverse complement strand
CCAGCCAGGTCTTTGCCGTGCTGCTGCCGGTCAAGGCGGTGGGCGTGATGGGTGACGGCCGCACGCACGAGCAGGTCGTGGCGATCCGCGCGGTCGAGACGCAGGACTTCATGACCGCCGACTGGGCCCGCATCCCGTTTGATGTGCTGGCGACGATCAGCAACCGCATCATCAACGAGGTGCGCGGCGTCAACCGCGTGGTGTACGACATCAGCTCCAAGCCCCCGGCGACGATCGAGTGGGAATGACCCGATGAGGATGCCGAACGGGGAGCAAGCGGTCGTGACGGACGATAAGCTGTTCGGGTTCCTGGTAAATGTCGCGCACGGTGAACAGGCGGGGCACGCGGTGCTCTTTGCGCGTCTGCTGGGGATCGACTCATCGAACGCGGAGGTACTGCGAACCGCTTTGCTGGCGGCGGCGGCGACCGGGGACGCAACACTCGGCAAGCGGAGTCCCTACGGGCAGAAATATGAAATCCGATTTTCGATGACGGGGCCGCGGGGTTCGTTTACAATCCTGAGTATCTGGATGATCCCGACAGGCGGTACGACGCCCCGGCTGGTGACGGCGTTTGTCGAGTGATAGGCATAAGAAATGAACGATCGAATCAACGAACACGACATGGTCGCGCTGTTGAACGACCTGCCCGCCGACCAAGTGTTCGCGGGGGACGTGGGTGCCGTGGTTTATGTCCACGGCGAAGACGACCGATTCGGTGAAGCGTTCGAAGTCGAGTTTGCCAATCCCGACGGCGACCCGCGTTATCGTGTGGTCACCGTTAAGGCGGTTGACTTGCTGAAGCTGCGTCATTTCGGTGCCGGCGTGCGCTGGGCCGGCTAAAGGGGGCGCTCTCCCGGTTCGGGAGCGACGTTGCCGACACGGGCTGTTTGAAAGCTGGGGGCATGAATGTGAGCGAACCACTTCCGCAGATCACCCTCACCCTCGCGGTGCCGCAGGCGTCGCCGGAGCAGTTGCGCGAGGCGCTGAGCGGGGGTTACGGCTTCGACGAGCGGGGGCTGCACGACCCCGAGGGGCGGCGGTACGACGTGCTCGCGCTGCCGCAGGACCATGAGTTTGCCGACATCGTGATCGGCGGCGCGACGCATGAGCCTGGCGAGGCGGAGATCGCGGCGATGCGTGCGGCACCGACGCTGCTCAAAGTCACCGGGCCCGGCGGCTCGGAAGAGGCGGCGGCGGCGATGCTGCGGGTCGGCGCGGCGCTGGTGGACGCGGGCGCGGCCGGCCTGCTCGTGGACAGCTCCGGCAACGGCCACGGCGCGCACGACTGGCAGACACTCGCGCACAGCGCAGACGATGGCGGGGCGCACTGGGCGTTCGTCTCCACCAACCGCGACCACGACGGACAGTGGACCGGCCTCGGCGAGCCGGTGCTCTTCACCATGGGCATGCACTGCCTGGGCTTCCGCGAAGTCGTCGTGCCCATGACCGGCGACGATGAGGCCGACTGGTTCCACCTCAACAACACCTGCGGCTACCTGCAGCGCAGCGGCCGCGTGCCGGTCGATGGCGACGTGATGACCGCCATGGCCGAAGCCGAGGACGGGACGCCGATGGTCGTGCCGATGTTCCGCGTGCGCTTCTCGGCCTGCGACCACGTCCCGCCGGACCACCCCATGCACAACCCCTTCGGCATGATCCGCCTGGAAATCCTCGACCCCGAAGACCCCGCATCGATGGACTGGCGGCCCAGCCCCCGGAAGTAACCCCCGGAACTAACCCCCGGAAGTTACCCCCGGAAGTTACCCCCGGAAGTTACCCGCGAAGTGAATCGAGACATCTGAATAACCCACCCAAACCCGCCGATGCGCATCGCAGCGGAGCTTCGGCGGGGTATCTGGCGGTTGATTCACCGAGCGTCATCGTTGAAGTTGCCCCCGCCCGGATGGCGGGCGGGCTATTCGGTGCGCGGGTATCCTGTGTGCGTCTTAAACCGAACGATCAGGAGTCAAGCCGTGAGTGAGTGGTTCGATCGCATCGTCGCCCGACTGGACGCCCATGAGCACAAGCACGCGACGCTGGCCGCGGGGGACGGTCGGCTGCTGGTGACCGAGCATGGGGCGCGGGTGCTGGCCTGCGAGATGCCCGGGGTATCGCATAACCTTTTCTTCCATCCGCCGTTCATGGAGCAGGCCGACAGCGACGGCGAGCACAGCGTCGCGGGGGGCGATCGCTTGTGGATCGCGCCGGAGGTCGGCTGGTTCTGGCCGAGCCTCGACGAGGCCCGGCGTGACCCCAAAGGCACCGCGACCACCCCGATGGCGATCGACCCGGGGTACTTCGGCATCACCGAGCAATCCGACACGCGCATCGTCCTCGACGCCCGCATCGACCTGACCGACATCCGCGACGACAAAGCGCTCGCGCTCTACGCCACCCGCGAGGTTCGCGCGATCGAGGCCCCCGATCACCTGCCCGACGGGCTGATGACGCTGAGCTTTGCGCTGACGCATCAACTCGCCTGGGCCGACGCCTCGACCGACGAGGGCGCGGTGGCGGGTGTGTGGGACATCCTGCAGGTGCCGCCCCCGCCCCCGGAAGTGGGTGGCGGGGGGACGCTGATCTGTCCGACGACGCGCCGCGTCGAACCCCGCAGCTATTACGAGCCGTTCGGCGAGAAACACGTGGTGGTCGATGATGGCCGCGTGCGGTTCCTGATCGACGGCAAACACCGCATCAAGATGGGCCTGCACGCCGACGCGACCACCGGCCGCATGGCCTACTACGTGAAGCACAACGACGAAGTCAGCTCGCTGATCGTCCGCATCTTCGCCCCGCAGCCCGGCGAGCCCTACTGCGACCTGCCCCGCGACGCCGACGACTCCCAACGCACCGGCGGCGACGCCCTGCAGGCCTACAACGACGACGGTGACGCGTTCGAGGGCCCCCCGGAAGTGACCTTCGGCGAGATGGAATACCACGACCCCTGCCTCATCGCCGGCAAAGCCCCGAGCACCCGCACCGGCACCAGCGTCACCCACATCCTGGTCGGCCCCGACGACGCGATCAAACAAGCCGGCCAGCAACTGTTGGGCGTTGTGATCGAAGGCCTCTGAAGTGGGTCCACAGATTGTCACAGACGAGCACAGATTCAAGGCAAAAACTCAGTAACCACAGATCGCGCAGATGACTCAGATATGCATACCCAACAATGCGTTTTAATCTGAGTCATCTGCGCAATCTGTGGTTAAACCTGTCTTGAATCTGTGTCCTTCTGTGTCAATCTGTGGACAAAACCTCAATGGCTCGGCAGCAGGATCGTCTCGCCCGGCTCAAAGTCGCGCTCGCCGGTGATGCAGTCGCGCAAGACCGCGGCGACCTCGGCGGGGTCCAGCGTCATGTCCGTCGGGATCGCCTTCTCCGAGAAGTTGGCCCGCAGCATCGGCGTCTCCACCGCGCCCGGACCGATGGCCACGGCGTTGAGGTTGATCCGCTGGCCTTCGTCGGCGGTGGCCCTGGTGAAGAGGTTGACCGCCGCCTTGGCCGCGCCGTACACGTTGAAGCCCGTGAACGGATCGACGCTGGCCATGGACGAGACGTTGGCGATGAACCCGCTTTTCTGTTTCTTGAACACCGGCCACGCGGCGCGGGTCATGAACACCACGCTGTCGAGGTTGACCGCGAGGCACTTGCGGTATTCGGCGGTGTCGAGCCGGGCGATCGGGCCCAGCGGCGCGTAGCCGGCGACGTTGGCGATGGCGTCGATCCGCCCGAACTTCCCGATCACCGCGTCGATCAATCCTTGCACCGCCGGCTCCTGCGACACGTCGGCGGGATGGACCAGCGTGGCGGCGTCGGGCGTTTCCGCTTCGATCAGCTTGACGGTTTCCTGCAGGGTCGATTCGGTGCGGCCGACCAGCACCACGGCGAAGCCCGCCTCGGCCAGCAGCAGGGCGGTGCTGCGCCCGATCCCGCTTCCGGCACCCGTGACGATCGCGATCTTTGGCTCTGACATGTGTCTCCTGCGGTGGTCCCCACACGGCTTTTTCTCCCGGAAACAATCTTAGCCTTGAAGCAACCCGGTCAACCTGACCGACGTATAGTCTAAAAGATATGCCCCAACGCCACGGCTCCATCCACCTGTTCACCGCCTTCGGCATCGACGTCTTCGTCCACTGGTCGTGGTTCGTCGTCGCCTACCTGTTCTACTCCATGCGCGGCAGCGTCTTTGGCGAGGGCTGGTGGTTCATCCTGACTTACGGCGCGCTGTTCGGCATCGTGCTGATGCACGAGTTCGGCCACGCGCTGGCCTGCCGGTCGGTCGGCGGCCGCGCCAAGGAAATCGTCCTCTGGCCGCTGGGCGGCGTGGCGTACGTCGAGCCGCCGCAGCGCCCCGGCCCGGTGCTCTGGTCGATCGTCGCCGGCCCGCTGGTCAACGTCGTGCTGGTGCCGATCACGGTCGGGCTGTGGGTCGCCGCGGAGATGTTCCTGGCGCAAGGCTCGCCCTACATCCAGGTCGCGAGCATCGTGGCGATGATCAACCTCTCGCTGCTGGTGTTTAACATGATGCCGATCTACCCGCTCGACGGCGGGCAGACGCTGTGGGCGATCCTCTGGTTCTTCATGGGCCGCGCCAAATCGCTGAAAGTCGCCTCGACGATCGGCCTGTGCATCGCGGTGTTCGCGGCGGTGTTCCTGATCGCCAGCGGCGCGTGGCTCGGCGGCGGCACGTGGCTGTTTGTCCTCGCGGTGTTCGTCGCCTGGCATGCTTGGCAGGGGCGTCGCGCTGCCGAGATGATGATCAAAGCCGAGGACGGCAGTTGGGACCGCGTCCGCGAACTGGCCCGCCGATTAGCCGAGCAGCCGCGGACGTGATCGTTTCATGAATCACCGTTTAGCGGGTGGCACGAAGTGCCCCGCTCGGGCTAATGACGAATGACGAAACCAGAAGGACGAGCAGGCCTGCCCAATATTCGTCATTCTGGTTTCGTCATTCGGATTTCATGACCGGGGCACTGCGTGCCACCCGCTAAACAAGCAGAGATTCACACCGCCATCGGCTCGCGTTGCGCGAGCGACCAGTCGGCCCCGTCGCGCACGACCCGTCGATACAGCGTGTCGCGTTCGATCGGCTCGTAGCCCGCCTCGACGATCGCCCGCCGCAGCACCGGCACCGTCACCTCCTGGTGGTTGTCCGCGCCGCCGACCTTGGTGATGTCGTACCACACGACCGTGCCATCGACATCATCCACGCCGAAGTCCAGCGACACCTGCGCCATCGGCAGGGTCTGCATGATCCAGAAGCACTTGACGTGGTCGAAGTTGTCGAGCATCAGACGCGACACCGCGAGCATCCGCAGGTTGTCCAGCCCGCTGGGGCCGGGCAGGTGCTCGAGTTCCGAGCCGTCGGGGAAGAACGGCAGGGGGATGATCGTCTGGAACCGGCCGGGCAGGCCTTCGCGGATCGCGCGGTCCTGCTCGTCGCGCAGGAGCATGAAGTGGTGGGCGCGGTCTTCGAGCGACTCGACATGGCCGTAGAGCATCGTCGCGTTGGACATCAGCCCAAGCTCGTGCGCGACCTCGTGGACTTGCAGCCACTGGTCGGAGCGGATCTTGCCCTTGAACGCCTCGTCGTGCACGCGGTCGTCGAACACCTCCGCGCCGCCGCCCGGCAGTGAACCCAACCCCGCTTCGATGAGGTCCTGGAGCACGGCTCGGATGCCCTCGCGCCCTTCCTTGCCGCGCTTGGAGACGCGGGCCAAGTGTACGATCTCGACCGCGGTGAACGCCTTGATGTGGACCTGCGGTGCGGTCTCGCGGATCGCGCGGAGCATGTCGGTGTAATAGTCGAAGGGCAGGTAGGGGTGCAGCCCGCCGACGATGTGCATCTCGGTCGCGCCCGATTCGCGGGCCTTGGTCGCGTGCTCGCGGACCTCGTCGAGGCCGTATTCGTACGCCCCTTCGTCGCCGCGTTTGCGGTGGAACTCGCAGAACTTGCACGACAGGGCGCAGATGTTGGAGTAGTTCATGTGCCGATTGACGTTGTAGTACGTCACGCGGCCGTGCTTCGCGAGGCGGACGCGCTGGGCCAGCTCGCCGAGCGTCCACACGTCGCGCGTGCGGAGCATGGCGAGGCAGTCGCCCGCGTCGAGCCGATCGCCGGCGTCGAGCTTGTCGATGATGGGTTGGAGGTCGGTGGGCATGGCGAGCAATGATAGACGCTACAGGTCTTCGGGCCTCAGGCCGGTCCGTTCGGCGATACGAGCGAGCATCCGCGGGCCGATCTCCTCGCGATCGTGAAACGCGAAGACCACATCCGCCCACCCCGGTCGTTGGAGCGTGCGGTGCGAGCCGGATTGCCTTTTGACCGACCAGCCGATCGATTCGAGGGCGGCAAGCACGCGGCGGGCTTTCGTCGCGGGCCATTGGCTCATGCGACCACCGAGAAGACGCCTTCAATGGGCGGGATCGTTTCCCCGTGTTCAAGTTTCTCGGCCAGCACGCGCAGCGCCAGCGCCTGCACCTTCGAGATCGCGGCATCGCGGGTCTCGGCATAGACCATCACCCCCGGCAGGTCCGGGACTTCCGCCAGCCAACGTCCATCGTCCTCGCGCTCGACTTCCACGGGGAAACTCATGGCATCAGTATATCCCGTTCCACCTACCCGCTCTTGCTTTACAGCAAGATGGCGTTCCACGACACTTGCTCCCATGCCCATCCTCGGTCACGGCATTGATCTGGTCGAAGTCGCCCGCGTGCAGGGCATGGTGAGGCAGTCGTCGCTATCCAGCCGATCGCCGGCGTCGAGCTTGTCGATGATGGGTTGGAGGTCGGTGGGCATATCGGCAGGATTCTAGGCCATAGCCGCGCGTAAAACACTCGGCTACCGGATTGCCGGCTTGGCCTTAACGGCCCTGCCACCGTTTCGGATCACGACTCGTATGGATCACCGCTGCAACGAACACGGTCGTATCATCGACGCGGAAAAAGACCGCGTAGGGGAATCGGTGCGCGATCGCCCGCCTCAGGCCCCGGTGGACAACCGGGAATGCTTCCGGCAGCTCGCGGATGCGCTCAAAGGTCGCCTTGATTTCCTCGACGAATTCGATGCGGAGTTGCGGGTCTTGCTCCCAGTACCAGTGAGCCGCCTCGTCGAACTCCTGTCGCGCTTCCCGCCGCAGTTGAATGCGCCGTTTCACGCCCCGTACCTCTCCCGCTGGTCGGTGAGGGTGTCTTCCCAGTCAACCACTTCCTCCGGATGCGTCTTGTGCCGATCCAGTCGGCGGTCGAGTTCGGCCTTGACCGCGTCGCTGACCGGCAGGTCCTTGGGGTCCTTCGCGATCGAGTCCCAGATCGCGGTGACCAACTCGATGCGGTCATCGACGCTCAACCGATCGATGCCCAAGGATTCGAGGCTAGGTGCCATGGCCAACTCCCGACAGCAGGGGTAGGACTACCGTATTATCGTGCATTGTAGCCCCATTGTTCAAGACATCGGTATTCAAGCGCATGCCCATCCTCGGTCACGGCATTGATCTGGTCGAAGTCGCCCGCGTGCAGGGCATGCTCGACACCCACGGCGAGCGCTTCCTCGCGCGGTGTTTCACCGCGGGGGAGCAGGCGTATTGTGCGGCCAACGCGGCGCGGATGGCGGAGCACCTGGCGGGGCGGTTTGCGGCCAAGGAGGCGGTGCTCAAGGTGCTGGGCACGGGTTGGTCGGGGGGCATCGCGTGGACGGATGTCGAGGTGGTGCGCGAGGCGCGCGGCGGCTGGGGATCGGGTCGGTGCTGCTGAGCATCAGCCACACCACGACGCACGCGATGGCCAGCGCGATCGGGGTGGGGTAACCGGGGGGTGAATCTGCCGATACACTTGTGGACGTGTCCAAGAAAGACGCCATCCCGCCTTTTGAGATCATGCGTCGGCCCGCGGCCGGTTCGTCGGGCGAGGCCCCCGCGCCGCCCGCGGAGGCCGAGTCGCGGCGGGCCGTGGCGAACGAACCGCTCATCGGTGGAGCGCCGTGGTGGGTCGGTTCATCGGCCCCGATCGTGCTGCGCGTGCCGCGGGGCCTGATGGTGATCATCTGCCTCGCGCTGGTGGGGCTGATCGTGCTCGCGTACTTCGTGGGTTACGCCAAGGGCAACGGCGACCTGGCGGCCAAGATCGATCAGGCGGTCGCGGATGAGCTGGTGCTGGCCGGTCGCGGGCTGCCCCCGCCCGAGGCCCGGGGCGGGACGGACATCCTCGGTCGAGCGACGCAAGCGGCCCCCGGCCCGCCCGCCACTGGCGGGGGGGCAAGCCAGAGCAGGGACCCGCGCACGGCGGGTCATAATTACATGGTCCTGGCGACGCTGCGGCCGGATGACGCCTTGCCGCTGGTCCGGTTCCTGCGGGAGAACGGAGTTGAAACAATCCTGGTTTCTGTTAAGGTACGGGACTCGGAGCAGGTCCAGGTCGTCGCGGTGAACAAAGGCTTCGCCGGCCCGGACCTCAACCGCCAGGCCCGCTGGGATTACGAAGCCCGGCTCAAGGCCTTGGGCCGGGCCTGGAAGCGGCATAACAGCAATCGGGGGGACGCGCTGGGCTCGATGTACTTCGATAAATACGTGCCCCGCGACGACGCGGAGTGACCTCTTACCCGTGCCTTCACCGACCGCGAGCCCCCACGCCGCGGTCCACCGTTTGGAGATGATGCCATGAGCATGGATCGCAGCCTCAAGACCGGCAGCGGCATGGCCGGCCACCGCAACGTCCTGACCCGCCCCGAGCGCATCGCCAGGCTCATGGCCAAGAAGCAGTTCTCTCTCGACGACGGCGACCCGCTGGGCCTGCCCAAGGTCGGCAACCGCAAGGTCGTCGCCGCCGCCAAGAGCACCAAGAAGAAGGGCGAGGAAGAAGCCGAGGCGTAAGCCCGCGCCTCGCTCCCGCGTGACCAAGACCCCCACGCCCCGCCCGACCCGGCGGGGTTTTGCTTGCGCGGCGGGCTCGGTCCGGCTCGTCGTGGCCAAACCACGTCACGCCTGGTTTGGCACCTCTGATAGCCGGCGAGCTACGCCTCGCCGGGCGGTCGCGCAGCGGCCGGGCGGTAGCGCGATGCCCGGCGAGGCGTAGCTCGCCGGATATCGGTGCGGATAAGTGACGATAAACACTCTGCAAGCAGGCCGCCCGAGTATCATCTTCGCATCATGCGTGACCCACAGCGATTTATCACTCATCGTCTGCGGCAGATCGATGCGTCGGGGATCCGCCGCGTGTTCGATCTGGCGGCGACGCTTAAAGACCCGATCAACCTTTCCATCGGCCAACCGGATTTCGACGTGCCCGACCCGGTCAAGGACGCCGCGGCCGCGGCCATCCGCGACGGGTTCAACCGCTACACCCAGACCCAGGGCGCGGCCGAGCTGCGCCAACGCGTGACCCGCCAGCTCCAGCACGAGAACCCCGCGACCTACGGCCAGCCCGGCGACGCGCTGCCCGACGACCTGGGCCTGCTCATCACCTCCGGCGTCTCGGGCGGGCTGATGCTCACGCTGATGACCTGCGTCGGCCCCGGCGACGAGGTGCTGATCCCCGACCCCTATTTCGTCATGTACAAGCACCTGGTCACCCTCGCGGGCGCGACGCCGGTGTACGTCGATACCTACCCCGACTTCCAGCTCACCCCCGACCGCCTCGATGCGCACATCACCCCACGCACGAAGCTGCTGCTGTTCAACTCCCCCAGCAACCCCACCGGCGTCGTCGCACCCCCGCACGTCTGTGAGCGGGTGGCCGAGCTGTGCCGACGCAACGATATCCTGCTGCTCAGCGATGAGATCTACGACGAGTTCTGTTACGAGAAATCGCCCCGCGAGGCGGGCGCGGCCCCGAGCCTGCCCTCGCCGACGTGGTTCGACCGCGATGCCCTGCTGCTGCGCGGCTTCTCCAAGACCTACGGCATGACCGGCTGGCGGCTGGGCTACGCGGTCGGGCCCCGGCAGATCGTCGAGCAGATGACCAAGCTGCAGCAATACTCGTTCGTCTGCGCCCCGTCGATGACGCAGCTCGCCGGCGTCGCGGCGATGGATATCGATATGTCCGAGCATGTCGCGGCCTACCGCCGCAAGCGCGACGCAGTGGTGGAGCGACTCTCGCCGCACTACGAGCTGACCACGCCCGGCGGCGCGTTCTACGCCTTCCCCGCGGTGCCCGAACGGCTGGGGATCAACGGCGACCAGTTCGTCGAACGCGCGATCGAGCATAACCTGCTCATCATCCCCGGCAGCGTGTTCTCCCGCCACGACAGCCACTTCCGCCTCAGCTACGCCTGCGATGACCAGACGCTGGAGCGCGGGCTGGACGTGCTGGTGGAACTGGCGCAGGGGTAAGGCAGGGGGCACTTTGTGCCACCCGCTGAACATCGGATAGCGTTATCCCGTTTAACGGGTGACACGAAGTGCCCCGTCTTGATCGGCGTCATGACCCCACCACCGTCGTCGTCGCCGCGGGCAGGGTGATCAGTTCGCCGCTGTCGCGCCGGATGATCAGCCCGGCTTCGGGGTCCAGGTCCACCACGCTGCCGGCGATGTCCTGACCGTTGCTGCGCAGGACCAGCCGCTGGTCACAGAGCACGTTGCGGTCGCGCCACTCGCCGATCAGCGGCGCGACATCGTCGGCGGCGAGGCAGGCGTCGATCTGTTCGGTCGCCGCCGCGATCAGCTCGACACGCCCGACCCGGTAGCCCAGCATCGCCAGGCTCGTGACGCGGTGCGCGAACGCGGGCGGCAAGGCCCCCGGCGTGTCGGCGGATAAACCGACGTTGATCCCGACCCCGATGACCGCGTGCGGGCCGACGGCTTCGACGAGGATGCCCGCCAGCTTGCGGCCTCGCACCATCAGGTCGTTGGGCCACTTGAGCCCGACCCGCAGGCTCGGCGCGGCCCGCTCGACCGCGCGGGCCAGGCCCACCGCGGTCAGAAACGAGACGCGGTCCACCGTGCCGCGGCGGGGGTCTGGCCGATGGGTGAGGCTGAAGAGCGCCGCGGTGCCGGGCGGTGCGACCCACGCGCGTCCCAGCCGCCCGCGGCCGGCGGTCTGGTGGTCCGCCACGATCAACAGCGGGGTGGACGCCCGCGGCTTGGCGATGTCCTGCGTGCTGGCGGTGCGGCGATAGACCTCGACCCGCCGCCCCGCGCCCAGCCTCGCTTCGAGGTAGTCCGCCCAGTCGGTCAGCTCGATCACGGCGAGGCCCATCCGGTCGCGGCGGGGCCGGCGTTTTGCGCTTCGATGTCCAGCCCGATGTCCAGCGCCGGGGCCGAGTGGGTCAGCGCGCCGACCGAGATGCGGTCCACGCCGGTCTCGGCGATCGCGCGAACCGTGTCGAGGCCGATGCCGCCGCTGGCTTCGAGCTGCACCCGCGGGGCGAGCTCGTCGCGCAGCGCCACCGCCTGCCGCAGTTGGTCCGGCGGCATGTTGTCCAGCAGCACGATGTCGATCGGCGCGGCCAGCACCCGGCGGAGCTGTTCGAGCGTGTCCACCTCGACCTCGAAAAACTTGATCGGCCTGGACCGATGACGCAGCAGTTGCCGTTGATTCGCATGTTCCACGGCTTCGACGATACGGTCGGCCAGTTCATCCGGCGGGATGTGGGCGAGGTGGTTGTCCTTGATCAGCACCGCGTCGTAAAGCCCGATGCGGTGCGTCGTTCCGCCGCCGCACTTGACCGCGTATTTCTGCAGCCAGCGCAGGCCCGGCAGCGTCTTGCGGGTGTCGCAGATGACCGCGCTGGTCCCGGCGACGGCTTCGACGTAGCGTGCGGTCAGCGTCGCGACGCCCGAGAGGTGCGTGAGGTAGTTGAGCAGCGTGCGTTCGACGCGCAGCACATCCCGCAGCGGGCCCCGGAGGGTCGCGATGGTCTGGCCGGCGTTGAGCTTGCCGCCGTCGCTCAGCCTCAGGTCCACGTCCACGTGGGCCGAGGCGTGGAGGATCACCTCGCGGATCAGCACCGCGCCGCAGAGGGTGCCGGGCTGGCGGGCGACGAGGGCGGCGTGGCCGGGGGTGCGGCGATCGATCAGCGCTTCGCTGGTCACATCGTGTCGGCGACGGCCCAGGTCCTCGTCGATCGCGCGTTCGATATCGTCATCGAGCGGCCAGCCCTCGGCCCAGTCGATCAGGCTCTGGAAATCGCGGATCGGGTCGATCATGACGGGTGACTCGCGGCGGCGTGACGGAAGCTGACACGATATCGCCCGTCGGCGACGCGGACAAAGCGGACGATGTCACCGGGCCGCACGCCGTGTTCCCGGAAATAACGCCGCCAACCCCGGAAACGCAGCATGTGGCCGCGGGCGTAATCGGTTTCGATCGCGGCCTGGTCGGGGAGGATCAGGGTGAAGGGTGGGGCGGATAGGCCGGGGGATGTCGGCACGCCGTTCGCTGCGCCGGGGTCGGTGAGGTTCAGGTCCGCCGCGACGTAACCGTTCTGGATCGCGCCGGCGGTCAGGGTGGTTTCACGGATCGGGTCGGCCGCGTCATCAAGCACGTGCCAGGCGCGCATGTTGATCGGCTTGTACGCCGGGCCGATGTCGATCGGCTCGACTTCGGCAAGCTTGACGAACAACGCGAAGCGGCTGTCGCGCTTCATCTGCCAGTACGCGTCGTCGCCGCCGACGGTGGGTTGAAACCTGCGGCGGAGCTTCTCGATATCCGCGGGAGTGAGCCCCTGATAGGACACGACCTGCGCCGCCCGCGCGACCGCGACGAACGGCCCGGCGGAGATTTTGAAGTAGAGGCGCTGGCCCGGCTCGATCCGGCCGAACGGCGGCATCGCGGTGCGCGTCAGCCGGCTCTCGACGGTCTTGGTGCCGGCGAGGATCGCTTTCGCGTACGGCCGCTTCAGGATGGCGACGTGGCAGGCCAATGGGCGATCGCCTTGTAGATCATGTTCGCCGCCGCCGCCGCCGCGCCCAGGTACATGATCGCGGTGAACGGCCGCTCGGGGATCCGCTTGTGCATCCACAAGCCCAGCACCCCGCCGACCGGGACCAGCAAAAACCACACCGCCGACTCAAGCAAGGTCGTGCCGGTGATCCAATCCAGATGCACGTACACCGGCACCTTCAGCAGGTTCACCGCGAAGAAGAACACCGCGAGTGTGCCGACGAGCAAGCGTTTTTCGATGCGCTGCTCCAGCAGATAGACCGACATGATCGGCCCGGCGCCGTGGCTGAGCATGGAGACGAAGCCCGCGACGCCGCCCGCCGTCGCCGCGCTGGTCTTCGTGTCCGGCACGCGGGGCAGCTTCCCCCCGAGGAATCGGTAGCACTGGATCAGCACCAGCAGCAGGCACAGCCCGCCGACCAGCAGGCCCAGCAGCGAGCCGAGCAGTTGCTGCTGCCGGGCGACATCCGCGCTGGTGGTGCGGAACCAGATGACCAGCGCCCCGGCCGCGACGATGCCGATCAACGCCGCGCCCAGCGACCAGCGCAGCCGCCACCACGACTGGTACCCGCGGTGCTGCCAGACCGCGACGATGTCGGCCGCGATAAGGATCGGCAGCATCATGCCCAGCGCGACCTGCGGCATCTGTGGCGGCAGGGCGCTGGCGGTCAGCGGCACGGCGAGGATGCCGATGCCCCCGCCGAACCCGCTCTTGGCGATGCCGATGATCAGCACCGCCATCGCCAGCGCGGTGATGTACCACCAGGTCGGGATGCCGCCGATGTCGATGAACATGAGCGGCAGGATAACGGATTAAGCGAGCGCCTCGACGCGGAGGGTCGCGCTCAGCTCGTGCGTCGCGCCGGGGCCGAGGGTGATGGCGTTGCCTGCGACCGCGGCGGTCTCGATGCAGCACATGCCCGTCCACTCGTCGTCGCCGAAGTCCGCCATGCGCGCGGCCTTGGCGACCCAGGGGTTCCACACCACCGTCGAACGCGAGCCGCGCTTGCTCACCGTGATCCGCCGCCGCAGCACCGGGTCGTGCAGCGTGCAGGCCGCGTCGGTGTCGAGGTACACACGATCGGTCTCGCCGGTGAAGCGGATCGGCTCGCGGCCCTGGTTCTTACGCTTGGCCTCATCGACTTTATCGAGATAGTCGGTGTCTTCGAGGCCGGTGATGTGGACCTGCCGCACGTCGCCCACGGCCAAGTAGGTGTGCAGCGCCGCTTCGCAGGTCTGCTCGGCATCGGTGGTGTTGGTGACCGAAAGGCTCATCACCAGACTCGAGCCCACCGACACGGTCAGCCCGGCCTCCCAGCCTTGGATCGCCCGGTGCAGCGTGAGGTGGACGACGTCGTCGAGGGCGGAGCTTTCCGCGACACGCCACGCCTGCGTGCGCACCAGGCCGTGAGCCGGCGCATCGGGGTCGTCGGCTTTGGGCCCGAACCACGGGAAGCAGATCGGCACGCCGCCGCGGATCGGCTGGCCTTCGGCGAACACGGCCTTTTGGGACATCCAGAGCACCGGCTCCTGGCCGATCGGCTGCCAGGCGGTGATGTGCCCGCCGTGCAGGTACACCTCGGCGGTGGTGGCGGGTGTGGCGGGCGTGGCGAGGGTCGCGCGGGTCAAGCCGCCGCGGCCAGGCAAGAAGCGCAGGCTTTGGTCGTGGCCGTGGTGGTGGTTCAGATCGTCGAGGGTCGTGGTCATGGCGGGGATTGTACGGCACCCGCGGGTGGGTTGTGGATTACCCGTTTCCTCGGGCTTGCCTGTTTTACCGGCGCGTTTTTGCCGGGCTTTCCCGTAGTTTCGGAAGATTAGCCTTGGTTCGCACGGCGGAGGCGTTAGGATCGATGGCGTCCGCCGGTTTTTGGGATATGTTTATCCGGTGGGCCAAGTCTGGCCGTTCCCGGCCGCGACTGAACCCGGCGTCGAGCGAACCTTTCGGGCGTTGGTATGTCGAGCATGTGAGGTGAGGTGCGGTGATGAACCTGCTGCGAGATGTCTTCTGGATCGCGTGTCTGCTGATGATCATGGGGGTCATCAGCGCCAGCGGCTTGCGTCATTCCACGCATTGGAACGCGGTGGAGATCGGCCCGATCCCGCCCGCCCGAGGCAACGCGCAGGTCCAGGCCGTGACCCCCGCCGGCCCCGCCACTTCCGCCGAGTCCACCCCCGCCACTTCCGCCGAGTCCACCCCCGCCGAGGCCACCCCGGCCGACACGCAGAAGCCGGTCACGTTGGCGCAGCTCGAGCGGTAATCGGACGCGCTTCGCTTCACTGCTTTCGCGCGGCCTTGACTTGATCCCGGAACTGTTTAGCCAGCGCGGTCATCGCCTTCCAGTCCTGCTTCGCGATCAGTTCTTTCTTGACCAGCGCCGAGCCGACGCCCAGGCAGCAGGCCCCGGCATCGAACCACGCCTCGATCGTGTCCAGATCGACCCCGCCGGTCGGGGTGAGCTTGAGGTGCGGCATCGGGGCGAGGATGTCCTTGAAGAACCGCGGCCCGTTGTGGTTGGCCGGGAATACCTTGACGACGTCCGACCCGGCCTCGAAGGCGGCGAGGATCTCCGTCGGCGTGAACGCCCCGGCGAACACCGGCTTGCCGAACGCGTGCGCCGCTTCGATCACCTCCGGCTTGAAGACCGGGGCGACCACAAACTCGGCGCCGGCCTCGATCGCCCGCCGCGCGGTCGCCGCGTTGAGCACCGAGCCCACGCCGATCAGGCAGCCCTTGCCCGCCGGCCCGCCGATCTTTTCGCGGGCGGTGTGGATCGCGTCGAGCGCGCCGGGGGTGGTCATGGTGATCTCCATGACGTCGCAGCCGCCGGCCTGCAACGCCGCGCAGGCCTCGACCAGCCCGGCCTTGGCGTTGGCGCGGATGATCGCGACCAGGCCGGTTTTTTCGATCCGTTCGACGATGGCGTGGCGGTCGGTCATGGTGCAGGGGGCTTTCGACGGGGAGGGTGCCTGAAAAAAGAAAAACGCCGCTCATGGCGTGAGCGGCGTTTGTATCGGCTGTCGGGCGGGGCTGCAAGCGGCAGCAACTCGGTGCGGATAAGGCACCATGCCCTGCGGGGCGAGGTTGTTCAATCGAACGTCGTGGGCCGGGCTTTTTCCAGCGCCCGACCTGCCGGGGGGTTTAGCCCTTGATCTCGAAGATCGACTGGGTCCGCAGCACCGAGCCACCCGCGGCCAGCAGGTGGTAGCTCTGGATGTGGAACTCCTTGCGGTACTTCTGGAAATCCAGCACCGAGAGGTTCGTGCCCGGCTCGGTCTCCCATTGCTGGGCCAGCGCGCCGGTTTCACGGGCGAAATCGACCATCTCCCGCAGCGTGGAGTTGTAGAGGTTGTCGGTGAGGGTCTCGGTCTGGATCGTGGTAACGAAGCCGACTTTGCCCGGGGGCTTCTCCAGCTCGTAGTCCTTCTCGCCGAGGCAGGGCAGGGCGTGGACCAGGCCGGTCTCGGGCAGGTGATCGCCGGCCTCGATGACCACTTCGGTCAGGACATCGCCCAAGGCGCTGAAGCGGACGATGTGACCGCCGGAGGAGAGCCAGAGTTCGACCTCGTACTCGCCGTGACGATCGGTCCGACGGATCTCCAGGGGGAACAACTCGGGGTGCAGCGGACGCTGGTAAAGCATCATGCGGTAGAGCTGAGCGGACGATGATTTTGCACTGACACTGCTCATGGTGTTCTCGTATAAACCCTATGTGGGTCGTAAATTATGATTGTACCAAATCTTCCGGGAATACGCTCTCGGAAGTGCCCGGCAACTCTTATTCCTCCCGGCGTCCCCGGGTCTCAAATCTACCCCCTGACCGGTGAATGACTTGGCATCACCCACGAACGCGATTATAGCCACGCCCCTCTCGGTGAAAAGCCTAAAATATGGTTTTTGTGAAGAATCGTTCAATTCCCTTGACCACTAGGGGTTGTGGTTCGGGTTATCCCGGTTATGACGGTATTGCGATCCGGGGGGGTTTGCAGCCGCGGTCTCCACATCGCCGATAACCTTTGGTGCGTCCGGCCCCGTTTCGCGGTGACGGCGTGGGTTGCCTGAAACGGGCGCAAGGCAGGCGAGCGATGTCGCGTATTTTCAAACTGATCCGTGGCCGGCCTGACCCGGCGATCGACCTGGCGCTGGCCGCGGCCCTGCCGACCGCCGGCCCCGCTGCCGCCGGCCCGATCGTCGAGGCCCTGCTCGAACGGCGTCGCCTGCCCGCCGCCACCGCGTTGATCGAGCAGTACCACCGGTTGCCCCCGCCCTTGCGTCGGCGGATCGCCGAAACCGCGAAGGACCTGACCCCCGCGATCCGCCGTGCCGCCGCCGCCACGCGCAGCCCCACGGCCGAGAACGCCCTGGACCTGATCGAATCCACCCCGCTGGCCTCGCTGACCTACCTGGTCACCGGCATCCTCCGACGGGGCGACGCGCCACGCCGCGCCGCCGCCGCCCAGACCCTCCTGGCCCTCACGCAGCGCTGCCTGCCCGACGCGCAGCCTCGCCTGCCCGCCCCCGAGATCGCCCACGTCGTGGCCGGGGTGGAGGAATCGGTCAACGCCTTCGGCCAGCACCGCGAGGCCCGGACCCTGCAGGCGGCGCTTTTGCTGTTGACACGACGAATGAACTTGTTGTCACGCGTGCTTGAGGATGCGGAGCATCCGGCCACGGCCGAGTTGCGCCAGATGCTCCACGCCGCCGCGACCACCACCGTCCGCCGCGCGCTGCTGCCGGCGCTCGGCTACGCGAGCCTGCGGCCGTCCGCGGTCGCGGGGCTCCGCCGGGCCTTGGCCAAGGGGCACCTCAGCGACGTCTTGCACGGCGGGGGGGTGTTGCGGCTGCCCGAGATCGCGGCCGCGGTGGGGGCGATGGACCACGCCGAGGGGCTTTGGCCCGCAGACGTGGCGGGGCCGCGCCTGGGCGAAGCGGAGCAGCTCGCGTTGGTGGACTGGGCCTGCTGCCTGCCGGGCGGGCCGGCGCAGGCGGTCGAGCGGTTGGGTTCGCTGTGTGCGCTTGAGCAGGTCGCGGCCCGCATGGCCGCGTTGCAGCGCCTGCGGGCGCTATCGCGCGTCACGGCCACAGACCGGGCGGGGCTCGCGGCCGCGCTCGCGGCATTTGTCGAGGATGCCCACGCCTCGATCGCGGTGACCGCCGCCCGTCAGGTCCTGCACCTGGGCGGCGCGGATCAGCTTCGCTGGCTCGCGCGGTGGAGTAACAGCCCTCACCCCGCGGTCGCGCGGCTTGCCGAGGCGAAGCTGGCCCCGGCGGGGTTTGCCCGGCTGTGGGAGGGCTGGTCGGCCTTGCCGCACGAACGCCGGCTTGCGCTGGCCCGGGCCATGATCAAGCTCGATCCGTGTTTTCACGCGCATCTGGCCGAAAAACTCTTGTCAAAACAACCTGCTGTCGTGGTGCGGGCGTTGGCGATGATCTCGTGCCTCGGGCAGGCGACCTTCTTTGTCGGGGACCTGCTGCGTCTGACGCGGTCGGCTCAGCCGCGGGTCGCGGCGACGGCGGTCGCGGCGTTAGGCGCGGTCGATGATGAACGAGCCGCCCACGCCGTGGTCGTGGCACTGGATCACGAGGATGCACGGGTGCGCGCCAACGCGATCGAAGCCGTGGCCGGCCCCGCTTTGGCCGGGCAACCCGCCGCGCAGGCGGCGTTGCACCGGCTGCGGAAGCTGACGCACGACCCGGCCAATCGGCCCCGCGCCAACGCGATCCATGCCGTGCTGCGCCTGGTCGGCGACGACGCGGAGGCCGATGCGGAGCTCGACCGCATGCTCCAGGACCAGCGGCCGGCGCATCGGCTCTCGGCGGTGTGGCTGGTCGAGTCGGAGGGGATGATCGGCCGCTCGGCTCGCCTGGCGGAGATGGCGGTGGCGGACACGGACCAGCAGGTCCAGGCCCGCGCGCGGCAGGCCTTCGAGCGGATGGTCAGTCTGCTGAGGCCGGCCGATGACCAGACGATGGTGCGCCCCTCGCCCGTCGGCGCGCTGGCCCGGATCGGGTCGGCGGCTACCGGCGGCGGCCTCGCACAACAGGGGGCGGCGTGATGAGCACGACCCACCCCCTCTGGCCGACACCCCGGTTCGCGATGCCCGACTCGCGCGCGGCCCCGGTCGATCCCGGCGAGATCAGCAAATACTTCAACGAGCGTGCCATGTGGGACGGCGCCCAGCCGCTGCTGCTGAGCATCGCCTGTTTCCTGATGGGGGCGGGGGTGTTGTACGCGGTGTGGCTCTACCGCCACCGCGACCGCCACCCGCTGCCGCACGCCACGTTCCACCGACTGGCGCGGGCGATGGGCCTGAGCCTCGGGCAGCGTCTGCGGCTGTGGTGGGTGGCGCGGCGGCGTGGCCTGCCCAGCCCGATCACGCTCATGCTGTGCCCGGCGACGTTCGATCATCATGTGGGTGGCTACTTAGGGCGAACCGCCTTGCCCACCCGCCAAAGCGACACGCAGACGGGATTTTGCCTGATTCGCCAGCAACTGTTCGGCTCCGATCGGGCGATCCCCTAACCGTGTGCTAGTATTAACGGGTTATCCGGTCGTAACCGTTGCCTGGTGGTTAGCGGGTCGCGACCAAACCCCGGGGTAATGTGAGTGCCTGGTTGTGAAGACGATCGAAATCGAAGCCAAGATGCGGTTGACGGATCGCGCGGCGATGGAGCATTTGCTCGAAGCCAGCGGCGCCACGCCCATCACCCGCTTGATGGAAACCAACACCTTCTTCGACACCGCCGAGGGCCGGCTCAAGAGCTCGGATCAGGGCCTGCGCATCCGCGTGGAGCAGGATGAGCGGGGCCAGCGCCGGGCCATCATCACCCACAAGGGGCCGCGGGCGCACGGCCGGCTCAAGTCACGCTCGGAGACCGAAGTGGTGGTCGATGACCCGCGGCGAGCGGCGGAGCTGCTCGATGCCCTGGGTTTTCGCCACGGCCTGAGCTTTGAAAAACGCCGCAGCCGCTGGAAGCTCGATGGCTGCACGGTCGAGCTGGACGAGGTGCCGTACCTCGGCCACTTCATCGAGATCGAAGGGCCCAGCGATGAAGCGGTGCTGGCGGTGCGCGAGGCGCTGGGCCTGGCCGACGCCCCGCTGATCAAGAGCAGCTACATCGCGATGCTCTGGACCTACCTCCGCGAGCACAATATCAGCGCCAACCACATCGCCTTCTCGCAGACCAAGGTGCTCGCGGCGAACGGCAACGCGTAGCGCCAAGCGCCAATGACCCGTGCGCGCTGTGATTCACCGCCAAGCGCCAGGATCGCCAAGAAACCTCCGTATCACTTTCCAAGTCCGCTCCTGCGCAGGGTGAAGACATTGACCAAGCGGCCGGCCTTGTATGGATCAAGGCAGGGCAGACATTCTTGTCTGTCGATGGCCCCCAGGGCCATCTGCGCAGCGGAGCATTGGCGGGATATCCTGCGAAATAGACCAGAGACAATTGACCGCTGCCTTACGGCGCGGGGAACTTGGGCGGCTGATCGTCGAGCACCGCCATCACATCGCGCACCACCCAGCTCATGTTCTCCAACGCCTCGTGCGTGCGGGAGGCGAGGTGGGGCAGCAGCATCACGTTGGGCAGCTCACGCATCGGCCCCGGACGCGGGGGCTCGGGGTCATGCACGTCGAGGATCAGCCGCGCCTCGGGATGGTCCCCGGCCCAGTCCTGCAACGCGGCCTGATCGACCAGCATGCCCCGCGCGGCGTTGATGAACAGCACGTCGTCGCGGAAGCGGTCGAGCGCCGCGCGGTTGATCAAGTGTTTGTTTTCCGCTCGGCCATCGGCGTGGAGCGTGATGATGTCGCTGCGGCGGTACAGCTCGTCGTGCGTTACAAAGTCGAAGCGGACCGGCCCCGCCCCCCGGCGCACGGTGCCCTGGATCGACTGGCGGATGACCGCTTCGCTGATCAGGTCGGTGCCCAGCACGGTGATGCCCAGCGCATCGGCGACCTGCGCGACGCGGCGGCCGATGCGCCCCAGCCCGACGATGCCCAGCGTAAGCTGATCGAGCTGCCGGCCGACCTCGGTCTTGCGCAGTTGGTGAAACGCCGCGTCGTCCGCTTCCGCGGGCAGGGCGGTGCGCGGCCGGGCCCAGTCGAGCATCAGGCCCAACACATATTCCACCACCGCCTGCGTGTTGGCATCGGGCGTGTACACCACCTGGACGCCGCGCCGGCGGCAGGCGGCGACGTCGATGTTGTCCAGCCCCACCCCCGCCCGGCCGACGACACGCACCTTCGGCGCCTTGGCCAGCAACGCGTCGTTGACCTGCGTGTAGGTCCGGACGACCAAGGCCTCGGCTTCGGGCAGCAGATCGTCGAGCCGATCCACCCCCTCATCCGCCTTGGCCCAGCGCACCTCCGCGCGCTCGGCCAGCCAGGCGGCGCACTTCTCGTCCAGCGTCTCGGTGATCAGGACCATCGGCTTGGGCATGGTGGCGGTAGTTTAGCGGGTGGCACGAAGTGCCCCGAGACAAAGAACGCCGAACCATGAAAAAGACCGAACGCCGCGCGGCGCTCGGTCTGGCAAAAATTCAAACGCCCGGTCGTCGGGATCAGGCGTAATACTCGGCGTTCTTCTCGATGAAGCTGGCCCACTCCTCGGGCAGGTCTTCCTCGGGGAAGATCGCCTTGACGGGGCACTCATCGACGCACAACCCGCAATCGATGCAGGTGTCCGGGTCGATGTAGAGCATCTCCGACGACTCGAAATCGTCGTCGTCTTTGGTCGGGTGTATGCAGTCCACCGGGCAGACCGCGACGCAGGCGGTGTCTTTGGTCCCGATGCACGGTTCGGCGATGATGTGCGGCATGGCAAATAGCTCCTGTTGCGGGTGCGGGCGGTCGCCTTCACCCCGCGTCTTCATCGGCAGTATAGGCCCGGCAACTCAAGCCACAACCGCGATCACGCGGAAACTCAATCTCATTTACGACAATCGCTTAACGCCGCCCCGTCACCGCCGTACGCGACGCCACGCGTTGCTACCATGCCCGCACAAACCTTTGACCAAGCGATGGCGATGCAACTGCCCCCGGCTCTGGAGAAGCTCAGCGTCCGCCTGCAAACCGCGGTGAAGGTCTATGGCATGCCGTATCAGGTCTTCCGCGGAGAGGACGGCGGGGCGCTCTACGTCACCGACCACGGCCTGCCCCTGCTGCGTTATCTGGACCCCGCGTGCTGGTACCACGACCGACGCTACACCACCCGCGGCCGACGGCTGACCACCGGCACCGGCACCGTCTATCGCGTCAACGCCAAGCCCGACGACAAGCACCCGATCGACCTGGTCGTCAAGTTCTCACGCTTCGCCCAGGACGTCCCGCTGGATGTGCGCTCGACGTTCGATGGCATCCTCGATACCGAAGCGATCGATGAGGCGAAGTTTCTCGATCCGTTCAAGGAGTTTGGCCGGCTGCGTGACCTGCGCCGCGGGCGCTTCGGCCCGCCCGAGCTGCGCATCTGGACCAAGCGGCCGCTGGCGATCTATCGCGCCCCGCAATCCGAGCCCGCCTGGCGCTTAGGCCGAAGCTCCAGCCTCTTCGACCAGGCCAGCCGGCAGATCATCGAAGACCAGGGCGGGGCGGCGGCGGTCGAGCTGGAGATCGATCACACCTACGTGCTGCTGTATCACTGGGTGCTGGGGATGGACCTGCGCGACGCGAGCCGGGCGGGTTTATTCCCCGCCGAGCAGGTGGAAGCGCAGACGCTGCGGGTGGCGCACGAGCTGGCCGCGAAGGGCTTCCGGGTGCTGGACCACAAGCCCGAGCACATCATCACCCGGCCCAAGGGCGACGGCGTGCTGATGCGTCGCGGCAAGCTCGCCTATTGCCTGGTCGATTTTGAGCTGCTCGAACGCACGCCGCAGTACAGCGAGCACCTGCGGGCGCAGCAGAAGTAAACCGCCGGGTACCGCGCGAGGCGTCGCGCGTTTCTGAGCCGGCCTGCGCCATCGGTGACGCCCGCTACGCTTGGGGCGAAAACGCTTTAGCCGTACTTCGCTTTGAGCGTCTTGTTCTGCTTGGCGCTGCGGTTGGCCAGGTCGAGGATGTGGATCGGTCGGCGGGCCCACTGGGGGGTGATGATCAGTTCTTCGTTGCCGACCAGGTACTGGGCGATGTTCTTGTAGAACAGGTCGCCGCGGCTCTTGGGGTGATCGCCGGATTTCTCGACGAGCTTGCCCCTGGCGTTGGCGATGCGGGTGGTCCACTGCTTCCAATTGATCAGGTAGCAGCCCTTGGTGCCGTGGAACTCGAGCATGTGTTCGCGGCCGGCGGCGTTGAGCTGGGAGATGGAGAGGTTGATGTAGGCGCCGTTCTTGAAGCGGACGAGGGCCGCGGCGTGGTCCTCGTTGGCGTCGTTCTTCCAGGGCCAGTTCTTCGGGGCCTTCTCCGCCCAGTAGCCGGTGTGCGCGAAGCCGGTGACCTCGTTCACCTCGGACGGGACGACCTGCAGCGCGTATTCGAGCAGGTGGACGCCCCAGTCGTAGAGGATGCCGCCGGAGATCGACTTGCTCGTGCGCCACCAGTCGCGCGGCATGCCGTAGCCGCCCATGTGGGCCTCGACCTTGTACACCTCGCCGATCGCGCCCTTCTCGACGATCTGCTGCCTGGCCCGCAGGATCCAGCCGTCCCAGTGGCGGTTGTGGTAGGTGCTGACCATGACCTTGTGCTTCTTCGCCAGGGCGATGAGCTTGTCCGCTTCCTCGGTGGTGACGACGAACGGCTTCTCGGTGACCACGTGCTTGCCCGCCTTCACGCACTGAGCCGCGAGCGGGTAGTGCAGGTTGTGCGGGGTGATGTGGATGATCAGGTCCACATCCGACTTGCGGAGCATGTCCTTGAGCGAGCCGTAGGTCTCGATGCCCGGGAAATCGGTCGTGGCCACTTCGAGGCGGGCGGGGTCGATCTCGCACACGGCGAAGGGCTTCATCCCGGCCCGCTTGCAGCCGTCGAGGTGGGCCTTGCCCATGTTGAACGCGCCGCCGTAACCGATCACGCCGACCTTGATGTCTTTGGGGGAGGAGTACTTCGCCATGGATCGAACCTTTGGAAAAAAAGAGCCTTGCCGGCTCGGAGATTGAGCCAGAGGGTAGCAAGGCCATCGGCGATGACAAGTGACCACGCCCGCCGGGGATCAACCGGCGGGCGCGGGGCGGGGGTTGTTTTCGTCCCGGCTTAACGGGCTTCGGCGGCGGCGGCAGCGCGCACGGCTTCGGCGGCTTCCGCGGTGACGTCGGCGATCAGCCCCTCGATCACCCGCCGCTCGTCGGTGAACACCAGCGGGTCGTCGGGCGGGTCGATCCCGCCGCGGCCGAGGTGCCGGCGTGGGATCGTCTGGTCTTCTTCGACGCGGGCCGCGTCGAGCGTCTGCTCTTCGAGGATGACGCCCCCGTGGTCGAGCAGCGTGAGCGTCGCCGTGAGCGTGCCGGTCTGCCGGTGGGTCTCGACGCGGACGCGCTGCGTCACCGGCTCGGCGATCGTGATCCACCGCGGGGCGCACGCCAACGCGTGCTTCGCGTCGCGGAACGCGCGGCGGGCGTCGTCCATCCGCGCCTCACTGCGCCCGGCCTGTGTGTAGTACTTCGGCTGCATCTGCTTCCACTGCGCCTCGCCCGTTTCCTTGTGCTTCTTCACCAGCCAGCGGTACGCCTCCCAGTGCTCGCGCGCGAGGTTTTCCCAATACGACTTCTGCTGGGCCGCGCGATCGAGTTGACGATGCAGAACAGCCAACTCGGGGTTGGCGACCTCGCGGAAAGCGTCGACCTCGTGCGTCGCGTCGTGCGTGCCCACCCGTTGCCGGCGGACCGAAGCATCGAGCACCGCGACCTCTGCGGTCCACGGCCCTGTCGCCGCCGCTTCATCGTGGACACGGAGCGTGCGGCCGAGTTGATCGCGGAGCGATTGGGCGAGCCGCGCGGTCGGCGCGGCGAGCGCGCCGGGTCGGCGCGAAGACACGACAATCAGTTCCACACGCGTCGTCGGCGGGGGTGCTTCGTGGCGGCCCGTTTCCTCGGCAGCGGGCGGGGCGTGCTCCGCCCGTGCTTCCCCGCAGCCCAGCAGCAGCGCAAGGGTCATGAGGCCGAGCAGGCCCAAGGTCGCCAGCAGGCCGTAGCTCGGCGGTTGCTGGGGAGCAGCGGCGGGGCGATCGGTGTCGCGGGGCATGGCGGACTCCTTTCGCCATACCGCGCAGACGAGCCGGGTTTTTGCCGAAAGTTGGCCGCTGATTTGCAGTAACGGGCAGCGAATCCAGCGTCACCCGCACGCTTCACAATGAATAGATCGCTACCTGCCGCATCGCCTCCACCAAAGCTGGATCAACTTGCCTGATTATTCTCCACACCGGGTTTGGATCAAACGATAGCCGGCGAGCGACGCCTCGCCGGGCGATTGCGCAGCAATCGGGTGAGTCCGCCCGGCGAGGCGTAGCTCGCCGGCTATATGTCGCGGGGGTGGAGAGCCTTCACGCGAATCGCCGCGATCAGAACCGTTGCGTGATCACACGGCCTTGAACGAGGCGGGATCAAACGCGACGCCGGCTTCCTCGGCGATGTGGGCGAACTCGGCGATCTCCGCGTCGGTGAAGAGCAGCCCGCCCGCCGCCTCGCTGCGCTTCGCCGCGGCGTGCTCGATCTCGCCGGGGAAGATACACCTTCCGGTGTCCCGGTTGCCGTGGCCCATCACGTCGTCGATTACCGCTTTGACGTTGCTCGCCTGATCGCGTCCCGCGGCGAAGGCCCCACAGCTCAACGCGTCGGGGTGGATCACCTGGAAGAAGAAGTTGGGTGTGGTTTTCTCTTGCCCGCCCCCGGAAATTGTCGTCGCCTGGTCGGGGCGTGAGCGGAGGGTCGGCAGGGAGCCGCCGATGAACCCGGCGACCAGCTCGTTGATCAGCGCCAGGCCGTAGCCCTTGTGGGCCCCGAAGGTGATGAGGGCGGCGACGGCGTTGGGGTCGGTGGTTTCCTTCCCGTCCTTATCCACCGCACTGCCGGGCGGCAGGGGCTTGCCCTCGCGCTTGAACTGCTGGACGCGGCCCATCGCGACGGTGCTGGTGGCCCAGTCGATGACGATGGGGTAGCCGATCGCATCGGTGGTGGGGAAGCCCCAGGAGTGCGGGTTGGTGCCCAGCGTCGGGAACTTGCCCATGAAGGGCACGACTTCCGCCAGGGCCGCGGTGCAGTTGGTGTACGCGAAGTAGCCGCGCTTGGCGGACTCCATGACGTACCCGCCGCCCCAGAGGTAGTGGAACGCGTGATCGACACTGACGATGCCAACGCCGTGCTTGTCTGCCATGCGCTCGCATTCCTCGATGGCATCGAAGGCGACCGCCTGGCCAAGCTTCTTGTTGGCGTTCCACCGCTGGGCCGCGTCGAATCGGTTGCCGATTTTTTCGACGGTCGCGCCGGGCACGCAGCCGGGGCTGGTCGTGTTGCCCGAGCCGAAGAGGTGGTCCAGGTGCAGGGCTTTGATGGCGTTGTGGGTCTTGATGCCGTGCCACGCAGCGAGTTCGCAGAACCTGGCCGCCTGCTGCGATTCGTCCTCGGTGAAGCCACGCTTGCGATACGCGGCCGCGACCAGGTCATTGTGAACAGCGACGGGGACGATACGTTCGGGCATGGCTTTCACCTGTGTGTGGGCGAGAAAGTGGGGAGTGGGGCATGATAATCCAGTCGCTTGACGCGTGCACCGAGCTTGCGGCGCAGTTCGTCGGCGGTATTTCCGGGGGGCAGTTTCGGGGGGGTGTTCTTGTTCGGGCGCGCGGGCGATACAATTGGGTTTGTCACAACCTCTCAGGGGTCCGCCATGCACCGCTTGTTTGCTTTACTGGTCCTGGCTTGTGTGATGGGTATCGTTTGCGTGGGCAACGCCACGGCCGCGAAGGTCGGTGCGGAGGCGCCCGAGTTTCCTCCCGGCGAGTTCTCCGACGGAAGGCAGCACTCTCTCGTGGATTATCGCGGGCAGGTTGTCGTGCTGTTTTTCTATGAGAAAGACTGCCCCACCTGCCGAGACACGATCCCGGACCGCAACGCCACGGTGCTCAAGTACCAGGGCAAGCCGGTCGCCTTCTTCGGCATCGCCGCGGGTGATACGCCGGAGCAGGCGAAGTCATTTATCCGTGGCACCGGTCTGGCGATGCCCGTGCGGATAATCGTTCGCAGATCCAGTGCAACCCTT
>CAZTLX010000026.1:0-27619 GCA_964614575.1 uncultured Phycisphaeraceae bacterium | reverse complement strand
TGGCCCGGCCGCAGCACCCGGCCGATCGCCTCGGCGGTCTTTTCGACGTACGACAGGTCGGGGTCCAGGTGCTTGCCCAGCGGCGTGGGCACACAGATGAGTAGCGCATCCGGCTCGCCGAGGCGCGACGCATCGTCGGTCACGTCAAAACGCCCGGCATCGCCCTGCACCATATCGGAGACCAGCGTCTTGCCCAGGTGCTGCAGGTAGTTTTCACCCCGGCGCAGTTGTTCGATCTTCCGCGGGTCGTTGTCGAAGCCGAGCACGCGCAGCCCCGCGTCGTAGAACGCACGCAGCAGCGGCAGGCCGACGTATCCCAGCCCGATCACACCGACGCATGCGCTGCGGTCGGCCAGCTTGTCCTGCAGGGTTGGCATAGGGGCGTATGGTATCGGGTTCGCTGCCGCTTGGGGTTCCGCGCGACCCGTCGGCCGCCGGTGAGCAACAGGGGGTCGGCCGTTCGTGCGGAACCGCAAGCGGCGACCCCAGCGCGATACACTACCCCCATGCGGCCATACCTCGACCTCATGCAGCACGTGCTCGACCACGGCACCCCCAAGGCCGACCGCACCGGCACCGGCACCCGCTCGGTGTTCGGCTATCAGATGCGCTTCAATCTCGACCCCGCTTCCGGCGGGGGGTTCCCCCTCGTCACCACCAAGAAGCTGCACCTGCGCTCGATCATCCACGAGCTGCTCTGGTTCCTACGCGGCGAAACCAACATCGCTTACCTCAAGGAGCACAACGTCCGCATCTGGGACGAGTGGGCCGATGAGCACGGCGAACTGGGCCCGGTCTATGGCAGCCAGTGGCGCTCCTGGCCGGACTACGACGGCCGGCACATCGATCAGATCCGCAACGTCCTGCGCTCGCTCAAAGAAAACCCCGACTCCCGCCGACACATCGTCAGCGCCTGGAACGTCGCGCAGATCGAGCAGATGAAGCTCCCCCCGTGCCACGCGCTGTTCCAGTTCTACGTCGCCCCCACTCCCGCCCCCGGGGGTGTACCCCCCCACGCCCGTCCTGAGCGCAGCGAAGGGCGGGATCAGTCCCACCTCCCCCGACTCTCCTGCCAGCTCTACCAGCGCTCCGCCGACATCTTCCTCGGCGTCCCGTTCAACATCGCCAGCTACGCGCTGTTGACGATGATGGTCGCGCAGGTGTGCGGCTACGCGCCCGGCGAGTTCATCCACACCTTCGGCGACGCCCACCTCTACGACAACCATCTCGACCAGGCCCGCGAGCAGTTAAGCCGCGACCCGCGCCCGCTGCCTACGATGAAGATCAACCCGGACGTGACGGACCTGTTCGCGTTCACCTATGACGACTTCGAACTGCTAAACTACGACCCGCACCCGCACATCAAGGCTGCGGTGGCTGTTTGAAGGTCTTTGAATGTGGTCGCCTCTTCCTCATTTTGGGATTCGAACGCCCGGCAAGAGTGAGATGGGCTGTGCCGGGGCGATCATCTTTTTTACGGTAGTACTGGTAGTTTTTGGAGTTTTATTCGGCTTCATTGCTTGGATATTTATCACGCAACTATGACTTTGTCCCTCATCTACGCACGATCCGAAAACCACTGCATCGGCAAGGCAGGGCGCATTCCCTGGCACCTGCCCGATGACTTTAAGCACTTCAAGCAGACCACGTTAGGCAAGCCCATCATCATGGGCCGGCGGACCTACGAAGACCACGACTCAGCCCTCCCCGGCCGGCTGAACATCGTTATCACTCGGCAAGCCGACTACCGCGTGGCCGAGGGGGTGGAGGTGGTGTCTTCGCTGGACGCAGCGTTGCAGCGGGCGTATCAAAACAGCGACGAGGTCTTCGTCATCGGCGGCTCACACTTCTTCACCCAGGCGTTCCCGCAGGCCGACCGCGTGTATGAGACCATCGTCCACACCACCATCGGCGACGGCGACACGTTCCTGCCCGATTTCGATTTCACCGGGTGGCAGCAGAAAAAACTGCTTCATCATCCTGCCGACGAACGCCACGCCTTCGCCTTCACGGTCTACCTTTACGCCCGCGCATGACCCCCGCGAAACCTACGCGACATTGTCGCCTCGACCGTTCGGCTCGGCTACACTATGTGCCGCGGGGCGATTAGCTCAGTTGGCCAGAGCGCTTCGTTTACACCGAAGATGTCACAGGTTCGAGTCCTGTATCGCCCATTGCCAGGTACGTTTCGTCGCGGATGGATTTGCCGGGTGCTTACGGGGTTTTAAGCAACGCGTTTTTCGCTCTGGTCGCTTGGAGATTTCCACAACGTCAGTTCGGCGACGGAGCGGATGGAGCGCAGCTCGCCGTGGTCACCATGGCGGATGCATAACTCGCCGTGGTGATCGGCGGTGACGGTGATGGGGCCGCGTTGGTCTTCGCGGAAGGTGGCGGCGGTTTGGCCGAAGACGATGGTGGTGCCGTGGTGGATCGTCCCCAGCACCTGGACCTGCGGGCGGCGGACCCGCTCGAAATACGCACGAACTTTTTCGCTTCGCTCGGCGATGGACCGGTGCTTTTCCTCCGCCTCCATCTGCTCGCACATCAGCTCGGTGATCTGCTCCTTGGTGCTGGTGGCCATGGTGCGGCTGCTTTTCTGGATCGTATCGATCTGCGTGATGATCTCGCGGACCCTGTCCTGCAGTTTGGCGGCGTGCGTTTGGGACCAGGCCAGGACCCGCTCGAAGACTGGGGCCGACCCGAGGCAGAGCACGGTCTTGACCCCCGCCACGGAGCCGAGTTCCTTGAGCGTGGCCTGGCGCAGGCAGTGCAACTCTCCGCCGATGAGTTCGCCGCGCGGCGCAAGCAGTTGGCCGTGGACCTCGAGTCGGCAGTTGATGATCTCGCGGTCGGCATACAGGTCGTGCGCGACGCGACCCTCCACGTGGTCGAGGTACTTGGCGCGGCAGTCGCGGCCGACCTGGATGACGCCTTTTTCTTTTGCGGCCATCCCGCCGGCGAGGGTGAGGTCGATGCCGGTGCGGAGGGTTGCGCCCTCGACGAGGCCTCGGATGATCGCGCTGCCGCGGGCGTTGACCTCGAAGCAGTCTCGGACCCCCTTCATGACTTCGACGTCGCCGTCGAAGTTGACGTGGCCGGTCTCGAAATCGACGAAACGCTCGACGGTGAGGATGCGGTTGATCTTGAGCTTGTGGCCGATCTGTTCCAGCGCCCCGCTGACCTGGGCGGTGAGCCGGCCGCGGGCGTCGAGGAGGATCGAGTCATCCAGCGCGAGGTTGACGGGCCGGCCGGGCTTGGCGGGGACGACCGTGCCGCGCACGTCGGCACCATCGTCCCCGCTATCCGGCTCGGTGACCTGGCCGATGACCTGCCCCGGCTCCACGAGGACGAAGGTGGACTTGGCGTAGTGATCGACGCCGACGATCTCGGCTTCACCCTCATCGGTCGGCGCGTGTGCGGGACGCAGGGCAATCTCGAGCGAGCCGTTGGCCCCGTTGCGGGGCGGGGTGCCTTGGATCAACACTTTCTGCCCCGGCGCTGGGTCGGCCTGATGCTGCCCGATCGCTTCGTCGAGACGCTGTAGCAGGTCGGCGTTGAGCAGGATGCTTTCGGCTTCGAGGGTGGCGACACAAAGTTCGCGCGTCAGCCATTGCGGGTCGAGGGCCGGCGGTATCGACAGCACCGCAGACATCCCGTCCTTGCTGACCTGCAGTTCGAGTTCACCGGATGCGGACATCGTCCACCTCGATTGCGGTCACGCACGGGCTTAGCCCGCCTTGCGTGTCGCGAGGGTCTCCTGAATCTTCGTGCTCAGGCCGTCGGGGGTAAAGGGTTTCACAACGTAGTTGTTCACCCCCGCCTTGATGGCCTCGACCACCCGCGATTTCTCGGCCTCGGTGGTGACCATCACCACCGGCGTGGTCTTGTTGGTCTCACGGAACTTCTTGAGGAACGTGAGCCCGTCCATGTTCGGCATGTTCCAGTCGAGCAGGATCATGTCGGGCTTCTCGGCACCGACCTTGCTCAGCGCGTCCTGGCCGTCGCAGGCCTCGACCACATCGGTGTAGCCGAGCGTGCCGAGCACCTTCTTCTCGACGTTGCGCATCGTCTGGGAATCGTCAACCAGCATGATCTTCATGGCGTCACCTGCATTGGGTCAGGGTGAGGGAGTAAAGTCGGGGGATTAGCCGGCGGCCCGTTTGGTGTTCGCCGCGGCTTCACGGATGGAAACCAGCAGGACAAACTGCCCCGCATCACAATGGACCGGTATCTCGACGACCGGCACCTCGCGTTGCTGGAAGACGCGGTGGCCGGGGCCGACGATCACCGAGGGGCAACTGATCGAGACATCCTGGCCGTGGAAGTTGGCCTTGGCCCCGCCGGTGACCATGTTGGCGATCTCGCCGACGCCGTCGCCGAAGTCCGGGTGCTCGGGGGTGATGGTGCTGCCGACGAATCGGCTGACCAGGGTGGCGGCGGTGTCGAGGGGGAAGGAGAGGGCGACGGACCCGACGCAATCGCCGGAGAGGCCGATGATGGCCGAGACATCGTAGGTGCCGTTGGGATCGGTCCGCAGCGCGGGCTTGCCCAGACGGACCGGAAGGTCGAGCATCATCGACGCCACGTCTTCCATGGAACGGACGATCGCGGCGATGTACTGCGGGTTCATCAATGCGCCTCCACGCGTCGGTCCTGACTGATCGGAGCCGACCGGTGCCGGCTGCCGTTGGTAAAGGGACTATCGACGGTGGGGGGGCGGGTTTGTATGAGAGAAATCTGATCCGCGGGCGGGTTTGCCTTAAACGATAGCTTCTCAGGCGGCCGCGGCGGCAAGGCCGGCCGTGTCCAGCTCAACCCCGCAGCCGACCACCCGCGCGATGACCTGCGCCAGCGAGGAGGCATCCATCTTCGCCAGCAGATTTGCGCGGTGGGCCGCGATGGTTTTCTCGCTGAGCTTGAGCTGAAACGCGATCTGCTTGTTGGGCAGGCCCTCGATCAGCATGCCGAACACCTCGCGCTCGCGGGCAGTGAGGCGGGCGAGCTTCGCCCGGGTACTCATCAGTTGGTCGCGCTGCACGCGTGCGCGGACATCGCTTTCGATGGCTTTTTGAACATGATCGAGCAAGAGCGAGCCGCTGATGGGTTTCTCAAAGAAATCCACCGCGCCCTGGCGAAATGCACGGATGACCGCATCGACTTCGCCGAAGCCGGTCATCATGATCGCCGGATGGGCGATGCCCTTGGCCCGGAGGCGTTCGAGCAGTTGCAGGCCGGAGATGCCGGGCATGCGGATATCCATCACCAGGCACGCCGGGCCGCGGTCGCGATATTCCGCGAGGAAGGCGATCCCCGATTCGTAGGAGGTGTGGTCGAGTCCCGCGGCCGTCATCAATGACGAAAGCGATCGACGCACGGCCCCATCATCATCAATAATGTAAACCAAGCCCGTTTTGTCATCGCAAGACATAGCGCCGCATTCCTTTTTGAGGCACGCTCATCACCCGGCACGTCTTGGGTGTAGCCCGGTTAACGTTTTCAAATCATTCTGGGAAACGATCAGAAAAACCCTGTAACTACCTAGGGGTTATCTCGGTCATCGCTCTTGAAATCGATGAGTATTTTTACCAATAGACTACGCGTTGTGTCATAAATCAGGTCTTCACCGGATCGCGGCCCCAGAATATTCAAAAGGGCACACCGCCATGTCAGGTTCAGGCCGATGGCAGTCGGAAGCAGACCACCGAACCGCCGAGTTCACTGCGACCCAGGCGGATGGTGCCGTTGTGGGTTTCGATGATGGTGCGGCAGACCGCCAGGCCCACGCCCATGCCGTTTGGCTTCGTGGTGTAAAAAGTCTCGAAGGCTTTATCTTTGGCCTCGGGTGAAAACCCGGGGCCCGAATCGTGAACCTCGATCTCAACCTCGGCCCCCTGTTGTGAAACCCGTAGCTCTACCTGGCGCTGCTCGACGGGTTGCTCGGCGAGGGCTTCCATCGCGTTCCGGATGAGGTTGTCCAGAATCTGCGCGATCTGGATCTCGATCGCCATCACGTTCGGCGTGTCCGGGTGAATCTTGGTGGTCAGCGAGACCCCGCTCATCCGTAACTCGTTCTCGAGAAAGCGGACCGCCCGATCCACCACCGCCTGGACGCTGACCGGAAGCTTGATCGGGTCGTGCCGCTTGGTAAAGTCGCGCAGGCTGCGGACGATCTGACCCGCGCGGATCGCCTGCTCGACCATCGGCTGGGTCATCGCGTTGACCTCTTGCGCCAATTGTGGCTCGCGAGCAAGCCGCAGATGGATCGCCTCCGCGTAACCGGTGATCGCGGCGAGCGGCTGGCTTAATTCGTGGGCGATCCCCGCGACCATCTCCGTGGCAAACGCCACCCGCGCCACGTGGGCCAATTGGGCTTCGTAACGGCGGACATCGGCCTCCAGGTGGCGGCGGTCCTCGATATCTCGCACCCACGCCGCGACCACCAACTCGTCGTCGAGCACCAGCGGGCTCAGGGAGACCTCGATGGCAAACTCGCTGCCGTCCTTCCGCAGCCCGGTCAGGTTTCGCCCGACGCCCATCGGTCGGCTGACCGCGGCCCCAAAGTAATCGGTGACGTGTTGCCGGTGACCGGGTCGGTAGCGCCCCGGCATCAGGATCTCGATGGATTGACCGATCAACGGGTCCGGGGTTGTGTACCCGAACAGCTCGATCGCGACCTGACTCGCCAGGCGGATGATGCCGCGGTTGTCGGCGACGACCGCGGCGGTCGCGGCACCTTCGATCGCGTCACGCAGTTGGGTCTGACCATTAGGCACCGGTTCCATATCGGCCCGCGTCCCCGGCTTGCTGGAATGTCCCGGACACGATGATGAGGTCGGCCTCAAGCCGCCGCTCGTTCCGGCGCAGAGGCACCCGCCAGGCGGATCAGGCTGTCCAGGTCGAGGATCAGGCCCACCTTGCCGTCGGGCATGATCGCGCCCCCGGCGATGCCCGGCACGCCCCGCAGCGATTCGCCCAGACTCTTGATGACGATCTGCTGCTGTCCGAGCAACTCATCGATCATCAAGCCGATCTTCTTGCCCTCGTGTTCGACCACGACCACCGACGCTTGGGTCGGGTTGGTCTGCGCATCGGGGATGTTGAACAGCTCGTGCATGCGGTAGAGCGGGATGAGACCCTCATCCGCCTTGAGCATCTCGGCCTGGCCGAAGACGGTCGGCACATGGCTCTCATCCGGCCGAAGCATGCGGGTGATCGACAGCAGCGGCAAGACATAGCGCCAAGGGCCGACGCGGATCACCATGCCGTCGATGATCGCGAGGGTCAGGGGCAGGCGGATGCTGAAGGTCGTTCCTTGTCCGGGCTTGGAGCGGATCTCCACTTGGCCGCGCATCTTCTGGATATTCTTTTTCACCACGTCCATGCCGACGCCGCGGCCGGACACATCCGAGACGACTTTCGCGGTGGAGAACCCCGGTTCCATAATCAGAAGATAGATCTCGCTGTCGGAGAGCTTGTCGCCCTCATTGATCAGGCCACGCTCGATCGCCTTGGCGAGGATGCGTTCGCGGTCGAGCCCGCCGCCGTCGTCGGCGATCTCGATGTAGATGCTGCCGCCGCGGTGGAACGCCTGCAGTTCGACCCGACCGACCGGCGGCTTGCCGGCCTCGGTCCGGCGTGACTCTTCGCCCTCGATGCCGTGATCGACCGCATTGCGGACCATATGCACCAGCGGGTCGCCGATCTGATCGACCACGTTCTTATCCAGCTCGACCTCCTCATCATCGTGGTGGATGTCCACTTCGGCGACCGCGCCACGCAGATGGGCATCCTCGTGGACACCGTCTCCGAGGTGCTGGACATCTCCGCCGACCACATCGAACCAACCCCCGCATTCGGGGCCGGGGTCAACACGCAGTTCATCCGCGGTATGGCACGCTTCGACGATCAGGTGAAGATCCTGCTCAACATTGAAGAGGTCCTGCACAAGAAGGACCTGCTCGAAGCCGAAACCGAAGCCGCTACCGATCTGCTTGAAGATTCCGATCCGCTGTCGGGCGAGAAACTCGCCGCTTAAACCGTTATCGAAACCGTCTTTTTCGCATCCGCGACACCAGGGGTAACCGACCCGCAACCACGAGAGGCAACCATGGCTACCAAGACCGTCAAGAAGAATGTCCCCGCACGTAACGGCAAGGCCCAGACGACCAAAGCATCTTCCGAGAAGCTGCGTGTCGCCGACCTCGCCGGCCAACTCCAGGCGATCCACAAGGTGCAGGCGGTCATCGAGTTCAAGCTCGATGGCACGATCCTCACCGCCAACGAGAATTTCCTGGGTGCGGTGGGTTATCGCATCGAGGATATCGTCGGTAAGCACCACCGCCTCTTCATGCCGCCGCAGGAAGCGGAGTCCGCCGAATACCGCGCGTTCTGGGACAAGCTGGGCCGCGGCGAGTTTGTCACCGGCGAATTCAAGCGCGTGGGCAACGGCGGAAAGGAAATCTGGATCCAGGCGTCTTACAACCCGATCTTCGGGCCCGACGGCAAGCCGTTCAAGGTCGTCAAGTACGCCACCGACGTGACCGCGCAGAAGTTGCGTAACGCCGATTCAGAGGGGCAGCTCGAGGCGATCGGTCGATCCCAGGCCGTGATCGAGTTCAAGCTTGATGGCACGATCATCACGGCCAACGAAAACTTCCTGGCCGTGCTCGGCTACAGCCTCGATGAGATCAAAGGCAAGCACCACAGCATGTTCGCCGACCCGGCCTATGCCGCGAGCACCGAATACAAGGCGTTCTGGGAGAAACTCGGCCGCGGCGAGTTTGTCTCCGGTGAGTTCAAGCGTCTGGCCAAGGGCGGCAAGGAGGTCTGGATCCAGGCTTCCTACAACCCGATCTTCGACCTCAACGGTAAGCCGTTCAAGGTCGTGAAGTATGCCAGCGACATCACCGATCAGAAGCTGGCCGCGGCCCGGGCGCAGGCGATGCTCTCGATGATCGAGGGAGCCGCCACCAACTTCATGACCTGCGACCGCAACCTCATCATCACTTACTGCAACCCCGCGGTGCAGAACATGCTTAAGAAGTATGAGCCCGATATCCGCAAGATGTTCCCGGCCTTCAACGCCGACAAGCTGGTCGGCACCTGCATCGACGTGTTCCACAAGAACCCGGCGCATCAGCGTAAACTTCTCGCCGACGTCACGAATCTGCCGGTTAGGTCGGAGCTGAAACTCGGGCCCCTCGAGTTCGGCGTCAACGCGACCGCGTTGATGGACTCCGAAGGCCGACACATCGGCAACGGCGTGGAGTGGATCGACCTCAACGAGCGGGCCAAGTACCGCGACGAGGTGAATAAAGTGATCGCCGCGTCGGAATCCGGTGATCTCTCGGTCCGCGGCGACCTGGACAAGCTCGACGAGGTGTACCGCCCGATGATGGCGGGGATCAACGAGATCATCGAGGCGGTGGTCAAGCCCATCACCGAAGCGGGCGAGGTGCTCGAAGCGATCGCGGCGTCGGACCTGACCGCCCGGATGACCGGGGATTATCAGGGCGACTACGCGAAGATGAAGGACAACCTCAACTCCGCCGCCGATTCGCTGGAAGCCGCGCTGCTCGCGGTGGCTGATTCCGCGGGGCAGGTCGGCTCGGCCAGCTCGCAGATCAGCGAGGGGGCGCAGAAGCTCGCCGAGGGGGCCAGCACCCAGGCCAGCTCGATCGAAGAGATCAGCGCCTCGCTGCAGGAGATGCAGGCGATGACCGGGCAGAACGCCGACAACGCCGGGCAGGCCAAGAACCTCGCCGGCGACGCGGTCAGCTCGGCCGACAAGGGCAACGACGCAATGGCCAAGATGGAGCAGGCGATCGCGAAGATCAAGTCGTCGAGCGATGAGACGGCCAAGATCGTCAAGACGATCGATGAGATCGCGTTCCAGACCAATCTGTTGGCCCTCAACGCCGCGGTCGAAGCCGCGCGGGCCGGCGACGCGGGCAAGGGCTTCGCGGTCGTCGCGGAAGAAGTGCGGTCGCTGGCCCAACGCAGCGCCGAGGCGGCGAAGAACACCGCCGAGCTGATCGATGGCGCGGTGAAGAACGCCGAGGGCGGCGTGGCCATCACCGAAGAGGTGCGGTCCATCCTCACCGACATCGTCGAGGGTTCGAAGAAAGTCAACGACCTGATCACCGAGATCGCCAGCGCCTCGAAGGAGCAGGCCGACGGCATCAAGCAGATCACCGAAGGCGTGACGTCGATGGACAAGGTGACCCAGGAGAACTCAGCCAACAGCGAGCAGTCGGCAGCCGCCGCCACCCAGCTCAACGAGCAGGCCAAGTCGCTCAACGACCTGATCGGCCGATTCACCCTCGGCACCGCCCGGACGGCCACGCTGGTCAAGCCCGTCGCGGCCCCCAGCCGTCCCGCCCCGGCCGCCAAGGCGCCGGCGCGAAAGCCGGCCAAGCCGTCCCGTCCCGAACAGGTGATCCCGCTCGATGACGACGACATGGCCGAGTTCTAAACCACGTCGGTTGCAATGTCCGGGGGAGGGTGGACAGCCGTACGGTACGGTGCCAACCCCACCACCCTCCCCCCTTATCGATCACGCGTCGAATACAAAATGGACCGCACAACCTTCCAATCCATCCGCCGGCTGGTGCATGAACGCAGCGGTATCGACCTCAAAGAGGGCAAGGCCAACATGGTCTCCGCCCGGATCGCCCGTCGGTTGCGCGAGTTGAACCTGGCTTCGGCCGAGGTTTATCTCGAGCACCTTCGCCGCGACACCGATGAGATCGTGCAACTGCTCAACGTGATCTCGACCAATGTCACGCGGTTCTTCCGCGAGCAGCCGCACTTCGATTTTCTCGAACGCGTGTTGCTCGAATGGTTTGGCCGCGGCCAGGGCCGTCTGCGCATCTGGTCGGCCGCGTCCTCGACGGGGCAGGAACCGTACTCGATCCTGATGACCGTCAATGAGGTGATGCGCAAAACAAAGCAGACCTGCGACTTCCGCCTGCTGGCGACCGACATCTCGACCCGCGTGCTCGAACGCGCCGAGGCCGGGTTCTACAGCGAAGCCGAGGTCGAATCGATCCCCGAGCATTACCGCCAGCGTTACCTGCACAAGACGGGGCGTGGCGGGGCCGAGGCGTATCAGGTCGATCAAGTGCTGCGGGATCAGGTGATATTTCGCCGCCTCAACCTCAACGAGCCGCCGTTCCCGATGCGGGGCCTGCTGGACCTGGTGTTCTGCTGCAACGTGATGATCTATTTCGATGCGCAAACCAAGCGCAACCTGCTGCACGACATCCACCGGTTGCTGAGGCCGGACGGCTACGTGATCGTCAGCCACACCGAGAGCCTCACCGGCCTGACCGACCTGTTCTCACCGGTGCAGCCTTCGATCTACGCCAAGTCGGCGGCGGTGAGTCACCGCAAACGCCAGACGCAGGGGGCACGATGAATATGACGGTGGGCATGTGTGAGCTGGCCGTGTCGCAAGAGTCCGAGGCGACGCTGGTGACGTACTCGCTGGGCTCGTGCCTGGGTGTGACGCTGTATGACGCGGAGGCCGGCGTGGGGGGGCTGCTGCACTGCATGCTCCCGCTGTCGAAAACCGATGAGGCGAAAGCCGCCGCCAAGCCCGCGATGTTCACCGACACCGGGTTCGTGCATCTGCTCCACGGCGTGCTGGAGCTGGGGGCGAAAATGGATCGGCTGGTGGTGAAGGTGGCGGGGGGTGGGGCGCCGATGGATGCGGGCGGCCGATTCAAGATCGGCGAGCGCAACCACGCGGTGCTGCGCAAGCTGCTGTGGAAGAACAACCTGCTCATCGCGGCCGAAGACGTCGGCGGAACCAAGCCGCGGACGATGCGGCTGCGGATGAGCGACGGCCAGGTGACGGTGTCGTCCGGAAGGGAACTGGTGGAGCTATGACCCGACGCGAGCAGATTATTCAGCGAGCCGGGACGATCAAGACGCTGCCGCCGCTGGCGGTGAAGCTGGTGTCGATCCTGCAGGACCCCGAAGCGGATGTGGACCGCATCGCGCAAGTCATCGAACACGACCCGGCGCTGGCCGCCAACGTGCTGAAGCTGTCCAACAGCGCCGCCAACGGCGGGCGCGGGGCGATCCGATCGATCAAGCAGGCGGTGATGCGCATCGGTTTGCGTAAGACCGCGGAACTGGTGCTCGACGTGGCGATCGCGCCGCACGCCGGGCGACAGGTGCGCGGCTACGACCTGGCACCCGGCTCGTTGTGGCAGCATTCGGCGGCGGTGGCGATCACCACCGATGTGCTCGCCGAGCATCGCGGCCTGACCCCGCCGATCGAGGCGTTCACCGCGGGCCTGCTGCACGACATCGGCAAGCTCGTGCTCGGGCACTTTGTGGAGGTGGACTTTGGGCCGATCCTGACCTTGGCGTTTGAGCAGGGCTTGTCCTTCGAGCAGGCCGAACGCGAGGTGCTGGGGATCGACCATGCGGAAGTCGGGGCGGTGCTGCTCGACGCATGGGGGCTCGACGGCCCGCTGCGCGAGGCGGTGCGCTGGCACCACGAGCCGCAACACGCCGCGCAAGATACGCAGCCGGTGGTAGAGCTGGTACACACCGCGGTACAGATCGTGACGTCCGCGGGTATCGGCGGCGGGGCGGACGGCACCCACTACCACACCTCCCATCACGCGTGGGAACGACTCAAGCTCAAGCCCCGGGCGGTGGAGCGTGTGCTCTGTCAGACCATGACCCGGCTAAGCGAACTTCTGGAACTGACCCACGACACGTCTGGGAGCCCATCATGAGCCTGCGGATCCTGATTGTCGATGACTCGCCGATCATCCGGTCGGTCATCGAAAAGAACATCAAACTGTCCGAGGTGCCGGTCAACCAATGCCTGCACGCGGGCCACGGCCAGGAGGCGCTGGACCTGATGGACGGCCAATGGGTCGATCTGGTCTTCGTCGATATCAACATGCCGGTGATGAACGGCGTGGAGCTGGTCGAGCGCATGAAGGCGGACGCGGTGATGAAGAGCATCCCTGTCATTATCGCCTCTACCGAGGGCAGCGAGACGCGCATCGACGCATTGCGTCAGCTCGGGATCGCCGGCTACCTGCGCAAGCCCTTCACCCCCGAGCAGTTCAAGGAACTGATCACCACCGTTCTGGAGCGCCGCGATGCCGCATGAGCATGCCGAACAGATCGAACAGGTCTTCACTGAAGTCATGGAGCAGATGGCGTTCATCTTCGTCGATCCGGCGGAGGCGGAGGAACTGCCCGACGACGTGGCAGGGCTGTTGCGCGTGAGCATGGCGTTTGGTGGCGCGGCGGAAGGATCGCTGACACTGCTGACCGGCGCGGGGGTCTGCACGGAACTGGCGGCCAACATCACCGGCGACGACGAGGCGGCGGCGACTGACCCTGAGGTCGGCCGCCAGGCGCTGATGGAGCTGCTCAACGTGATCTGCGGGCAGTTGCTGACGACGGTGGCCGGTTCGGCACCGGTGTTCGACCTGACCCCGCCGCTGATTACCGAGGCCGACGCCGCCGACTGGGCCGACGCCTGTGCGGATGAGCGGGCCCTGCGGTTCATGGCCGACGATCAGCCGTTCGTCTTGCGTTTCGAATACCCCGCCGCGGCCTGAGCCGTGGCTTACCTGATGAGCCCCCGCGATGACCGCCAGTAGTGCCAAGCCGATCCGGGTGTTGATTGTGGATGATTCGTCTGTCGTCCGCAACATCCTTTCGCGCGAGTTGTCGCGCGATGCGGCGTTGGAGGTCATCGGCACCGCCACCGATCCTTACATCGCGCGCGACAAGATCGTCGAGCTCAAGCCCGATGTCATCACGCTCGACGTCGAGATGCCCCGGATGGACGGGCTGACCTTCCTCCGCAAGCTGATGCGGTACCAGCCCATGCCCGTTGTCGTGGTCTCGTCGCTGACCGATGGCGGCGGCGACCTGGCCCTTGAGGCGTTGTCCTTGGGCGCTGTCGAGGTGATGTGCAAGCCCGGCTCCGCGTACACGGTGGGTGATCTGGCGGTGGAATTGATCCACAAGATCAAGGCCGCTTCGCACGTGCGTTTCGACAAGCCACGCCCGCCCGTCGCCCAGGCCTCGGCCATGCCCGCCACCAGCCAGGCCCTGCGCCGCACCACCCACAAGATCATCGCCATCGGCACCTCGACCGGCGGCACCGAAGCGCTGCGGCAAGTGATCCCTCGGCTGCCCGCCAACACGCCGGGCGTGCTCGTCGTGCAGCACATGCCCGAGCACTTCACCAAGTCTCTCGCCGACAGCCTCAACCGCGACAGCGCGATGACCGTCACCGAAGCGATCGACGGCGACACCGTCGCGCCCGGCAAGGTGCTGATCGCGCCGGGCAACAAGCACATGCTGCTGCGCCGCTCCGGCGCGCAATACCTCGTGCAGGTGAAAGACGGCCCGCGCGTCAACCGTCACCGCCCGAGCGTGGAGGTGCTGTTCAAATCGGTCGCACGCTACGCGGGGCCCAACTCCGTCGGTGTGATCATGACCGGCATGGGCGATGACGGCGCGGCCGGCCTGCTGGAGATGAAACAGCACGGGGCCCAGACCCTCGCCCAGGACGAGGCGAGTTGTGTGGTTTTCGGCATGCCGAAGGTCGCGATCGAGTTGGGCGCGGCGGAAGCGGTGGTGCCGCTGGACCGCATCGCCCACGAGGTGCTGCGCCGCGTCGAAGACGCCTCGGCCGCGGCCTAAGGCTTTTCCTAGCCCGTCAGATTATTTTCGGTTTCCTGGACGGTCTTGTGTCGATGTAGGACATCGTGATCCGCTGCGCTGATCCGCACGCCATACCTGGGAGCCGCTCATGTTTGAAGGTTTCATCCCCGTCAGCCGCGCATCATTCATGTTGGACATCGTGGCTTTGGCGATGTTCGGCGTGATCCCGGCGATGATCTGGAGCATCTGCCTGGCCAAGCGAGGCCGGTTCGCCCTGCATCGCAAGGTGAACCTCGGCATCGCGGGCCTGCTGCTGGGCGCGGTGACGCTCTTCGAGATCGACATCCGGCTTTACGGCTGGCGTCACCTGGCCGAGGCGTCTTCGGTGTATCACACGCTGGTCGAGCCGGTGCTGTACGTACACCTGGTCTTCGCGGTGACCACCACGCTGCTGTGGATCGTCACGGTGGTGGGGGCGCTGCGGCGGTTCAAGTCCCAGCCCGAGCCCGGCCCCTACAGCCCGTTCCATCGCCGCATCGCCAAGCTCGCGGCCTACGGCATGTGCGGCACCGCGGCGACCGGCTGGGCGTTCTACATCGTCGCTTTCATGCTTTAATCAAGCCCATCCAGAAGCGCGCGGGCTTGCGTCGCCGCATCGGTGTCGGGCCAACGCTCGACGATCTGCTGGAGGATACGCTTCGCATCGTCGGGTTTGTCGGCATTGAGGTAACGCTTGGCGTGGCTGAGTCGCACCGCGGCAACACGCTGATCCGGCGAGAGCGGCTCGGGTTCCGGCTCGGGTTCCGGCGCGGGTTCTGCCTCGGTCGGCGGTTTGGCTTGAGCTGGTGCCGGTGCTTCGGACAGCGCGGCATCTGGCTTTGGCGGTGGGGCCGGCGCATCTGCGGGGTCCCACGCCACATCCGGCCCCGCGAATCTGCCCAGCACCAGCCGGCCGTCTTCCATCCGCACCGTCTGGCCGCCGATGTGGACCGTATCGCCTTCGACCGTGACCTTCGGTTGCTCGCCGTCGGTCAAATCGCGGATGCTAAAGCGATGATCGCCGGCCGTCACGACCCGCGTCTGCGCATCTTCGGCGGGGGCAGCGGGGCCGGTCATGATCAGCAGGCCATCGGCGCCGGACGCGGCACGAAAGTCGATCGCCAGCCATGTGCCATCCCTGCCCCCGATGATCGCCGAGCCGTCCGGCGCGGGCTGCCAGTAAATAACATTGGGTGGGATCGTGCCCCATTCGAGCTTGTGGCCGTGCGCCCACACTTGCAGGCGTCGATCCGCGCTGGTGCGGATCCACCCGCGGGCGTTGCGGGTCATCTGCGAGATGACGAGGTCGTCTTCATCCTGCCAGCGGTTGCGGAAGGCGTAGAAGCCGTAGCGCGTGTCGCGTACGACGCGCGGGATCGACTGCGCCGGGTTCACCGGCTCGGCGTCGAACGGCCAATTCACAAAGGCAAGGATCGCGTGGTGCGGGTAAGGCGAGACGGTATCGAACGGCGTGCCCGCCTTGCGGTCGCGCTCGGCCAGGTGTTGCTCGTAAAACCACAGCATCCCCGCGCGCTGCTCGGGGAGCACGGCATCGAAGCCGATCGCGAAGTAGCCCGCGCCGCTGATGCTGCGGCGGTTCCAGACGTTGTGCGGGTACCCGCCGCGCTTGGGGAAGTCGAGCGAGCCGTCGGCCCGCGGGATGGTGAGCAGGATGTATTTAAGGTTGGTCCAGCGTGCGTTGGGGCGCGGGGTGAGGAAGTCTTTGCCGCCGGCGACGCGCCAGGCCTGCAGCGCGGAGAGGAAGACGATGTGCGAGGACATGCTGCCGGGTCCGTCGCCCTCGGCGAAGAACCCGCCGTCGCCGAAGCCCTCGGTGAGGTTGCGGATCATGCTGCGCCGGCTCGGCTCGAGCAGCTTGATGAGCTTGTCGGAATCGACGCCCGGGTCGCCGAGCACCGCGAGCAGCGCCATCGCGCCGCCGCCGACCTGCATGCCCCAGTGGTTTGAGCCGGGGTGATGCCGCGAGCCTTTGACCAGGTCGGGCAACGTCAGGCCACGCCCCTCGTTGTATTCGGCGATGGCCTTGGCGATGCGCTGCCGCGTCGGCTCGTCCCAGCCGTCGTAGCACAGGTCGTAGCCCAGCGCATACCACGCGAGCGTGGGGCCGGCCCGCAGCGCGCCGTACGGATCGCGGAACGAATACCGCCGATCGCGCCCGCGGTAGCCCTCGAGCCCGATCTCGAACGCGCGCAGGCCCAGGTCGGCGTACTGCTGTTCGCCGGTGATTTGGTAGAGGAAGCCGTAGCCCGCGGCGTGGGAGATGGTGTACACCGTGCCGTCGGGCTCGTCGATGAGATCGCCGGTGCCATCGCGGTCCGGCTTGCGGTTCAGGCCGAGGTTGTCGGGGAGGGTGGTGCCGTCCTTGCCATCGAGCAGCACGCGCAGGCGGGCGATGAGGGCCTGTCCCTCGGGCGTCTTGGCGCGGCGGCGCAGCTCGGGCAGGTCGCTCTTACGGAACAAGAGGCGCGGGTGCTCGCCGGGGCGGGGGGCACTAAAGCGGGCCACATCCGCGGGCCAGGACGGCTCGTCTGCGCCCAGCGCGGAAAACGCCGGTGCAATCCACGCCAAAGCCAACAGCAGGAAGGGAGTGATACGGTGGTTCATCGGTCATACATTGCCGCGTGACCGTCGCTGGTAACACCGCCGCGGCGGGCGGATGGCGTACCATCTGCGGGATGCAGGTGACGCTGATCGGCATGTTCGTGATCCTCTTCGCCCACGGGCCGATGGCGGGGGACGCGCCGGAGCCGGCGGGTCGCGCCGGCGTCGCGCTCGCGCTGGGCGGATGGCTGGTGCCCAAGGCGTTGCTCGCGGTGATCTACTGGCTGGCGTGTCGGCGGACGCAGCGGCGTCTGCCCACCGGGGCGGGGCCTCGGGCGCACCGCCGGCTGGATCGCTTGACCCTCGTGCTCAACCTCGCGCTGCTGCCGCTTTTTCTGCTGGACGTGTGGGTCGGGGCGCTGGAGCTGACGCGGACGCTGTTTGGCGATGTCGTGTTGCTCGATGAGTTGGTCGTGATGGCCCCCACGCTGGGGTTGATGGTCTGGCTGTGGTGGTGCTATTACCCGATCGACCGCGCCCTGCGCGAGGCAATGATTTTGCGCCAGCTCGACGCCGGGCAGCCGGTGTATCCGATCTGGTCGGCCGGGCAGTTTGTTTTGTCGCAGGTGCGGCATCAGGTGCTGCTGATCCTGCTGCCGCTGCTGGCGGTGCTGATCTGGTCGGAGACGGTCGACTGGCTGGGTCCGGACGGGCGGGGGGTGATCGGGTTGGTGGCGATGCCGTGGCTGGTCGCCGTGGGCGCGGGGGTGATCTTCCTGGTGACGCCGGTGGTGATCCGCCACGTGTGGGACACGCAGGCATTAGCCGAGGGCGAGGTGCGGCGGCGGCTCGAAGCGCTGTGCGCTGATTATCGCGTGCGGGTCAGTGAGCTGTTGCTGTGGCGCACGTTCGGGGGGATGGCGAACGCCGCGGTCCTCGGGCTGCTGCCCCCGTTTCGTTACATCCTGCTAAGTGATGCGTTGCTGGACCGTGCGTCGGCGGCGGAAGTCGAAGCGGTGATGGCGCACGAGCTGGCGCACGTGAAGAAGAAGCACATGCCCTGGCTGATGGCGGCGGCGGTCGGGCTGGCGGGGCTGGCGGAGTTGTCGGTGTATGCCGCGGCCGAGGCGGTGTGGCGGCTGACGCATTGGGAGGCGACGTGGCTGCTGGTGGTGCTGGCGATCCCCGCGGCGGCGGCGTGGTTCTTCGGGTTCGGCTGGGTGTCGCGACGCGTCGAGCGGCAGGCGGATGTCTTCGCGGTGCAGCACCTTGCCCAGCGGCGTGAAGACCCGATGCGCGACGAGGCGGGACGCGTCCTGATCGACCGGGCGTCGGTGGCGACGATGGTCGCCGCGCTCGGGCAGGTCGCCCGGCTCAACCACATCCGACCCCAGCGCAAGAGCTGGCGACACGGCTCGATCGCTTGGCGGCAGACGTATCTGCAATCGCTGGTCGGTGCCCCGGCCGCGCGGCTGCGCATCGATCGGATCATGTGGGTGGTGAACGCGGCGAGCCTCGCGCTGGTGGGTTTCCTGGTGTGGTGGTCGCTGCAATAAAACGCCCCCGCCGCCCGCTATACTTCCGCCATGCGATTTACCAAGATGCACGGCATCGGGAACGACTACGTATACATCAACGGTTTTCCCCCGGAAGTCTCGTTGGCGGACCCTGCTGCGCTGGCGGTGAAGATCGCCGACCGGCACTTCGGCGTCGGCGGTGACGGGCTCATCCTCCTGCTGCCCCCGGAAGTTGGCGTGAACGCCCACGTCCGCATGCGCATGTTCAATGCCGACGGCTCCGAGGCCGAGATGTGCGGCAACGGCATCCGCTGCGTCTGCAAGCTCGCCCACGACACCGGCGTCTGCACCGCCAATCCCATGAAGGTCCAGACCGGCAATGGCGTGCTCACCCTCGAATACATGCTCGATGAATCCGGCAAGGTCGCGATGGTGACGGTCGATATGGGCGAGCCGATTTTGGATCTGCCGAAGGTGCCGGTGGAGGAAAGCAAACTCGACGCTTCGCTCCAAGACGCGAGCTTCGTCAGCATGGGCAACCCGCACGTGGTGATGTATCACGAGGATGTCGCTTCGCTCGACCTGGCCGCCATCGGCCCGGAGGTTGAGCATCACCCCGCATTTCCCCGCCGCATCAACGCCCACTGGGTGCAGGTGCATGATGCGGGCGAAGTCACTATGCGCACCTGGGAGCGCGGCAGCGGCATCACGCTCGCCTGCGGCACCGGGGCGTGCGCGGTCTGCGTCGCCGGCGTGCTCACCGGCAAAACCTCACGCGAGATCATCGCCCATCTTCCGGGCGGCGACCTGCAACTGCGGTGGGACCAGGCCACCAACCACGTCTTTATGACCGGCCCGGCGACGACGGTGTTTGAAGGCGAATGGCTCGGCAACGCATAACCCATGCGGCAATGTTTAGCGGGTGGCGCGAAGTGCCCCGGCCTCCTGATTCGGCATTCGGATTCAAGACCGGGGCACTTCGTGCCGACCGCTAAACGGTCAGTTCGACCGTCTGCCCAAACTCCGGCACCTGCACATCCTTGCAACCGCGTTCGCGTAATTCCGAGGCCAGGCTCATCGCCGCGTCCTCGTCGCCGTGGGTGAGAAACAGTTTGTTGCCGCAGTCGCGGATGGCGTCGGCCCAGTGGAGCAGGGCCTTGCGGTCGGCGTGGGCCGACAAGCCGCCGACTTCCTCGACGCGGGCGCGCACGTCGCGCTTGACGCCGAAGAGCCGCACGCGGTCGGCGCCCTCGACGAGGATGCGGCCGAGCGTGCCGACGGCCTGGTAGCCGACGAAGAGGATGGTGTTCGCCGGGTCGCCGATGCGTTGGGCGAAATGGTGCTTGATGCGGCCGCCGGTACACATGCCCGACCCCGCCATGATGATGCCCGGGCCCTTGTGGTCGTTGATCGCCATGCTCTCCTGCACGGTGCGGGTCAGATGGACCTGCCGCCACTCCTCGTCGAGCCGGCCGGAAGCGAGCAACTCGCGGGTTTCGCGATCCATGTAATCACGGTGCCGACGGAAGACCTCGCTGGCGTTGATCGCCATCGGCGAATCCAGGAAGATCGGTAAGCGCGGGATGCGCTTTGCATCGAGCAGTTGTGCCAGGTGGATCAAAAGTTCTTGAGCCCGCTCGATGGCGAAGGTGGGGATCATGACGAACCCGCCGCGTTCGGCGGTCTGTGAGATGACGCGGGCCAGGTGGTCGGCCATGTCGGCGCGCGGCGGGTGATCCCGGTCGCCGTAGGTCGATTCCATGATGACCGCGTCGCCCTCGCGGATGAGCGTCGGGTCGGCGACGATCAGGCGGTCGTCCTGACCGATATCGCCGGAGAACACGATACGTCGTGAGCCGGCGGGGCGATTGACTTCGATCACGATGCTCGCCGATCCGAGGATGTGCCCGGCATCGAGCCAGCGCGCGCGGACGCCTTCGCCGAGTTCCACCGCTTCGCCGTAGTTGAGCGTGCGCATCAGGTTCCCGGCGGCTTTCGCGTCTTCGGGCTCATAGAGCGCCTCGTAAGGGTGTGGGCTCTTGCGGTTTTCCTTCTGGTGGCGTTTCTTTTTGTACTTGGCGTCTTCGACCTGGATGCGGGCCGAGTCTTCCATCACCAGTTGGGCCAGTTCCGCGGAGGGCTCGGTGGTGTAGATCGGGGCGTTAAAGCCGTGCTTGACGAGGCGCGGGATCAGCCCACAGTGGTCGAGGTGCGCGTGGGTGAGCAGCAGGGCGTCGATCTTGCCGGGCTCGAAGCCGAACGGCTCCCAGTTGCGGTGCTGGAACCGCCGCTCCTGAAACATGCCGCAGTCGATCAGCAGCCGCAGCCCGCCCGCCTCCAGGTAATAGCAGGACCCGGTCACCTGCCGATTCGCGCCGCGGAACGTTAGTCGCATGCTGACTCCTGTTGAGAAAACGTGATTAACCGCCAGGACGCGGAGGACGCCGAGAAAAACACAAGACAGTTATAACCACAGATTGCACAGATTTCGCAGATCAAACCATTGGCCACAAAGCGGCACAAAAGGCACAAAAATAAGAATGCATTCAAAACTGTTTTTTCTGTGCCTTCTGTGCTTTTTTGTGGCTGATCTCTTTATCTGCGCCATCTGTGCAATCTGTGGTTAAACCTGTCTTGTGGTTTTCTCCGCGTCCTGGCGGTTTACCGCATTCACATCCCCAGCAGGCGTTCGACGAAGTTGATGTCGATGTCGCTGCGGCGGAAGTTGCCGTTGACCATCAGGCGCTCGTGCAGCGGGATGGTGGTTTTGGTGGGGCTGATGTGGAACTCGTGCAGCGCCTGGAGCATGGTGTTGATCGCGTCCTCGCGGTTGCGGCGGTGGACGATGAGCTTGGCGATCATGGAGTCGTAGTTGGGCGGGATGCGGTAGCCGGAGTGGCAGTGGGTCTCCATGCGGACGCCGAAGCCGCCCGGCGGGAAGAACTTCTCGACCAGCCCGGCGCAGGGGGCGAAGTTGCGCGCGGGGTCCTCGGCATTGATGCGGGCCTCGATCGCGTGGCCGTTGATCTTGATGTCTTTCTGTTTGAAGGGCAGCTTCTCGCCCGCGGCGATGCGGATCTGCTGCTTGACGATGTCGATGCCGGTGATCATCTCCGTGACCGGGTGCTCGACCTGGACGCGCGTGTTGACTTCCATGAGGTAGAAGTTTTTGTTGCTGTCCATGAGGAACTCGACGGTGCCCGCCGAGTAGTATCCCGCCGCCTGCGCGAGGCGTACCGCGCCCTCGCAGAGCTTGGCGCGTTCGTCCTGGGTGAGCACGGGGCAGGGGGCTTCCTCGATGAGCTTCTGCTTGCGGCGCTGCATGGTGCAGTCGCGTTCCCAGAGGTGCAGCGTGTTGCCGTGCTGGTCGCCGAGGATCTGGACTTCGATGTGGCGGGCCTTGTCGATGAATTTTTCGACATAGACACTGCCGTCACCGAACGCGGCCTCGGCCTCCTGCTTGGCGGCCTTGAAGCCGGAGCGCAGGGAGATGTCGTTGTTGGCCACGCGCATCCCGCGCCCGCCGCCGCCGGCCGCGGCCTTGATCATGACGGGGTAGCCGATCTCTTTGGCGATCTTCACCGCCGCGTCCTCGTCTTCGATCTTGCCCTTGGAGCCGGGCGAGGTCGGCACCTTGTTGGCCATGGCCAACTCGCGGCAGGCGACCTTGTCGCCCAGCTTCTGCATGGCGTCCACGGAGGGCCCGATGAACTCGATGTTGCACGAGCGGCAGACCTCGGCGAAGTGGGCGTTCTCCGCGAGGAACCCGTAGCCGGGGTGGATCGCATCGACGTTGGCGACCTCGGCGGCGGCGATGATCGAGGGGATGTTGAGGTACGACTGCTTGGGGTTGGCCGGGCCGATGCAGATCGCCTGATGGGCGATGCGCACGTGCTTGGAGTCGCGGTCGGCCTCGGAGAAGACGGCGACGGTCTCGATGCCCAGCTCGCGCGCCGCGCGGATGATGCGGACGGCGATCTCGCCCCGGTTCGCGATGAGGATGCGGCTGAACATAGGGTTTAGGGTACAGGGATGAGGGATCAGGGATCAGGAAAACATTCAGGTTCACTGGGGGCTGGCGGAAGACGCGGGTGAGAGGGCGAAGAAAAGTCTGGGATATCTTGCCCCTGGTCCATGATCCCCGCTCCCCGAACCCGTTTAACTGGGTTTGATCCGGAACAACGGCTGGCCGAACTCGACCGCCGAGCCGTTCTCCACCAGCACCGCTTCGATGGTCCCGGCCACCTCGGCTTTGATCTCGTTGAAGACCTTCATCGCTTCGACGATACAGACGACGGTGTCGGCCTTGACCTTGCTGCCCACGGCGACGAAGGCGTCGGCATCGGGGCTGGGCGAGGCGTAGTAGGTGCCGACCATCGGGCTGTCGATGGTCGGCCCGGAGGGCGCGGCCTCGGCGGGGGCCGACGAAGATGCCGCCGCCGGCGCGGGCGAAGGGGCCGGGGCCGGGGCCGAGGCGGGCTGCGGCACATACTGCACCTGCCCGCTGGGGCCGCGCTTGAGGGTGATCTTCTCGCCCTCGCCCTCCAGGTCCATCTCCGTCAGGTCGTTCTCGGTCATGAGGGCGACCAGTTGCTTGAGCTTCTTGATATCGATCATGAGTTAGCCTTGAGCGTGGAGCGATGAGCAATGAGCCTCGAGGTCATCACCTTCGCCGCGTCGGGCTTCCGGCTCATCGCTCAAGGCTCGCGGCTCAAATAATCGCGGATTCGAGCGCCTTCGGCAAGTCGCTGAGCACCCGGCCGCCTTTCGCCGTCACCAGCACATCATCCTCGATCCGCACCCCGCCGATCCCCGGCAGATACACGCCCGGCTCCACGGTGACCACCTGCCCCTCCTCCAGCACCCCCTTGGACCGCGCGGCCAGCGTCGGTTGCTCATGGATATCCAGCCCCAGGCCGTGGCCCAGCGAGTGCCCGAACTGCTTGCCATAGCCCGCGCGTTTGATGACCCGCCGAGCCGTCGCGTCCACCTCTGCCAGTTCCACACCCGGCTTGATGGCCTCGATCCCCGCGAGCTGCGCCTCAAGGACGACCTGATACACCGCGCGCATCGTCCGCTTCATAGAGCCGAACGCGATGACGCGCGTCAGGTCGCCGCAGTACCCGCCGAACTTCGCACCCCAGTCGATCAGCAGCAGCCCGCCCTTGCGGAACTTTGCCCGGCCGGGGATCGCGTGGGGCAGCGCGGCGTTCGCGTCGGCCGCCATGATCGTCGGGAAGCTGGGCCCGTCCGCCCCGAGGCTGCGCATGCGGTATTCCAGGAACGCCGCCGCCGCCGCCTCGCTCACCCCCGGCTTCACGAACCCCAGCAGCTCACGGTACGCCCGCTGCTGGATGTCGATCGCTTTGCGGATGCAGCGCACCTCGTCCGCATCCTTGCTCGCCCGCTGCTGGAGCAGACCATCTTCGATCGGCTTGACCGCCTTCGCCCCCACGTGTTTGACCAACTGCTTACGCAGCGCGAGCGTGACGTGGCCCGGCTGCACGCCCACACGCTCGTAGCCGCGCTGTTTCACCAGCTTCGCCAGTTCTTCGGCCAGGCCTTTGCGGCGGATCATCGCGCGGATGCCGGGCGCTTCGTGACGCACCTGCTCCTCGAAGCGCATGTCGGTCAGGATCACCACGCCGCGGCCCTTGGCCGGAACCACCGCCCACGAGTCGTCGCCGATGAACCCGGTGAGGTAGCGGATATCGACCGGGTTGGTGATCAGCAGCGCCTCGACCGCCGCCTCGCGCAGCCGGGCCTGCAGGGCCGCCCGCCGCGCGTGACGGGCATCTGTTTTTAGTTTTCGCTTGACGGTCGCCATAAGCGTCAGTTTAGGTTAACCCACCCAAGCCCGCCGATGCGCAGCCACTTCCGGGGTGCGGAGCTTCGGCGGGAAATCTGGCAAGCTGCTCAGCGAACTCCTACATCTAAAGCGAGTCTGCGTGCGGAGAGAATTGCGGCTTAGCGCAGCGTGCGGAAGTCTTCGAGGGTCAACCCATCGGCGGCTTCGGCGGCCTGGGCGAGCAGGCGGTCGTCGCTGCGCTTGGCCTTGTCCAGATAAGCCGCGATCGCCGAGCGGTTGCCGGGGCTGCCGTCGGTGAACTTGGCGATGCCCAACTGCGTGGTCGCGGCGATGCGGAAGGTGCGGTCCTCGTCGTTCTGCGCGACGTTGAGCAGGTCGCCGACGTGCGGGTCGGTGCCCATGATCACCCGCAGCTTCGGCATCCACGCGTCGATGACCTTGTTCACCTCATCGCCCACCGTGTTGAGGTCGTCCGTGGTGCGGCCTTCCTGCTGCAGTGCGTAGGCGCCGAGGTAACCCCCGCCGTCGATCATCAACGACAGCCCGAACTGCCGATTGCCGATCAGCACGTTCTTGCGGAAGGAGCGTTCGCCCAGCGCGAACAGGGCCATGGCCGTCTGCTGATCCTTCTCGGTCAGCGATTCGTTTTTCGCGCGATCCTCAAGCACCTTCAGCACGGCCGCGATCACCGCCGGCAGGTCGCCGGTGTTCTGGCCCATGCCGACCTTGATCGGCGTCTGCTGGTCGAGGAAACCCTCGGGCACCTGACCCGCGTGCATCGCTTTGACCAGGTGGTCGGCGAGGGCGTCGGCGTGCTCATCGCTGGGCGTGCTGCGCTGCAGGTCGTTGCGGTTGCGTTGGAAGTACTCGATGGCCGCGTTGTAGTGCGTCATCGCGTCTTCGGTCGCGTCCGTGATCTGGTACAGCCGCGGCATGGCCGGATCAAGCGCAACCAGCTTCAGCTTGTCGGGCGCGGTATCGCGGGTCGGCGGGTCGGCGTGGGGCATCACCTTGACGACGACGACCACGGCGAGGATCAACACGAACGCGAGCGAGATGAAGATGCCAAGTTTCACGGGTGGCTAGCTCCGGCGGGGATGGAGGAATCGGACGGGGTGAGCGGGCCCAGGTCGCCCGGCGACAAGCGCCGGCCGAGCATCAGGCGTAACAGGTTAGGGTGTTCGGGAAACTGCTTGTCGCCCGCGCCGTAGCCGATCGAACCGAGGCGCATCGCCGGGGGCGGGCCATGATCGGTCGCCAGTGCCGCACAGAGGGCGGCCCCGGTCGGCGTGACCAGCTCGCCCTCGCGATCAACGCCCGCGGTGGCCAGGCCTTCCAGGAGATACGCCGTCGCCGGCGCGGGCACGGGCATCAACCCGTGGGCACACTTGACCCAGCCGCGCGAGATCGGCAACACGCCGCAGGAAATCGAATCGACCCCCAGCAGCTCCAGCCCGACCGCGGCGCCGAGCATGTCCACGATCGAATCCAACGCGCCCACCTCATGGAAGTGGACCTTCTCAGCCGGCACGCCATGCACGCGGGCCTCGGCCGCGGCGAGCTTTGTGACGATGGCGCGGGCGCGGTTCTTCGCACGCTCGGTGGCGTCGAGTTGATCGATCATCGCGACGATGTCGGCCGCGGTGGTGTGGTGAGCGTGGTGATGATCGTCGTGGCCGTGGCCGTGGCCGTGCCGGCCGTGATCATCGCCGTGGTGCGCGGGGTGGGGGTGATGATGATGATGCTCGACCACATCGACGTTGACCGCGCCGATGCCGAAGCTCTGGACGCGGCGGGGCCGCAGCTCGAAGCGTTTGGCGACGGGCAGCGGGGCGAAGGCCGCGGTGATGGCGTCGGGCGAAGCACCCAGATCGATCAGGGCCGCGAGAAACATGTCGCCGGCGATCCCGCCGAACGGGTCAATATGCAGGTGTCGGCCCATCGCGCAGATGATACGGCCGCGGCGGGTGGGGCGACAAACGGCGGTGCGCGACCAGAGCGTGGAGCGCAAGGGTCTGGCGACAAAGTCGGGGGGCGCGGGGGATGATTCGCGCAAGGGGTTAGGGAACGCCTGGTGTCGTCACACGCTGGTTCCCGGATCGGTATGCGCGGGCTGGCGGATCAATTCCCCGCTCCGCCCGCCCGCTCACGCCCCGGGGGCGGACGTATCCCTCTCGGACGGGTGATCCACATGTCCGGTTCCGCGAGAGGGCCGGGGCCGCACGACCCCGCGCTGACTCGGCCGGGGTACAATCGCCGCCATGCGACCGGCCGTCTTCCTTGATCGCGACAACACGATCATCCACAACGAGGGTGACCTGGGTGATCCCGAGGGGGTGCGCCTGTTCCAAGGGGCGGCTTCGGCGATCGCGTCGTTGTGCGGGCTGGGGTACAAGGTCGTCGTCGTGACCAATCAGGGCGGCGTCGCACGGGGCAAGTACAAAGAGGCGGATGTCGAGGCGGTGCATGCACGCCTGGCCGAGGAATTGGCCAAGGCCGCCAACGGCGCGCGGATCGACGCGTTTTATTACTGCCCGTACCACCCCAACGGCAACCTCAAGCAATACCGCAAAGACCACCCCGACCGCAAGCCCCACCCCGGCATGCTGCTGCGGGCGGCCAAAGAGCTGAAGCTCGACCTGTCGCAGAGCTGGATGGTGGGCGATCAGTTGCGTGATATCCAGGCCGGCGCGGCCGCGGGCACGCGGACGGTGTTGGTCGGGGAGCTGGCTTCGGCGGGCGAGCCGGACGAGCACGAGAAGCCGGCCGACCCGGACTTCGTCGCGGCGAACCTGACCGAAGCGGTGCGGGTGATCGCGCAGCAGCGCAAGCCGGATGCGGTGGAGCAGATCGAGCGGGCCGAGCAGGGCGGCAAGCGCTGGGACGCGGCGGCGATCGCACGGATCCAGCGCCAACCCGCCCGCCCACGCGAGGGCGATGCCGACAGCGCCGCCCGCCGAGAGCCGCCGCGGGGTCGCGCTCAAGCGTTCCGGCCGTGGAACGCGCCACCCCCACCCCCACCCCCACCCCCGGAAGC
>CAZTLX010000025.1:0-28217 GCA_964614575.1 uncultured Phycisphaeraceae bacterium | reverse complement strand
CACCGCTTTGTCGATGTGCAAGGCTCGCCGTGGGCCAACACTTGGGGCGACTGGTGCGCCAGTGGTGACCGCGGCCGACTCTACATCGATGGCGGTAAGCTCAGCCACGGCATCGACCCGCCGCACCGCGGCCAACCGTTCAAGGGCTGGTCCGAGTATTACTTCCGCGGCGTGGAGTTCCGCGGCCTGCAATGGGCGACCGAATCCAACGCGGGCACCAAGCGTGGGGCCATGATCGACTGCGACTTCTACGATGTCCGAGAGGACGCCATCCGCGACATCGCCGGGCACATCGAGAACGTGACGATCCACAGCGCCAATCTGTTGCCGGGGGCGCACGGCGACACGATCGACTGGAAGACCGCGGTGGACGGGGCGGTCATCAAGAACCTGCGCAGCGAGACCGGCGTGCTCAACGGGATCATCACCGCGGATGTGAAGAACATCGTCATCGATGGGTACATCCACCGCGGCCACCCCGACCACCTGTCGATCGACATTGGCGGCGACGCGGAGAACGTCATCATTCGCAACTGCAAGCTCTCCGGCGGCATCCGCTTCCGCGGCAAGCAGACCAACGTCAAGATCGAATGGGACACCGTGCGGACAAACGTGAAGGACTGGTAGTGCGTATTTTGACGCAATTCGACCGAAGCGATCCCGCCGCTCGGGGCGTGCCTGAGAGTGGGGCGCTGCCCGGCGCAATTCTTGCGCACGACGTGCCATTGGCGCTCGGCCAATCATACTCGGTCGATGCTGCGACGGGAGCGTGGAGCCTCCACCATGCGGCGCTCGATGCGCTCGCGGCACGCGTCATCGCCGACCCCGGATCGGTCGCAATCATTGACATCGAGAGCGTTAATCACGGCCTGCCGCCGAATCTCTACCAAGGTCGCGGGCCGGGAAACACGCCCCCGACGGCGAATGATGTATCCAATACGCACAATCTATACGCGGCGGCCGCGGACTACCTGGTGTCTGTTGGCGTTGATCGGTATCGCATTGGTCTATACGGCGTCGTGGGGCCCGTGCCGACCTGGCCTTATGCGGCACTTCTTGCGACACGAGACAAACCTGATGGCGATGTGACTGTTTGGAGAGCCGTGGCGGAGGACAATATTCGGTGGTTTGCTCGTTACGGATTCGGCACCGTGAGTCTGTATAACCGCGGCGCGTCTGCGAGCGACTACGGAGGCGCTTGGAACTGGTACAGATTCGCTAAGGCTCACATCCAACTGTTCAACGAGACTTATCCCGGCCGCGACCTTTTCGCTTACGTTTTTCCTTACATTCACCCGACGCATCCGACCGCGCCGCTGGAGCCGATTTCGCCTACCCAATGGCGGGCGCAACTGCAATTTTGCGAATGGATGTTCCAAAAAGGAAAGCTCACCGGCGTGGTGATATACAGCCGTTCTACTCTTGTGGAGTGTGACGGGTCAGAGAATTGGTTTATCCAGACACAGCGACACGCGAGGGCACACGCATCATGACATTGATCTACCGATTCCCGATGAATGATGCGGCCAGCCCGTTTGTCGATGTGATCGGCGGAGCGGAAGGCCCGGTGGAGTCCGGCGTCACGCTTGGCGCAACGTCTCTGCTTGCCAGCGGCGCGAAGTCTGCGCTCGGCAACGGCACGACCAAATGGGCAGACACGGACGCCGCTATAGCCACCGCGTCACAAGACTGGTCGGCGGTGATCGTTTTTAAGACCATCGCCACCCCGAACACGTTTCTTTCTCAGTTGCAGGGCGCGGGATCAGCGACCGATGACATTCTGCGAATGACCGTGGGCGGCCACCTTTTTACCGACTTCGGTGGGGTGACAGGCGGGTACTCCGACCCGACCCCGACGAACGATGGTGCGCGGCACATCGCGATGGTGACTTTTGACGTGTCTGCCGGGCAGCGGAGGCTCTACCGCGACGGCGTGTTGCTCGACACGAGAAACAGCATCACGGGCCAGGGCGCAGAGGGCGGATTCAGGATCGGGTCAAACGAGGTCAACGATTCCAGCCAGCGCGTCGAAGGCTATATGGCCGCGGCCCGGATATACAACCATGTCGTTGGTCTGGCTGAGTTCCAGGCGCTGATGATCGAGTTGTTTAGCAGCCTCGTTCGAGCTCATAAGCGTTCGCCTCGCGTCGTGCGAGTATATTCGCAAACGCCGCTGAGCACGGGCACGGTCGGGACCGGAGACTTTGCCATCAGCGGCAACACCGTTGATTCGGTCGATGCGCAGGATACCTACGTCGATGTGACGTTTGCTGATCCGGTTACGGTCGGCGACGCCATCACGGTCAGCGTGGGCGATGGGATTTACGACATCAATGGCAATCCCATCGATGAGGCTGAATTGACCATTACCGCATCCCCCTCCCCCGTGCTGATACCGAAGCTGCGCCTCGGGATCGTTCGTTGATTGACTGACACACCAACGCCCCAAGCGGGCAGGAGCACACTATGGCATCAGCCACGGCCGCGAGCAACCAAACCATCGATTCGGATGGCGAGTTCATCTACCAGGCCTCGATCGAGCAAAAGCCCGCCGTCACGATCGCGGTCCGGTGCAACAGCACCAACGCCGCGCTGGTGCGGGTCAACGGCCTGCACCAAGATGAAGACTTCGCACGCGTCCCGATCGGCGAAACGCAGTATTTCGCGTTTCACCCGAAGCTGCAGGACGTGTTCGTGAAGGGCGACGGCGGCAACACGAACATCGACTGGCATGTGATCGTTGCGGGGAAATAGGAGCGGACGATGCCCCGGAAAAGCGCCACCACTAAGAAGAAAAAGCCTGCGGCCCGGAAGAAGCAGGCCGCGGCCACGCGTGCATCCAAGCCCCCCGCGCGCAAGCGCAAGCCCGGCGGATCAGACGATGCAAAGCCCGCAACGCGGGGGAGAGGGCGGCCGACGACCTACAGCCGGGCGGTCGAGGATCGGATACTTGACCGGATGTTTACCGGCCAGCCGCTGCGCGTCGCCTGCCGGGCGGTGGGCGTGTCCGCCACGACGTTCCTCACCTGGGTGGAGGATGATCGCAACGGGATTTCCGAACGGTACGCGCGCGCGCGCGAGGCGTGTTTCGATGCGATGGCCGAGGCGATCATTGATCTGGCCGACGACGACAGCCGCGATGTCGTGATTGATGACGAGGGCAAGGAGGTCGAGCGCCCCCTGCGGGTGAATCGCGCCCGGCTGCAGATCGATTCGCGTAAGTGGCTGCTGGCCAAGGCGATGCCCCACAAGTACGGCAACCGCGTGCAGGTCGAATCGGAGGGCGGGCTGGGGTTGGGTTCGGTCGCCATCTACTACGAGAACACCCCTGACGCCGAAGACCTCAGCCAGCAGTTGGGGGACGAGGAGATGCCGACGCAATGACCACGACCCTCGCCATCCCTGACGCCGGTCCCCGACCGCGGACCAGGCACAAGCACAAGGTGGTGCTGCGGGGCGCGGTGCGTGAGTTGTCTCTCGATGCGCAGAGCCGCGAGGTGCTGATCGACGGGCCGGCCGGCACGGGGAAATCCATGGGGATATGCCTGTGGCTGGTCAATGAGTGCATCCGCTACCAGGGCCTGCGGGTGCTGATCGGCCGCAAGACGCGGGAGAGCATGACCCAGACGATCATGGTCACGCTCGAATCGGTCCTGGACATGCTGGAGCTGCCGCGTCCGAGCGCGGCCCGCAACAACATCACGCAGTTCCGGGTCGGCGCCAGCGAAATCATCTGTCAGGGCTTTGACGACCCCGAGCGGATCAAGTCCTCGGAGTATGATTTGATCTATGTCAACGAGGCGACGGAGCTGACCGAGGACGATTGGGAAATCGCCCTGTCGCGCCTGCGCCACAACACCCACCCCCACCGCCAGCAGGCGATCGCCGACTGCAACCCCGGGCCCAAGCAGCACTGGCTGATGAAACGGGTCCGCAACGGCCGCATGACCCGCTACCGCAGCCACCACGCCGACAACCCGCGGTACGTCCGTGCCGACGGGGAATGGACCGAGGACGGCCGGCGATATCTGCAGGAGACGCTCGCGGGCCTGACCGGCATCCGGCGGGCGCGACTGCTGCGCGGCGAGTGGGCGGGAGCGGAGGGTCTGGTGTACGACGTGTTCAGCGATAAGCGGCATGTGCCTGGGGCGTTCGAGTTGCCGCCCACCATCACCCACCGCGTGCGGGCGCTGGACTTCGGGTATGCGGCCCCCACCGCGGTGGCGTGGATGGCGCTGCTGCCCGAGGGGTATCACGTGCCGGGGTTCCGCCGTTGCAACAAGCCGACCGCGATCGTGTACCGCGAGTATTACCAGAGTTTCCGCAGCATCCAAGAGGTGACGAACGATGTAAAACTCGCCAGCGCGGGTGAGCAATACGTCGGACCGATGCTGATCGACCCGGCCGCGTACAACCAGTCGGCCGCCAACACGCGGACGATCGCGCAACAGTATCGCGAGGCGGGCCTGCCCTGCCGCCCCTGGCCCCGGACCACCAAGGCCGGCGGCATGAGCGCGACCGTCGCCATGGTCCGCCACGCCCTGGAACGCGACCAGCTTCTGGTGATGGACTGCTGCCCGAACCTGATCGATGAGTTCCAGTCGTGGCAGTTCAAGAAGGACCGATCGGGCGTGCTTGACCCGAACGAACGGTACGAGAACGGTAACGACCACCTGCTCGACTGCGTGCGGGGCTGGCTGATGACCCGGCCGATCGCCGGGCTCGGCGACCTGACCCCCGCGACCGACCCGGCCTACAACGCGATGCGCACCGCCGAGGCGCTGATGGCCCCTTCTGGCCCCGTCCGGCCGAAGATCGAAGGCGCACCGATCCCCCAGCAGTCGGCGGCGCTGTCGGCCTGGGTCAACCCCGCGATGCAGGAGATACCGTGAGCTTCCCCCGATTCAGCCTGACCTGGACCCCGCGGTCGATGGCCGTGTTCATGGCCGGCCTGGTGCTGTTGTGCCAGTGCAGCCTGCTGGTGCTCGCGGAGGTGTGGGCGCTGCCACGCCTCGGCTCGGCGCTGCTGTGCCTGATGGCCGTCGAGGTGCTCGGCGCCACGGCGGCGGGGGCGTACTGGGCGGGCTTGCAGGCCGGTTACCGCAAGAGCCGCGACCTGCCCCCCACCACCCGCAAATCCGAGACCGACGCCGCGCTCAAGAGCCTGGCGCAGATGGCGGACCGCCACGCCGCCGCGATGCAGCGGGGCGAAGGCGCGCCCCTCGAAACCGACGACCCCGACCTCCGCAACTCACCCGTGAACTTCTAAGCGAGCCCGCCCATGTCCATCCTGACCCGCATCGAAAAATTCCGCAGCAGCGCCCGCGATTCCGAGCCTGCGCCCGAGCAGACCACGGACATCCCGCCCGATGAGCGGAAGCTGATCGAGCAGATCAACCGCCTCAAGCGGCAGGCGCAGGAATACCGCGGCTCCAAGCGAGGCATCGCCCGGGCCATGACGCTGCAGGGCGAGTGGATCGAGGCGGCCGAGCGGTTCATGGGTAACGCGGTCCGCGCGTCTCAATCCCTGGCCGAACTCGAAGAGGGGTTCCGGGTCTACACGATCCAGGACGCGAACGCGACCGGCGCGACCAGGGGCCTGCAGGTGACGCGGATCGCCCGCACGCAGAACGCGGTGGTGGCGGGGGTCGCGGCGACGACGGCCGAGCCGATCCGCGCGATGCTCAGCCCGGTCGAAACCGGCGCGGGCGAAGTGTACTGGCTGACCCGCAAGGGCCGGCGTCGCGTCCGCGCCTCGATCCAGACCGCCCTGAGCCAGATCGAAGCGGAACTCGAAGCCCGCAGCCAGATGCTCGACGTCGCCGCGGCCGAGAACATCCCCGCCATCCCGATCGACCCGCAGGCCGCGGATCGCGCGGACCAGTCGCTGACCGAGCAGGAGGCGATCGAACCGGAGCGGCAGCGCCGCACCGCCGAGATCATGGCGCTGCACGGCGACCTGACCCCCGAGCAGATCGGCGAGGCCGACGACCGTGGTCTCGAGACCACCGCCCCGACCGAGTTGATCGAAGAGCACCAGGCCGAACGCCTGCAGGAGCTGGTCGTGGCCGGCGTCCTGCCCGAGGAGGAATTGATCGCGGTCAACGACCGGTTCGTGGCCCGCTGCGCGCAGGAGCTGATGGATTGGATGTGGGACCGGGCGAACCTCGACCTGCACCTGATGACCGGCAAGCTGTTCTGCGACATCTTCGGGCAGGTGGATTTCAAGTTCGAGTGGGACCACGAGAGGCGTCGGTTCAGCGTGCAGCCCTGCCACATCCTCAACATCTACACCGACCACACGCAGATCGACATGGACCTGCGCTCCCACCACATCGAGACCTACCAGCTCACGATCGAGCACGCCAAGACGCGGTGGCCGCAGTTCGCCGACCTGCTCGACCAGGCCAAGACCGGCGGCGGCGAGGGCGGGTACGAGCACCGGATCGGCGGGATCTACGAGAGCGGCTTCGACCCCGACACGATGATGGTGCGGGTCGATGTCGCCTACCTGCGCTACGAGCAGGTGCCGATGACCGCCGCCGAGGCGCTCGAACGCGGCCTGATCGTCGAAAACGACGCGGGCGGCTACCGGCTGATGAAAGCGGAAGAAGGCGACGAGTCGGCGGTGTTTGCGGAGGTGCCGACCGACCCGCGCCGGGCCGGGGCCTGGCCGATGACCAGCGGCATCCTGCAGGTGATGACGCTGCCGCAGATCAACCGCGTGCTCAGCCGCCGCCGCTGCCCGTACTACGACATCCCCCACGCCTGGGCGCTGAACATCCCGCGGCCCGACATGAGCTGCTTCGGCATCGGCGAGCCGATCCGGGCGCGGGACATCGACGACATGATCAACCGCGTGCTGTCGATCCTCGGGTCGCTGCTCTTCTACTACGAGTTCCCCTGCTACTTCTGGCCCGCGACGGTGATGGAGCAGGTCCAGCGGCAGGGCCACAGCCTCTTCGCCCGGCCCGGCGCGAACATCCCGGTGCCGGACGACGCCTGGGACCGGGCCATGGCCGGCGGCGGGTTCGACAAGATGAAACACGAGGGCGTCCAGGTTCCCCCCAGCGTGATCAGCTTCCTGCAGATGCTGATCGGCCTCCACGACGACATCATGCAGCGGGCGGACGTGATGCAGGGCCGGGCCCCTTACAGCGGCGCGTCGGGGAAGGTGGTCGAAAGCCTGGCCGAGCAGGCGATGGGTCCGGTCGCGTTCAAGGCGCGGTTTTTCGAGCAGGCGGTCGAGCGGCTGTGCCGGCTCGCGATCGACGCGATCGGCCAGTGGGTCGAGCCGCGGGACGCGAAGCGGGTGCTGGACCGGTACGAGGAGCCGCTGATCGCCGAGGTGCTCGGCCGGATGCGGCGGGCCGAGTACGACGTCACGGTGAGCCTGGCCGCGGGACGCGGGGCGGTGCAGCGCCAGAAGGAGAACGGCGCGATGATCAAGCACCAGCAGGGCCTGCTCTCCAAGCGCACGACCATGACCGAGACCGGCGTCGAAGACCCCGAACGCGAGATCAAGCTGATCACCGAGGAGCAACAGCAACTCGCCCAGGCGTCCGCGCCGGTGCAGGCCGCGGCGGTGGACGGACTCGACGCGGCGTAACCAACCCCCGGAACCCCGGACCACCGGAGCACGACGAGATGATCATGAGCGCGCCACGCCAGAAGACAACCCGGCTCGACCCCAACCAGGTGCTGCGGATCAGCGATGCCGCCCGCGAGACGGGCTACTCGGCTCGCCACCTGCGCGAGCTATGCACCTGCGGGGCGATCCGATCGACCCGACGACCGGGCGGCATGTACAAAATCCGCCGGGCCTGGCTGATCGAGGCCTTCCCGGGCTTGTACGAAGAAGGAGCGACGCGATGACGCAAGCCACGAATAAACCGCTGTACCGCGGCATCCAGTTATACTTCAACGGCGGGGCGAAGCTGCAGGTCTTTGCCGAAAGCCCCATCCTCGAAAACACGTGGGATATCTGGCAGAAACACCGCGCTGCTGGCAGCGATCTGGTGATGGTGATACATGGGTACGCCACGCCTTATCCGGATCAGAACACGCCCCTCGGCGTCCAATGCAGGGTTAAAGAAGTCATCGCCATGTCATTGTTCTCCGGCGAAGCCTCATTGGTGATGAACCCGTGATGCCTGAGAACCATCCGACGAGCGTGCGGCGGTTGGAATACATGAAGCGGAGATTCGCCGATGCCTGAGCACACTGAAGACATGCGGGATGCCGCGAGATACCACCGTGCCGAAGTGGACAGGCAGCGCGAGGCCATGCGCGGTCGTTACTCGCCTGAGGGGTACTTGGTTGACGCAAGCAAGCCGTGGTGTTTTGAAAACGGCGCTCCGTTCGCCCTTGCTAGAGCAGAGAGAGCGATACGAGATGCCTGACCAACCCCACAAACGCGCCATGAAGCCCAGCCCCTCCGCCGGCGCGCGCCGCGCTGGCGCTAACGCGTTCTGGGACGACGACCCCCATTGCCGCGCCCAGTGGGCCGACGGCTGGCTTGAGGCGGAGATGGAGGCGATCGGTGAAGGTGATGCCTGAACCCTTCTGCCCCGTCCGTGAATGCCTCGCCATCCGCCTCTCCGCCGCCGAGCCGGGTGAAACCATCCCCCTCGACGACCAGGAACAAGCGCTGCTCGCCGACCCCGAGGCGAGCCGGCTCATCCATGCCCGCGCCGAACACATCCGCCGCCTGGTTGCGGGCAAGCGGAAAACCCGGTGATTTCGGCGGTTCCGGCGATCCTGACGCCTGCCCTATTCCCCCCGCATCCCCCGCGCGTTACAGCAAGGGTTGCAATGCCGGTCGGGTGTTCCGACCGGCGCTCATGCCCGCGGTCAGCAGGCCACTGAACTGATCCGTCGTCGCACACCGAGCCCACGGGCAGGTCACTGCGGGACGCGGACTCAGGCCACGCCGAGCAGGACGAAGGGAACGTGTCGAGATGGCTGGTGACAACAACGGAGATCAGACCACAACCGCAACCGCAACCGATTTCGCCCTGCCCGGCGACGATGACCTGAGCAGCTTCGACACCCCGGCCGAACCGACCCCCGAGGCCGATGACGCCCAACCCGAAGCCCCCGAACCCCCGGATTCCCCGGAAGCCCAGGCCGAACCGACCGACGCGGCAGATGGCAAGGATACCCCCGAGCCGACTCCCAAGCCGCACGACCCCAACAAGGGGTTGCAGAAGGTCCAGCAGGACTTATCCGCATACCGGCGGCAGAACGATGACCGGCTCGATCAGGTCCAGACCCAGATCGGCGAGATCGGAGCCCAGGTCAAGAGCGTGCTCGAAGCGATCCAGCGGCAGGGCGGCAACGCCACGCCGTCGCAGGAGCAGAAACTCGAAGAGGCCGGCGACGAGCTGGCCGACCTCGAAGCGATCGCCAAGGACCTGGACAAAGCCGACGAGTACGATTCGCTCAACGCCGTACAGGCCAAGAAGCTGATCGACACGCTCCGCAAGGTGCTGTCGAAGCCGGCCGCGGCGGGCGAGACGGGCCTCAAGCTCGACGAACTCGACCAGCACCTGGAAAAGGTGCTGACCCAACGCGAGCAGGCGCGGCGACAGGCTGAGCAGCAGCGGCGGCAAGCGGTCGAAGCCTTCCGCACCGAGTTCGCCGAACAGCACCCGCAGGTCGCGGATCAGTTCGAGGCTCTGGCCCGGCAGGCTCATACGGATGTGGACGATCGCTTCGGCGATCGGAACCTGACCCCCGAGCAGCGACAGGTGGCGCTTGAGATGGCATTCGATGCCCGCGTCGCTGCGGCCGAGCAGGCCGCTACACCCAGCCCATCACCGGCGAAGAAAAAGCCGGCCGCGACACCTCCCCGATCCCCCGAGGGCACTCAGACCACGGTTCCCGGCGCGTCCGCCTCACCGACGCCGGGCGACAAGGACTGGGTGCTGCCAGGCAGCCCGAACTCGGGCATGACCATGGCCGACCTGTGACCCGATCGCCCGACCCGGTAAAGCCGACACGCCGCGCAATACGGAGTGTCCACCATGCCTTGGGTCCACGAAGACATCAACGCTTACGTCAACCGGCTCGTCCGCGGCGAAATCTTTTCCCGCCAGGTCGTGACCCGGCCCCTGTTCTACTTCATCACGCGTGGCTACACGCACAACCTCCAGCACCTGATCGGCGTCAACCGCAAGGATCCGCTGGGCAACTTCAAGCACGGCGTCATCCTCGGCGGCTCGATGGGTCTGGCCAATCGCATGGAGACGCTCGGCTCGACCACCCACGAGCTGCGCTACCAGAAAGCCGACCCGACCCCGGGCGTCAACGTCGAGCCCGGCGGCACGACCGGCTCGGCGGACGTCTTCTCCGAAGACCTGCTCGGCACGGCCGCGACCGCGTGGTCCATGAAGGCGTGGAGCCTCAAGGTCCGGCAGGCCACGATCGACGCGGCCAAGGGCAAGAGCCAGATCGCGCTCAAGGCCGTGGCCGAAGAAGCGGTCCAGATGTCCTTCAACCAGGCGTTTGACGATCGCCAGGCGGACTTCTGGAACAACTCGCTCACCGAAGCCGAGCAGAACAAGTACGAGTGGTCCGACGGCATGATCGGCCTGCGGCACTGGGTCGATGACGGCGTGAACAACGCGGGCTACAAGTTCGTCGGCCGCGTCGATCGCACCTCCGGCACCGGCACCAAGCTCAAGGCCAACGTGTTCAGCGCCGCGAACCTGGTCGCCAACGGCCAACTGCCCACGACCCGGCCCAACCTGGCCCTGATCCGCAAGCTGCGGACCAGCAACAACCTCGCGGGCGGCACCAACACCGGCATCGCGAACATCGACGCCGGTGCCGGCGACCTGTGCATCACCACCCCCGACCTGTGGAACACGCTCGCCGATGAGGCGGATGACCAGCATGTGATCCACGATCTCAGCGGGGCGAAGGTGGCCGAGATCGGCCAGACCATCGGCTTCAAACGGCCGGTGATCGTCAAGGACAACACCTACATCACGTACGACCCGTCATGCCCCGAGGGCGAGCTGTACCTGCTGACCTCCGGCACCTGGTGCTACGAGATCATGCCGGGCTACAACTTCGACATCTGGCCGTGGGCCGAGAAGGCCAAGATCGAAGAAGCCGGCGAGCACTACCAATGGTGCAAGATCGTCGTCAAGGACCGCTTCACCTGTGAGCGCCCGTGGCTGCAGGTGAAGGTCACCGGCCTGACCAACAACTAAGACGTGATCCGTCCGGGGCCGGCCGCGCGTGGCGCGGCGGTCGGCCCCGATTTTCACCCTCGCGCTGCCCGCCTGAGCGGGTAAGTACAGGAGACCGACATGATCGGACGCATCAAAGGCATCTTCCGCAGCAACTCGGCGCTGGCCGAGCGGGTGCAGTACCCGCTGATCGCGACCACCGCCGACGCCATCATCTACACCAACTCGGGCCAGTCCGCGGTGCGGGTCCGTTCCATCGTGGTGCGGATCGAGGTGGCCGGCACCCACGGCTCGGCCGTCACCGCCGCGTTCAAGAAATGCAAGAGCGGCACCAACATCGCCGGCGGCACCGCCCTGCACACCGGCACGGCCAACCTCAAGGGCACGGCCGCGACCAATCAGACCCTGACGCTCTCGACCGCCAACGGCGGCGCCGACGTGGTGCTGGCCCCCGGCGATTCGATCGCGATCGACGTGACCGGCACGCTCACCTCGGTCGTGGCCAACGCCTCGATCGACCTGGTGCCGGCCTGATCCGACCCACACCCTGAGCCGGGGGAAAGGACGCGCCCCGATATGGACCTGATGCAATTCACCCTGACCGCCGGACCCAGCGCCGGGCAGGCCCGCCCCGCCCTGGTCACCAGCGTCAACCCCGACAAGACGGTCAACCTCACCGTGTTCGTCGAGGCACGCGACGGCCTGTGCCCCAGCGGGCTCATGCTGCTGAGCGGCATCGACCCCAAGACCGCCCAGGCCGCCATCGAACCCGAGCCCGAGCCGACCGGGTACGAGGCCATGACGGTCAAGGAACTGACCGCTTTAGCCAACGAGCGGGGCCTGACGCTGGCGGGCAATGCCCGCAAGGCCGACATCATCGCCGCGCTCGAAGCGATGGACCCCGTGGACGGCTCGGCGGAGGAAGGGGACGCGACCGACGAGGTTGCGGACGAGGACGAGGACGACGAGCCCGAAGCGTGAACGGGCGTGTGCCCGTCCGCATGACCCGACGCAATCACCCTGTATTTCACAGGAGACCTGACCATGACCACGACCCCGCAACGCACCGCGCAGCAGGACGCGATCAGCGGCAACCTGCTCGGCCCCGCCGCCCCCGGCGACAACTACTACCTCCACCACTGTTTCCACTACCTGCCCAGGCGCTCGTCACAGAACCTGGGCAAGTCGAGCAAGAGCCAGCTCCCGCTGGCCGATCCGTTCTTCGTGCTCGGCCGGGCTGGCGGGGCCGCGGTCCACGACTCCAACGGCGGCGTCGTGCTCAAGGCCTCCAGCTCCGCGTCCTCGACGCTGGGCCAGTGGATCGCCCCGCGCGCCGCGACCAAGCTCGCCACCGTGAAGTTCGGCTCGCTCGACCTGTCGGTCATGGAACTGGTGTTCAAGGCCCCGGCCATCACCACCTTCCAGTTCCAGGTCGGCTTCGTCACCAGCCGCGTGCTCGACCTGACCACCGACAACTACCAGGCAAAGTTCTGGTTCAAGAGCACGACCCACGCGACGAAGCTGTACGCCGCGACCTCCGACAACCACGCCGGCACCGTCGATGACGACCGCGAAAGCGTCGGCATCGACCTCGCGGCCGACACGCTGTACAAGCTGCAGATCGCCTTCGACGCCGAGGGCTACGCGCACTTCTACGGCGGCGAGGCCCAGGGCGACGTGCGGCGGCTCTACACCAGCGCCCGGCCGATCACCAACGCCGGCGCGGGGGTGGACCTGCTGCCGGTCGTGCAGTGGAACGCCACCGCCAAGGCCGCGGTCCGCAACCTGATGCCCTACTCGATCACGCTCCGCCGCAAGCTGAGCTGATCCGGCCCGGCTCCTTCTCTGCCAGCAGGCCGTGCCGGGCACGGCACGGCCTGTTTTCCTATGCCGCAACCCGCGCCGCCCATCGCCTGCTACTACACCGACGCCTACCGCGGCGTCGATGGCGCTTATGCGCCGATCAGCCGCCACATCGAGGGCTCGACCGCCGACCTGATCCGCGACGGGCACGACCGGCCCGTGCCGTGGATGTACGGCCGCGCCTCGGAGCGCTACGGCACCCGCACGCTGTGGCTGCTGGGCCGGGGCTACTCGGCATCGCCCGACCGCCGCGCCCGGCTCCACGACGCGGGCGCGGTCACGATGGCGATCAACGACATCCCCGACGGTGCGCCCCGGACCGACCTGTGGGTGACCGGCGACCCGCCGCACTACTTCCGCCCTGTGATCTGGGACGACCCGGCGATCTGCAAGTTTGTCCCGCTGTGGCACGCCGACAAGATGCTCGGCCGCGAGCACGCCTATGTGCGGAGCCGCACCCCGCGCGACTGCCCGAACGTCCACTTCTATCACGCGATGTGCAACCAGTCGCCCGGCTGCTTCCTCGATGCGCCGTGGGCGAACTGGGGGACGGCGGGCTACGGCCCGGACGACCGCGGCGGCCTGCGCTCGTCGATGCTCGCGGCGCTGCGGATCGCCTACCACCTGGGCTTCCGGCGTCTGAACCTGCTCGGCTGCGACCTGGTGCCGGACCAGCACCCCAACCCCGACTACACCACCGGCCTGGCCGACCTGCTGCGCGCGATCCAGCCGGCGCTGGACCTGGCCGGCGTCGAAATCCGTCAGGCCAACCCCGACGCGTACCTGCGGGTGTATCCGGTCGTGCCGTTCGAGCACGCGATCAAGGAAACGGAGCCGTCATGACACTGACCGACCTCATCAAAGACAACCCCGACGCGACCAACTTGAAGATTGCCGCGATCTACAACGGCGCGACCAACCGCTATGCCGATCTCTGGCTGACGCCCGAGGCGCTGGTGTCGCGCGTTGGTGACGAGATCGCGGGCCGGATCATCGAGGCATTAGAAGCCGCGGCACAAACTAACACTGTGGTACGGGTCGCGGTGCATCGTCTGCTCAACAGCGAGCGGGGCATCAACGTCGGCGACCAGCAGACCATCAACGTGCTCCGCAAGCTGATCGCGGGCGGGGCCATGGACGGAAACATTCAACTAGAGGACGCCGGGGCGGTGCTGCGGCTGCTGAAAGACACGCACGGCGGCGACGTGACCGAGCAGGATGTAGCCAGGGCCAGGGCGCTCGCGGTGTTCACCTCCCAAGCCAATGCAGCCTACACGCAAGTAGCAGCCGAGGCCCAGCAGACCGCCGAAGCGGCGCAGGCCAAGCGTGATTCAGACATCGCGGCCTACCGAGCGATCGTCGCGGCGTGGGATGGTGTGGGTGATGCCCCGGAGATTGAGTGATGGCCGAGAGGTATGCCACATCTAGCGGTATTTGGGAGGCGGCACGTTTCGATGGCGGAACGCTACCCACGCCCGATGACACCGTCCACGCCAATGGCTTTGCGGTGACGATTTCAGGCGAAATCACGGTTGCACTGTTAACGACGACACCGGGGGCTATCGCGGTGGCGGGCGGAGGATTTACCGTTACCGGAGCATCGGCCGTAGTAAATGCAGACGTAACTGCGGGCACATCGTTGGCGCTGACGGTAAACAGCGGCGCAACGTTCAATGGCCATTCGACTGGCGGGACCGTCGTGAACATTCTCGGCGTACGAGTCAACAATGGGACGCACAACGGGGATTCGCTTGGCGGTTCGGCCACCGGTGCGCACGGCACGCATGTGCAAGACGGCAGTAAGCAAAACGGCGATTCATATGGAAGCCCGACCCACGGCGCGCGAGGAACTCAACTTCTTCGTGGTGGATTCCAGACCGGCAATTCGTATGGCGGCGGAGCAAGTCACGCGCACGGGTCTCAAGTCTTTGACGGCGGCGTACAGATTGGCGACTCGTTTGGAGGCAGCACAAGTAACGCGACCGGAAGTTTAGTTCTGCAGGGCGGCATTCAGTTCGGCGTGTCAACGGGCGGCAGCAATAATGACGCTCGCGGCACCCAGTGCCAAGCGGGGGGGGTTGTCGTTACGTTGGGGATCACAGACGCTACCGGAGCGGGTCTGCGACTGGCAGACGGGGGAATCGTCATTTTGTTCGGCGAAACAACCGCCGAGCAAATCGACAACGTTGCGACCATCTATACGATCGGCAACGCCAATCATCCATTTATCAACGAGGCTGGCGGCGGCGTCTCCCAAGCCCTGCTTAACCGCGTCGCGGGCCTTGGCGGGCTTTCGCTGAGGAGGACGGCATGAGCCAGTTGCAATCAGGCATCGCGGGTCAAGGCGTGTTGTTCGCCGTCAGCGACAACGACGGAGCGGTGACCGACCGCACTGCTGCCAACTTCACCATTGGTTATTTGCGCCTGCTCAACGGCATACCGCTGGCTGCATCAGCGACAGCCATCACACCGCTGAGCGACCTCGCGGCTTGGAACACCACACACACGCCGGGCGGCGTGCGACATCTGTTCAACGGCATCTACCTACTCCACGTCCCCGACGCGGTATCGCTCGCCGGTGCGAATGCGGCGATGTTCGACATCGTGAGCGATGAATCCGGCGATGTGGTGAACGTGCTGGGTGCGGTGTCGAACATCCTCGGCATCGTGCAGGCAGATGTCGTGCGGGTCGCGGCGCAGCCCGTGGCGACCGGCGTGCGCATGCGTCAGATCGCTGTCAGCGACACCAACAAATCCGCCGACGTGGTTTTCGAGGAGGTGACCTGATGGCCGCCTACCGCATCACCGGCAACGTGTTCACCTACGACCCCGGCCTGGATGTCATGGGCCTGGTGTGGTGGCTGCCCGGCCCGCGCACCGCCGCCGCCGCGCTGACCTGTTCCGACCCGACCCCGGTCGCGGTGGCGTCCGTCACCGCGCGTGCCGCCGCGCTGACCTGTTCCGACCCGACCCCGGTCAGTTTGGAGTGTGACTGATGGCCTTCACCCTCGCCGATGCCGAGCTGGTGGTCCAGCTCTCGGGCCTGCACGACCGCACAACCGAGGCGGCGAAGCTGCACCACGCGATCGACCGCGCCGCCAACGAGTTCCTGACCCGCACCCGGCTCGGCCGCACGGTCTGCACCCTGACCTGCACCGCCGACGAAAACCACTACACCATCACCAGCGGTTCCTTCCACCGCAACCTGATGTTCGCCTCGCCGTGGATCAGCTCCAACCACTCCCGCCAGTACCAGGTGCTGCGCTCGGTCGTACTCAACAACTTCCAGGGCGTGCAGGAGTACCACCGCTCGGCCAGCGGCCAGCCCGAACTGATCGCGTGGATCAACGCCAACGAGTTCTACCTGTTCCCCACCCCCGACGACGCGTATGAGATCGCCCTGCCCTACGCCCGCTACCTGACCGACTTCATCCACGGCATCCGCGGCGTCTGGGCGACCGGCACGACCTACATGCCCGGCGACATCGTTTATGGCGACGGCAGCCCCGACACCCACCTCTACCGCTGCCTGAACGAGAACCAGAGCCAGGAGCCGAACGGGGATTCGACCAACTGGAAGCAACTGAGCACGGTCTGGGCCAGCGGCACGACCTACTACGCCGGGCAGTACGTTCAGGGCGACGGCGACCCCGACGCCCTGTACTACCGCGTCGAGAAGACCCACACCGCCGGGGCCGCGAGCGAGCCGCCCAACCGCACCTACTTCTCCGGCGCCCTGGCCGTGGACCCCTACCAGGTCGAGATCAACATCGACGAGCCCTACTTCCACGACGTCATGAGCGACGGCGGCCGCGCCAAGATGCTCCGCGGCACCCCGGGCGTCCCCGATAACCGGGTCCGGGCCGCCGCCGAAGACTTTGAGCGATTGATCCGCCGTGTGGCCGGCGAAACCGCCGCCAACGGCATGTGGTATCGCGACACGCTCGCCGACCTGTCCCAGACCTACGGGCCGATCGGCCTCCGCTAACCCCATACACGAGAAACACCATGCCCTGTTACGCACAAATCGCCGACGGCAGCCTCGACTACGGCAACAAGATCGCGCTGACCGGCGCGGACTGGACGGACGCGACCAAGACGCTCACCGAGACCGGCGCGTTCGCCGACTACTGCCACCGCTACGGGGATCAGATCCTCCTGAGCGCCGGGACCGGGGTCACGGTCGGCCTCTACACCATCGCCAGCAAGACCAGCGACAACGCGATCGTGCTGGAAAGCGACATCAACGGCGGGTCGGGCAACATCGCCGACTCGTCCGTCGTCGGCGTTGTGGTCAACTACGCCGGGCCGCCCATCACCGACGTGGTGGGCGCGGTGTACAAGCGCTGGCCGTCGATCAACACCACCCACGCCGACCTGCGCGGGGCGCACGAGGAGACGCCGGGCCGGTTCTTCTGGCAGGTCCAGGCCTCGGGCTTCTACCAGGTCTCGGGCTCGTACCCCTCGATCATCGGCACCGCGGTGAGCAACGGCCCCATCACCCGCATCAGCCAGATCAGGCTCGCCAAAAGCGCCGCGATCACCAACACCTCGTCGGCCGGCGACGGGGAGGACACCGCCAGATTCGAGATCGGCAACCGCCGCTACTACGGCTCGGGGCGCGGGTACGCGCTGTCGAGCGAGCTGGGATCGGCGACGATCTGGGAGACCGAGACGATCGCGGCGGCGCGGATCAGCAACTTCACGATCCCGATCGCCAGGACCGTCACCAACGCGGTCGGCGTCCAGGGCACGGCGGTGATCCAGTACATCAAGCCCCAAATGAGCTGGTCGCGGGGCGGGCCGGTCCCGATCGACTTCGCGTTCACCCTCAGCGGCGCGGTCACGCTCAACTCCAACGCGGCCGCGGTCGCGGTCAACGACAACCCGTTCTTCACCGACTACTTCTCCCCGACGTTCCGGCTGGACAACGGCCGCACCATGACCGTCGCGGCCGGGGGCAAGGGCGTGGTCGTGCAGCAGATGGAGGGGTTCTTCGACTACGAAAACGGCTTCCCGGCCCGCTACAGCCTCAGCGGCGTGATCGACGGATCGGCCTTTTTTGCCGCCGCCTGAACCTTACCCCATGGCCTACGACGACCACCAACGCAAGCCCGATTCGTTCTACGGCCCGGCCCCGAACCCGGACGGCGCGATCATGCCCGGCACGCCCGCCGAAGATATCCCGCCCCCGGAAGTCCCGGAAGTACCACAAGCCCCGGAAACGGCCGCGGACCTCGAAGCGCCTGCCGATCCCCCGCCCGACGCATCCGCCCCCGCGGCAGAGTCGGCAGAGTCGGCGCCGCGGTCGGAGCGGGTTGCCGAGCAGCATCAGGACAAGCAGGAAGACACCGAGCGGACGAAGCAGGCCGCGGCCGCGGCGATCCGGGAGGAGCTCGACGAAAAGCTGGCCAAGATGAGCCGGGAAGACCTGGCCGGCGTGCTCATGGCGGCGCTGGTCGAACGCTTCGGCGAGAAAGAAGACGATGAGGACGAGGGGGAAGAACCGGGTGAAGGGGAAGGCAAGGGCGACGACGCGGGTCCGGACCAGAAAGAGCCGAACCTGGTCGCGAACCTGCAGGACCAGATCAACGCGGGCCAGCAGGGCAAGGAGAACCGGCGCAAGCAGAAGGAACTCAAGCGGTTCAACCGCGACCGCCGCCGTGACAAGCTCCCGCCGGTGGACATGGAGCAGATGGAGCGGATCAAGCAGGGCCTGCCCGCCGACCCGCAGCCCGGAGAAGGTGAGGGCGTGGGCGGGCGGCGCGGTGGCGCGCCGGGCTTTGACCCCCAGCCCCTGCTCGAAGCGCTCAAGGGGTTGACGGAACAGGTGACCGACCAGAACCGGCAGATCGCCCAGTTCCTGCAGAAGCTGCCCGCGCTGATCCGCGCCGAACTCGAAGCCGATGGGGAGGGTGATACCTGATGCCTGTCGATGTGACCTGGGACCTGGAGAGCGGCAGCAGCCTGACCAAGGGCGTGGAGCTGTTCGCGCCCACGGCGGGCGTGCGGGGCTTCTACGCGCGCGACCTGTCGGGCGGCCGGGGCAACCTCGCCGAGGCGATCGACGCGGCGATCACCAACCACGGCACCGTCCACCCCGACTTCACCACCGACAACGACCTGCCGCTGAGCCACGTCTCCGGGCAATACTTCGGGGAGATCGTGCTCGGGTCGGCCGTCTCCCGCCGATCGGCCGCGACGCCCCCGCGGTGGGATCCTTTCAACTTCGCGACCGAGACCAGCTACTACGGCGGCCGGCGGACCGTTTACAACTTCATCGGACCGACCTATGCGGCGGTGGACCCGTCGCCGCTGCATGACCTGATCGGCAGCGCCTCGCTGTACCGGGCGGTGGACCGCGACCGCAAGCGCATCACGATCATGCAACTGGCGATGTCGGATGTCCTGTCCGCCCACCCGATCGCGGCGCTCTCGACCAATATGGGCCTGCCCTACGGGCAAATCCACGGCGCGATCAACTCGGACGCGGTGGTGATTAACGGCGTCACGCGGGCAGCAAAGACCCTCAAGTTCAACGGCATCCGGCTGCGCGGCATCGACACCCCCTCCGCGGTCAAGTACCGGTTTGACTATGTGCTGGCCTGGAACCCGCTGGGGTGGGAATCGGCCCGCTTCGGGTGGATCAGCGCGTCGTGCCGAGACATCACCCCCCGCGACTTCTCGCCCTGTACGGTCGATGAAGACGCGAGCACGCTGCCGAGCTACTCCGGGATGTGGTACGCGCGCGGCACCTCGAGCCGATACGACGCGATCCCGTTCGCCAACAAGTTCCCAACCTCCATGGGCACCGGCCCCGCCCCCGCATGAATGACGCCCCGGACAACCTGAACCTGCAACCCGGCGCCGACGGCGGCAGCCCCTCCGCGCGCGAGTTCGATTCGGGCTTCCTGCCCAACGGCCTGCGCAGCTTCGTCGAAGGCGGCGTGGCGCTGCTCACCAAGCCGTTCATCCGCAAGCTAAACCGCAACTTCGCGCGGTGCGTGGTGAGCATCCGCGCCGACGACGCGACCGGCTTCGAGTTCCACGAGGAAGACCCGGGCCAGTACGTCATGGTCGGCCTGCATGACGAAGACACCGAGGCCCAGGAGCCGCTGGAAGAAGGCGACCTGTACCTGATCGATCAGATCACCAACATCCTGATCAACATCATCCTCGCGGGACCGGATGAGAACGGATACATCACGGTCGAAGCGGACACGGGCGGCACGGTCACCAAGTTCTTCGATGGCGTGCTGCGCTTCGCGGAGATGACGTCGGGGAACCTCACAGACGGCGACCATGAGCCGGTGAAGTTCTATGTCGAGCAAGACGGCGACGGCAAGGCGGTCGTGACGGCGGAAGTGGAAGTGGGCGGCGGGGGCGGAGGGGGCGACGACACCGGCATCATTACCGTGAAGGACGACGACGGCGATGCGTTCACCCGCAACGACGATGGCGTGGTGCAGTTCATCGGCGACGACACAACGGGGAAAGTGCCCGTCCGCAGCGACGGGGACGACAACGGCGGCGGGGCGAACGACATCCTGATGAAGCTGTGGATTGACGAGGCGGACCTGCCCGACCCCGGCATATCCGACGAGGGCGGCGTGACCGGCGGCGTGTACGTCGATTACTGGCTCAACGTCGGAGCCGACCCCGGAAGCAACAAGTATTACATCGACGGCGGGACCGCGATCGACTGGCGGGGCCGGGCATTCCTCGTGCGGATGTACGGCGACCGCGACACCGAGGCGAACGCCCGGACGATCCTGTGGGACCGCCCGACGGCCAGCAGAGACGACGTTTACGGCGACAACTTTACATCCACGGGTGATGTAATGCTAGGGTCGATAAATGACGTTTTCGGCGTCGGGAGCAACATGCGCCTCTACATGGAAACCGACTCGGGCAGTGCAACGGGCCGGATGTACCTGCAGCGCACTGACGGCGCGTGGAGTACGGCGGGGCAGATTCGCGTCATCGCGCGGGCGTCGGCGGTGAAGACCGAGGCCGATTTTGATGTGACCTAACGCAATGCGAGACAACGTTTTGACAGGACTAGCCAGCCATCCCCGACGACGCCACCAGGTTGACCCCGGCCGAGGTGCGGTTGCGCATGCACTCGGCCGCGTCCACCGTAAAGGCAACGTCTGCCGTGATGCGTTCGCCATCCTTCAAGCGATCTTTCCACTTCTCCGCCGGAAGATCAAAGGTGGCGCACAGCTCGAAGGTCACACCCCCCTGTTGCAATTCAATCCGGGCGCGGGCGGGGATGGTCTGTCCGTCGGCCGAGACGCTTCCGTATTGCCACAGCTTGGCACGCCGGAACCCGAGCCGTTTGTCCTTAAACTTGGTGGTCAACGCCTCGGCGGCCTTCTCGGCCGTGGTGTCATCCCAGAGCACGCGGTCGCCCTCAACGGTGAAACGGTGTTCTTTGGGGATTTCTTTGAACACGGTCTGCACGGTGACGATGGTGGGTTTCCCGGCATTGCCCGCCGCCAGCAGCACCGGCAACGCGCACAGCACAACCATCAGACTGATCAGGGAAGAGCGCTTCATCGTGAGCCTCCGAAAGGGAAAAAGGGGTTATCCGTCCGCCCCTCCATCATAACAGACACCCCCCTGATCGCCGCATAAAAAATGACCAAGCGCATCACAATCCGACACCTTGCCGCCGCCGCCGAGCAGGCGCAGCAGCGTCTGGCCGTGGCCAAGCGACCGGCCCGCCTGCGCGTGAGCGAGACCCCGCTGGACCGGGATAAGCCCGGCGACTGGACCGCGCTGGCGATCCTGGCCCTGACCGGCCTCGCGCCAGACCGCCGCCCGCTGTGCGACGGCAAGCGGCAGGACATGAACGCGTGGGGCTGGCAGGGCTGTTGGGAGCGCCGTGAAGCCCTTGTCCGCTATCTGTTCGAGCAACTGGCCCATTCCCCGGACCGGCCGCGGCTCGCCCCCGTAGGCCTCCTGCGGCCCCTGCTGGCCGAGGGGCTGCGCCGCGCAAAGCAGGCCGGCGTCCGCATCACCTTTACCCAGAAGCTGGCCGTGACCGGTCAGATCATCCGCCTGTACCGACACCACTTGAAGAAGGGATAACCCCATGCCCGCCGACACCATCAACTCCGATCTGCAGTTGCGCGGCCTGGTCGATATGGCCAACGCCAGCGCGGTCCAGTACAAGCCCGCGTCGATCTTCAACGCCGCGATCAGCGCGACCGCGGCGATCGCGGCCTCGAAGCTCCAGCACCGGCACAAGGCCGGCACGAACTTCGGGATCGAAGAGGACGCCGCCCCCTCGACGGGGACGACCTACTCGTTCATCGTGTTCCGCGCCTCGGCGGCCTGCACGGTCAACGCCTTCCGGGCGCTGATGACCGACACCGGCAGCCAGACGAACGCCAACGACTTCGCGTTCGACCTCAAGCGCGCCACTGCGGGGTCCGGCAGCTTCGCGTCGATCCTCAGCGCCACGGTCGATATCGACAGCGACTCGACCGACAACACCGCCGCCACCGGCACGCTCTCGGCCACGACCCTCGCGGCCGGCGACGTCCTGCTGATCGAGGTCACCACCCCCGCCACCATCACCGGCGCCCACGGCATGTACGCCGAGGTCGAAATCGACGAGGCGGCCAGCTAAACCGCCGTTCTGGTCGATAAGGTTTATACTTAACAACGAGGTGCAGCATGGCCCGCAACCAGTACGACGCCGACCCCTACTACGACGACCTGGCCCGCGGTTACGCGGAAAAAGGTCGGAAGGTGAAGCGCAAGGCCGACAAGCCCATGACCCCGGCGCAGGCCGCGGCGGCGCGGGGCACCCGGGCCGCGGTCGATCAGCAGACTGCGCAGGCCGATGGGCGGGCGATGGCTGAGCAGCGCCGCAACCCGCACCCCCTGTCCCTGATGGGCCTGATCGGTCAGGGCTCGAAGCTGATCGGGGATCAGGTCGCCGGGGCGACCGGCGTCGAAGGCGCGATGCGTAACCGGCAATCCCCCGAGGGTCGGGACGCGGCGGCGCAGATCGCCCTGGCCCGGCAGCAGACCGCCGACACCCAGCGGCAGACCCGGCAGACGCAGGCCGGCACGAGCCGGGTGGGGGCGGCGATCGACGCGGTGCAGGGCCTCAACGACCCCGCGACCGGCGGGCGGATGTCCTACCGGGACGCGGCGACGGCGGGGATCGACCCGGCCCAGGCCCGTCAGATGGGCGGGCAGATCGACTACACCGGCTTCCTGGCCGATGCCGGGGTCAGCGCGGACGCGATCCGGCTCGCCCGCGGCCGCGACGGGCTCAGCGGTCAGGTGGACGACGGCCGCCTGCGGGTCGAGGGCCGCCTGCCCGAGGCCGAACGTGTCCCGGCGGATCAGATCGCCGCCGCCGAGAAAACCCTGCGGGGCTCGGGCCCAAGCCCGATGACGGTGGGTGAGATGCTCGAGAACGGGCGGGAGGCGTTTGAGCGCAACGCCCCGATCCGCGAGCAGCGGCAGGCGGGGATTGATCGCATCCAGGCCGCGCGCGACCAGCGCAGCCGCGGGGTCGGACCGCTGTCGGGGGCCTCGCCCTCGGTGGACCGGGCGGCGCGGGGCCGGGCGGCGTTCGACGCCGCGATGGCGGCGCTCAGCGGCGCGGCGGGGGTCGATCAGCGCGGGCCGGGCGAGGTCGCGATGGACCAGCGCGTGCAGCGGCAGGAACTGGCCGCCGACCGGCAGAGCCAGGAGCGGATCGCCACGTCCGCGGCGGCTGCGGCGGGTCGGGGGCGACCGGTCGAAGCGCCCAAGCCCGTGACGTTCAAGGCTGCCAGCGGCGCATCGATCGAGGTGCCGCCCGCCATCCTGCCGCCGGAGCGGGGATCATCGATCAACGACCTTCCAGATGACCAGTACAACGCGGTTCAGTCCCAGTGGATGACGTTGGCCAAGCAGCGATACGGAGACGAAGAATGGGCGCGTATGTCAGAGGAAGCCCGAGAGGGTAAGGCATGGGAGCTGATGCGTGACTTTGGTGGCTGGGGCGATGGCGATTGATTCAACCAGCATGAGTAACCCCCTCACCGAACGCAGGATAAGGCGTGAGCGGCCGGCAGACGAAGATCAACCGGCCACGGCTATCGCAGCGCCTCCCGAGCCCGAGACGCCGCAGGCCCTTCCCAGAGTCGAACCGATCAAGGACGCGGGTAATCCGCTGACCAGCCGGCGATTAAAAGCCGAACGCCGCAAAACCCTCATCGAATCCGCCCCGCCCGCGAAACCGGGGCTCCTGACCCGCGCCGCCGCAGCCCTGCCCCTCCCGCAGGACGCCTTCGCTCCAACCCCCGGAATAAATACCCCCGGAATTAATCGCGCCGGAATAAATCGGCCGACCCCCAAGCCCCTCCCCGGCCCTGACGACCCGGTGAACCGCGAAGACCTGGTTGAGCACCGGACGTACCTCAAGAACAAGGGCGCGCCCAACTGGGCGCAGATGGGCGAGCGGGAGCTGGAGGTATCCCTCCGCACCCGCCGCAAGTACGCGCTGCCGCCGCAGGTCGATACCGCCTTGAAGCAGTTGGGCGTGGGGGTGGATACCTCGGCGCCGGGCATCCGCGCGATGTCGGGGTTGCCGGCGATGGATCGCGGGGTGGACCTGCCGGTCGAGGTGAGCGACGCCGACATCGACGCCTACCTGCGCCTGAACCCAGAGGCCGGCGTGCGTCTGCGTGGTTCTGGCGCGAGCGCTGACCTGGCGCTGCGCCAGCAGGTTGCCCGCGCCAAGATGTACCCCGATGGCCCGGACGGCGAGCCGCTGACGGGCAAAGACGCCGACTACCGCTTCCGTCACGGCCCGGTTGATCGCACGATGTTCGACATTCTGGAGGCGGCCGAGCGGGTCGGCGGCGGCACGGCCCAGCGGTTCGGGGCGCAGCGCTACTTCGGCGAGTATGTGGCGGGCAAGCTGCGCGACGAAGACCCGGATCAATACGTCAAGGTGACCGAGACGATCTTTGAACAGGTCAACCGCGACCGCGACCGCCAGGGCTTGCCACGCCTGAAAACCCCCGCGGAAACCGACGCCGAGATCCTCGCGGCGGCGAACAAGTACGGCATCCCGCTGGATTACCCCAAACGCGACCCCGAGCCCGAGGTGCCGAAGGTGCCGGACGGCGGGTTCAGCAGGCAGGAAGACGCCGTGCTCTATGAGCAGGCGAAGGCCCGACACGCCGAATGGGAGAAGCAGCCCGAGGCTGGCCCCAAGCCGATGTCGGTGTTGGAGAAGCAGGTCATGGCCGCGCACAAGCGCGAACAGGGCCGCGAGCAGACGGCGGAGATGCGGCAAGAACTCAAGGGCCGCAGCGTGCCCGAGCGGGTGACCGGCACGGCGGGCTTCCTCGCCAAACAACTGGCGGCGGGGGTGTGGGAATCTTCGTCGGGCATGGTCGGCGGCGCGATCGACCTGACAAACCTCGCCGCCAAGAAGGCCGGCGTGCAGGACACCGTGCCCAGCGAGATGCACCCGATGGCCAGGGCGGCGCGCGGCTACGGGGTGCTGGACCGACTGCAGGAAAACATCGCCAAAGACCCCGAATCCGCCGCGGCGGTCGGGCAGGTCGGCGGCCCGCTTGCCCAGGGCCTCGGATCGACCATACCGTTCCTGCTGGGCGGCTGGGCGGGTTCAGCCATCAAGGGCGGGCGCTACATCGCCCCGGCGATGATGGGCTCGGCGGTCAACGCCAACTCCGTCCGGCAGGAGGCGCTGCAATTCGGCGCGACCGAGGAAGAGGCGGACCGCGCCATGGTGTACGGCGCGGTGCTGGGTCTGTCGGAGGCCGTCCCGATCGGCGGAGCGTTCCGACGCGCGGAAGACGCTTATCAACTGGCCCGCAGCCTCAACCGCATGAGCAAGGGCCAGGTCTTCCGCCGCATCATGCGTGACGGCGGGGTCGAGGCGTTGGAGGAGATGGCGCAGGAAGGCGGAATCGGCTTCGGCAACGATCTGATCCTCGCGAAATTCCTTGCCGGCAACCGGGACCAGTTCGAGAGCCTGCTGGAAGAAGCGAGTGTCGGGGCGGGCGTGGGCTTCCTGCTGGGCACCGCGATGTCCTCGCTCGGCCTGGGCCGGTACAAGCTGCGCAACGCCAAACACCGCAAGATGGCGTTTGATCGCGTCAGCGAGCTGCACGCGGCACTTGAGGCCGCCGAGACGCCCGAAGAGCGCCAGCGAATCATGGAACGCGTGCGATCGATGCGAGATGCGCGGTTGATGGGGCAGGAAGGCGTTGACCTGGACGACCAGAACCAGGCGATCCGGGAGTATTTACGCACCCAACCCCTGCGCGACCGCAAGGCCGAGGGCGAACAAGCCGCCCGCGAACTGCTCGAGATCGCCGCCCAGGATGGAAAAGACTCGCCCGCCCCCGACCCGCAAGGTACAATGGGGCCGGAGATCCCCGATGGCGGTACGCGACCCCAACGACCCGATGAGCGGCGCGGCGACCCGGATACCCCTGCCCCCGAACCGGCGGCGGGTCAGGTATTGGATCGACCTGATGCTGGAGAAGGTGGGCCTGATCGGGCCACTGCAGCCCAGCGCGACGGGGGTCAACCTCAAGCTCCCGGGCGAACTGACGCCCAAGGAGCGGGCGTGGCTGCTGACGGAGCAGGGGAGGGCGTGGCTCCGGTCGGCGCATATCGAGCCCGCCCCGAGGCCGTCGTCCCGCGCGAACGCCTAGACACGCAGACCGTCCGGGAACTCGACCGATATCAGGCCGATACCAGCGCCGAGCTTGGCCGGAGTGATGTCCGCATTGATGCGTATAAACCAGAGCGGGGCAGCTTCCCCGACCTTATCCTACGCGGCGCCGACCGCCTGAACCGCAACGCCCCCAAGGGCAAGCGGCTCAACCTCGTCTTCACCACCTCCAGCCTCGGGTCCGACAACCCCCTGCCGGGACAGCAGGCCTTGCGTCGCGCCGACGGCAGCCAGACCGTCTTCATCGATGTCAACGCCTCGAACCAGGACGTGCTCTACGGCCTGTTCAACCACGAGGTGCTGCACGCGGTCGAGAATCTGGCCCCGGACCTGTACCAGTCCCTGGCCGCCGACCTCGAGACCAACGCCCCCGACCTGATGGCGCTCGCGATCGGATCGTATATCGAAACCGCGCGCAAGGCCGGGGCCAATGCACTGGTCCAGGCCATCGAGAAGGACGCGGGCAAGCGGCGCAGCGAGGCGATCAGCACGATCGGCGAGAACCTGCAAGGCCTGACGCGGTTCTGGGCACAGGTCGAGGCCGACCGGCCGACCGTCTTCCGCAAGGTGATGGCCGCGATCCGTCGCCTGTTCGACACCCTGCGGGGCGTCTCGAAGGAATCCCGCTGGCGTCAGGATGTCGAGGAGTTCATCGACTCGATCCGCCAGCCCGCGCTGCAGATCGAGAAGCACACCCGTGCCGAAAAGGAAGCACTTGAGCGGATGCGCGTCGATTTGGACGCCGCTGAAACTGCGGAAACTGCACAAACCCCCGATCAACCCGCCGGGGCAGGGACGCCCCCCGAGGCGCGGGCGACGGATCGCCCCGCGCCCGGACCGGCGGCAACTGATAGTGGCAGGAAAGTAGCGAAGCCTCCCCAGACGGCCCCGCAACCCACACCCGACCCGACGCCGCAGGCTGGCCGCGCAACGAAAGCGCAACAACAAACCAAGCCGAAATCCGCCGCCAGACCGCAGTTAGAGCCGACCCGCGCAACACCGGCGCAACAACCTCAACCCACCCCACAGGAGACCACCGATGCCCGAACCAAGCAAGAAGGGCTGCGGCAAGCCCAGGCCGCGCCCACGGCCCCGGTAAGCCCGGCCACCCCCGCGATCGAGCTGACCCCCAGCACCGACAGCAAGATCAAGGGGGTGTTCATCACCGGCATCCCCGAGGGGGTGACCGACCGCCAGATCAGCGAGGCCGGGGCGCGTCGCGTCGGACCCAAGAACAACAAGCGCTGGTTCGTCAGCCGGGACAAGCTCGACACCTTCCGCGAGAAGATCGGCGTGCCGGTCCGCGACAAGGCGCTAGGTGAATCCGCCGCCCCCGCTACAATGGAGCCCAGCGATGAAGCTGCAGCAGGTCAACCAGAACCAGTACCGGCTCGTGAGAGCGGACGGCAGCCCGGCCAGCAAGC
>CAZTLX010000024.1:0-28788 GCA_964614575.1 uncultured Phycisphaeraceae bacterium | reverse complement strand
CACCACGCCCCCCGACCGCCCCGGAGGACCCCATGCAGCTCGGCCGCGAACCCCTCACCTACACCTGGCACGACCACTGGGCCAGGCTGCCCGACACCCCCTCCGCGAAAGCCAACGGCCGGACCCACGGCATCTGTGTCACCGCCGCGGGAAACCTCGTCGTCTTCGCCCAGTGCCACAACGGCCTGATCACCTTCGACCCCGCCGGGAAACTCATCAACGCCACCGGCGGCGACCGCTGGCTCGGGGCCCACGGCCTCACCCGCGTCGTCGAAAACGGCACCGAGTTCCTCTGGCTCGCCAACGAAAAGTCCGCCGAGGTCGCCAAGGTCACGCTCGACGGCCAAACCGTCCAGACCATCGCCAAACCCGATCACCCCATCTACGCCGGCCCCGACGCCAAACGCTACATCCCCACCTGGGTCGCCGTGAACCCCGCCAACGGCGACGTCTGGGTCACCGACGGCTACGGCTCATCCCACATCCACCGCTACAACCAGGCCGGCGAATACCTCCAGTCCATCAACGGCGAAGCCGGCGGCGGCAAGTTCGCCTGCCCCCACGGCATCGCGTTCGATACCCGCGGCAACAAGGCCCCCGAACTCTACATCGCCGACCGCGGCAACCACCGCATCCAGGTCTACGACGCCTCGGGTAACTTCAAACGCTTCGTCGGAAACAAGACCCTCCACTCGCCTTGCATGTTCGACTTCCTCGGCGACCTGTGCCTGGTCCCCGAACTCTTCGCCCGCGTCGACGTGCTCGACAAAAACGACAAGCCCGCCGTCATGCTCGGGGACCACGGCCCGGCCGTCGATGTCGAGGGCTGGCCCAACCACAACGTCAACGAACACCCCGAACTGATCAAGCCCGGCAAGTTCAACTCGCCCCACGGCGGGTGCTTCGCGCCCAACGGCGACATCTACATCGCCGAGTGGATCCAGGGCGGCCGCATCACCCGGCTCGAAAAAACAAACTGATTCCCCCCCACCAAGCCCGCCGATGCGCAGCGCAGCTTCGGCGGGATATTCCCAGAGGATACGGGGCACTTCGTGCCACCCGCTAACCGTCGGCGGCGGTGCGCGTTGCGCCCCACCCCCCCATCCGCGCCCGCCCGCTCCGCAACGCGACCACCAGCACCCCCACGCCCAGCAAAAACAACCCCACGCTGAGCCACTGGCCACGCGTGATGCCAACCGCGGCAAACTCCGCGTCACGCAGGTGCTCGTCCGGCATGCGGAAAAACTCGTTGATGATCCGCATCACCGCGTAAGTCATCACGAACGCCGCGCCGATCACGCCCGGCTTCACCGCCCGCCGATACAACACCGCCAGCACCGCAAACACCACCAGCCCCTCCAAAACCGCGGCGTACAACTGCGACGGGTGCCGCGGCGTCAGCAGGTCGAGGTTGCTCAGCAACTCGATCACCCGCGGGTTGCCCTGCTGCACCGCGGCGATCGCGCGCTCGACCGACATGCCCAGCACCGCGGTCTCCTGCGGCGGCAGCTCGTACAACTCCTGCGGGAACTTGACCGCGAAGATGAAATCCGGATCGCACGGTCGGCCGTAGAGCTCGCCGTTGATGAAGTTCGCCACGCGCCCGAAGAACAGCCCCAGCGGCGCGCCGAACGCGAACAGGTCGTACAAAAACATCACCGGCTGCTGGTGCCGCCAGGCGAAGTAGAGGCACGCGAGAAGCCCGCCGAGCATCCCGCCGTGCGACGCCATGCCGCCCTTGTTGATCGCCAGCGCCGACCAGAACGGCAGGTCGGCCGTGAACTCAATGAACAGCGCCGGCTGATAGAACAGCACGTACCCCAGCCGCCCGCCGACCACGATGCCGATCGCGACACAGATGATGAAGTCGGCCGCGCGTTTGTGGTCGAGCGTGACGTTTTGCCCGACACGCAGCACGCGCTTCACCAACCCATACGCGATGACAAAACCGAGCAGGTACGAAAGCCCGTACCAGCGGATCGGCCCGCCCTCCCAGAGCTTGACCGCGTACGGATCGATGTTGTGCAGCCACGCCGCGAGCATCATGCGAGGCAGTGTAACGCCGCGCTCCGCACGCGTGTTTCGCGGGCGGCACGAAGTGCCCCGCTCCTGAATGACGCATGACGAAACCCGAATGACGAATCAGCATCGTTCTCCGCATGATTTTTCATCATTCGGAATTCGTCATTCACAACGGGGCACTCCGTGCCGCCCGCTAAACGTTATTCGATCACGATCTTCTCCGGATCAAAATCCACCGCGGGCAACTGCGGGTCCATCGCCTCCAGCGTCTGCACCAGCACCGACGCGACCAGCAGGTTGCGGTACCACCGCCGCTCGGCCGGGACGACGTACCATGGCGAATGCTCGTACGAGCACCGCGACAGCGCCGCCTCGTACGCCGCCTGATATTCGTTCCACCGCTTGCGCTCGGTCAGGTCGCCGACGTTGAACTTCCAGTGCTTGTCCGGCCGATCCAACCGCCGCTGCAGCCGTTCCTTCTGGTAATCCTTCGACACGTGCAGGTAGAACTTGCGCACCACCGTGCCCTCATCGACCAGCAGCCGCTCGAACGCGTTGATGTGGTCGTAGCGCTTCTCCCACACGCTCCGCGGCACCAGGTCTTTCACGCGGACGATCAGCACATCTTCATAATGCGAGCGGTTGAACACGCGGACGTAGCCGTGCTCGGGCGTGTTTCGATGGATGCGCCAGAGGAAGTCGTGGCCCCGCTCCTCCGGCGTCGGCACCTTGAAGCTGTTGACGCGCACGCCCGCGGGGTTCAGCGGGCCGATGACCTTGCGGATCGTCGAGTCCTTCCCCGCCGCGTCCATCGCCTGAAACACCACCAGCAGCGACCGCTTGCCCTCGACGTACAACCGCTCCTGCAACTCATCGAGGCGCTTGCGCAGCTTCTTGAACTGCTTCTCGGCCTTGTCGCGCTCCAGCTCGCCCTCGTACCGCGTGGCGTATTCCGTGAGGTTGACCGTGCTGCCGGGAAGCACGCGATAGGGTTCGGTGTCGATCATGTTTCACCTTTCAAAGTTGTGAACCGCCAAGACGCCACGAGCGCCAAGGAAGCAGAAGCAGCCGCGAATGAACGCGAATGAACGCAAATAAGATCCGCCTAATCACATCCTGTTCCCTTCGCGTGTATTCGCGTTCATTTGCGGCCATAACGGCCTTTCTTGGCGCTCTCGGCGTCTTGGCGGTTCATTCTGATTGATCTCGCACCAGCTCCAGCGCCAGCAGCGCTTCGCCGATCAGGTACAGCCGGTCGCGGGCGTTGGGGTCGTCGAGGAACTTCCGCGACTCGCGCAGCAGCTTCGGCAAAAACGTGTCCACCGCGGCCGGGTCGTCGAGCTTGTGCGCCAGACGCACCAGCACCGCGTACGTCTCGGCGCCGACGCCCGGGCCGCGGGGCTCGCCGGTCTCCACGTTGTAGTTCAGCCGCAGGTCGTCCGCGTGCTGCATCGCGAACCGCAGCACGCCCACCGCCAGGGGCTTGTTGGTCATCACGCTGCGCTCGGCCTCGGCGGCGCTGTTGCTAAGCTGCTCCAGGTTGTTGGGCGCGAAGATGCCGTGCTCGATGCCCATCAGCGTCAAGACCTCCGGCTGGACGATCTCCCGCAGCAGCCCCGTCGGCGCGACCGCTTTCTTGAACAGCGCCTCGCTGCGCTGCGCCACCTCCGCCAGCGTTTGGTCGCCGCTCTGCTCGGCCGCAAACGCCACAAAATCCGGGTCGTAGTCGATCAGGAATGAATTCGTCGCCCACGCGTTGGTCTGGAGGTTGTAGTAGTTGCGGATGAACCAGATGTCCTGGCCGTGGTGCGTCTCGGTCGTGGCGTGTCGCGCGTAACCGCGGAGGATGAACAGGGCCGTGTCGCGGTCGGCGCGCAGGTCGTCGAAGGTTTCGCTGCCGCGCCACAGGGCCTCGGCCGCGCGCAGCGCCTCGGTCGAGCCGGACGCATCGCGCGGGACAGGGTTGCCCTGGTCGTCGCGCTGCTTGTAGCGCCACGCGATGAAGCCGCGGGTGTAGTCCTGGTCTTTTTCGTCGATCAGCAGCTCGTCGAGGATGATCTTACGCAGCGGGTCGTACAACTCGCGGTCCCCGGCGACCGCGGCATACGTCGCGAGCTGATTGATATCGACCGCGTAGATGTAGCCGTTGGCCCGCGCGAGCGTGCCCTCGCTCACCATCCGCCGCGCCTCATCGAGCAGGTGACGGCGCAGGTCTTCGAGCTGGTCGTCGGGGTTGCCGCCGGGCCAGATGGCGAGGATGAGCAGGAACGTGAACGACGCGATGACCACGCAGCCCAGCGTCAGCAGCGCCCACCGCGGCAAGGGCCTGCGGGGGGGAGACGCGGGCGGGGGCGGGGGCGGCTCGGTGTTTTCCGGAGATTCGGACATGACGGCATTCTAAGCCGACCGCACGCAACGCGGGCGCGGCCGCCGTATCCTGTGTCCCATGACCGATCCCCGCGTCCGCCACGTCGTCGGCTGCATGACCGGCACGAGCCTCGACGGCCTCGACTGCGCCCTGACCCGCATCACCGGCACCGGGCTCGACATGACCGCTAAGTTCCTCGGCCTGATCAGCCGGCCGTTCGATGATGCGTTTCGCGCAACGTTGCGGCATTTGGCCGAGGGAAACCCGGCCCCGCCGATCGAATATATGCGCGCCGCGCGCACCCTCGGCGTGCTGCACGCGGACGCGGTGGAAGCACTGCTGCGCGAGCATGGTGAGGTCTTGAGTCCTGGCCGCGGCGTCCTGGCCGCGGACGCGCCGCGAGGACGCGGCGGCTTGAACGAACCACCCCAAGCGCCCTTCCCCGGGGTTGACTTTGTCGTCGCCCACGGCCAGACGATCTGGCACGCGCCACAGGACACGCTGAGCTGGCAGCTCTTCGACCCCTGGCCGCTGGTCAGACACCTCGGCGTGCCGGTGTGCTACGACTTAAGACAAGCCGACCTGATCGCCGGCGGGCAGGGCGCGCCGATCACACCGATCGCGGATTGGGTGATGTATCGCGAGCAAGCGAATACCGTCATCAATCTGGGGGGGATCGCAAATGTCACGATGTGGTCGTCCGACGGCTGGATCGAAGCAGGCGACCTTTGGCCTTGCAATATCGTGCTGGATGGCCTTACACGCACGTTGCATCCGGGACATCATTTCGACCGCGGCGGCGCGTTTGCCCGTGCGGGTGTCGATCCGGATATAGGGATTGATAGCGCTGTGGTGGAGATGATGCGCTCATGCGTGGAGGATCGGTTAGGGAACAATTGGCGGTCCATGGGGCGGGAGCCGTTTAGCCAGTCTTGGTTTAAAGAGGTGCTTGCGGATTTCCGCAATACGGCGCTATCGGTGTATCCGGAAGACATGCTGATCGCCGGTGCCGCATACGCAATCGCGGATTCGGTGATAGGTCTGTATCTGCCGCATGCTCAACAAGAGCCGGATATCCGCTACAGCAGCCCGCGCCGTATCGTGCTCGCGGGCGGTGGGGTGCGCAACGATTTTCTGATGGAATGCCTGCGCGAATACACGGCGCATTGGGCTGGGGATGTGTTCCAGATCGAGTCGGTCACGCTCTCCGACGACCTGGGCATCCCCTGCGAGGCACGCGAAGCGATGGGGTTTGCGGTGCTCGGGGCGCTGAGTCAGGACGGGGTGCCGATCACGCTACCGCGGGTCACGGGCGCTACAAACCCCGGGGTGGCGGGGTGTTGGGTGTATCCTAAGTAGCCGCGACGCGTCGCGTCGCGGGGCCCGGCGACGCGTCGCGTCGCGGCTATCGTCCAAGGCGCGATCGCGCACGATGGGAAACGCATGACCGATTCACTGCCCAACCGCGGCCACCTCACAACCGAGCAGCGCCTGGCTTCCGCGGCGGCGATCGATGCGATGAGTGTCGAGCAGACGCTGCGGCTGATCAACACGCAGGACATGAACGTGGCCGTGGCCGTGCGCGACGCGATCCGCCACCTCACGCCGCTGATCGAGCACATCGTGTCGGGCCTGCGTGACGGCGGGCGGCTGATCTACGTCGGCGCGGGCACGAGCGGCCGGCTCGGTGTGCTGGACGCGAGCGAGGTGCCGCCGACGTTTTTTGCCGACCCGGGCATGGTCATCGGCGTGATCGCGGGCGGCGACGGCGCGCTGCGCAAGAGCAGCGAGGGCAAGGAAGACGTTGAGGCGGACGGCGCGGCAGAAATGACGCGGTTGAACATTTCCGGGGGGGATACGGTGGTCGGGATTGCCGCGGGCGGGACGACGCCGTTCGTCTGGGGCGCGTTGGGCGAGTCGAAGCGGCGGGGCGCGGCGACGTCGCTGCTGTGCTGCGTGCCGGTCAAGACGCTGATGATCCGCCACCGCGCGCCGGTGGTAAAGGCGAACCAGCCGCTGGACCTGCCCCCGCCGCCGCGGCTGCCGGTGGATATCGATTTCCCGGTCGAGCTGCTGGTCGGGCCGGAGGTGGTCACCGGCTCGACGCGTCTGAAGGCGGGCACCGCGACGAAGCTGGCGCTGAACATGATCACGACCACGGCGATGATCCAGCTCGGCAAGGTGTGGGGCAACCTGATGGTTGATCTGCGGGCGAGCAACGCGAAGCTGCGCGACCGGGCATTGCGGATCATCGCGAGCCAGACCGACCTGGACCGCGATGAGGCCGCCGAACTGCTGGATCAGGCCGACGGCCGGGTCAAGCTCGCGCTGGTGATGGCCCGGCGGAAGGTGGACGCGGCCCGGGCGCAGGCGCTGCTCGACGAGCACGGCGGGAAGCTGCGGCCGATCCTCGGCTCGCCGCGGTAGCGCCCACGGCGAAGCGATTTACCCTGCGGTCCGCCTTGATGGTCTTGGCAGGACAGACATTCTTGTCTGTCACCGGCCCAAAGGGCCCGCCAAGCCGGATCATCGACCTTCGGTCGAACGACCGGCAAGAATGCCTGTGCGACTAAAAGTCGCGCCCCGCCGGGGGCTTCCACGATCGGCGAGGCTGATTAAAATCGACGCAACCCCCCACCCGCCCCCTTCTCACGGAAGGCCACGATATGGACCACACGACCGATCCGCATTGTCAGCTTTGCGCGCCGCCCGCGCCGCCGCCGCCGGTGCCGATCCCGGACCACGGCGCGGCCGACGCCTCGGCCGCCCCGCCCACGACGGCAGGCGGGCTCGATTGGCTGGGCGACCTGCTGAGCACCGCCGGGTTCCCCGCGCGGTGGAACTGCGGCGACTGGCCGCCGACGCTGGGCTACACCCACATCATCTCGGACACGCTGATCTTCCTGGCGTACATGGCGATCCCGGCGCTGCTGGCGTACTTCTTCTATGTCCGCCGCAGGGATGTGCTGTTCCCCAAGGTCGCGTGGCTTTTCGTGGCGTTTATCGCGGCGTGCGGGACGGGGCACCTGATCGAGGCGATCATCTTCTACCAGCCGGTCTATCACCTGGCGGGCGTGAGCAAATTGATCACCGCGGCGGTCTCCTGCGCGACGGTGGTGGCGCTGATCCCCGCGATCCCCAAGGCGATGGACCTGCCGGGGCTGGCGTTGATGAATGAGCGGCTGGAGGCGGAGGTCGGCGTGCGGCAGCGGGCCGAGGAAGCGGTCCGCCAGCGCAACGAAGACCTGCAGACCCTGCTGCACATCCTCTCGCACGACCTGAAGGAGCCGGTGCGGGCGATCAGCGGCTTCTCGCGGACGCTCGAGAAGAATTGGGCCCCGCAGCTCGACCCCAAGGGCCAGGACTATTTTGCCCGGCTGGTGCGGGCTTCGCAGCGCATGGAGAAGCAGCTCGACGACCTGCTGCAGATCTCACGGATCGGGCGGCTGAACCCGGACGCGAGCATGGTGTCGCTCAAGTCGGTGGTGGATCAGGCGGTGGATCGCCTCGAGTCGCGGCTGGGCAGCGGGGGGGCGCAGCTTAGCGTGTCGGACACGCTGCCCGTGGTTCGCGGCGACGAGTTGTGGTTGGTCGCGGCGGTGGAGAACCTGCTGAGCAATGCGTTGAAGTATCATCTGCCGGGCGAGAGGCCGGTGATCGAGGTCCTGCCGTATCATCGCGAGCCGAGCGATGGCGAGGCGCGGGCCTGGTGCGGGCTGATCGTCGCCGACCGGGGCATCGGCGTCGAGGAAGCGGCGCGGGAGCGGATCTTCGAGCTGTTTCGCCGGGAGGTCGGGCGTGAGGTGCCCGGCAGCGGCGCGGGCCTGTCGATCGTCGCGAACGTCGCGCAACGGCACGGCGGCCGCGCCTGGGTCGAGCCCCGCGAGGGCGGCGGCAGCCGATTTATTATCGCCCTGCCCACCCCCGGCGTCGCCCCTCCCCGCTCCTGAATATAGGAAAATCACCCACCAGACCACCCCTGACCATGAGGTAAGATTTAAAAATGCCATTATCCACACAACGTCGGCCCTTGCGCTTGATGATCGTAGATGACAACGAGGATGATGTGATGCTGCTTCACGATATCTTCGATCCCCTTCCGGATGTCGAGCTGGTGGCGCACGCGGCCGACGGCGAGCAGGCGATCCGCCACCTCTTCGAGTGCCGGGATGGCAATGCCGCCTGGCCCGACCTGGTGCTGCTGGACCTGAACATGCCCAAGCTCGACGGCTACGGCGTGCTGTACGCGATGCGGCGCGACATCGAGCTGTCGAAGTTGCCGATCGTGGTGCTTTCGACCAGCGACGCCGACCGCGATGTGGAGCGGTCCTACAAGGCCGGGGCCTGCTCTTATGTGGTCAAGCCTTCCGACTTTGATACCTACGACGCTCGCCTGCGTGATCTGGTGGCGTACTGGACGGGGGTGTGTGAGATCCCCGGCCGAATCGTGGGAAACTAGCGGCGTTTTCGCCGCACCCGCCGTTGAGATGCGGGACAGATTCGGGGTGCTATGAGTCATAAATTCGCAGCAACCTCGAGGCCGACGGACCACGCACGACACCCCCTGCGGGCGCTGATCGTCGAAGACAACGAAGACGACTTCGTGCTGCTGGTCGAGCTGTGTCAGACGCTGAGCCGGTACGTGGTGGCGTGCGACCATCAGCCCCGGGCCGAGCAGGGCCTGCGGCGGGCGCTGGACGCCGAGCATGATGTGGTCTTCCTGGATTATCTGATGCCGGGGCTCGACGGCGTGGCGTGGCTGGAGCGGTATCGGCATGGCGGCGGCGCGGTGCCCGTCATCGCGCTGACCGGCGCGGGGGATGAATACGTCGCCGCCAACCTGACCCTCGCCGGGGCCATCGCCTACCTCAACAAGGCGGACCTCACGGCCGAGCGGCTCGAGGCGCTGCTCGACCTGGCCCGGGCCGAGGACACCCGGCGTCGCACGGCATACCAGCAGCAAGCCGCGGCCCGACGGAAATTCGAGACACTGACGCCCCGCGAGCGGGAGGTGCTTGTGCAGGTCGCCGAGGGGTTGACCACGCCACAGATCGCGGCCCGGCTGCACCGCAGCCACGAGACGGTTAAAGACCACCGGGCCGCGGCGTTGCGGAAGCTGGGGGCGACGACCTCCGCCGAGGCCGTACGCATCGCGGACCTGGCCGGCGATTGGCCCGAGGCGGCGTCATGAGGCCGCCGCACGCAAGCCGATTTCGCCGAAAGCGGTCGAAGTGAACGCCGCTCATCCCCAGATTTTCCACGTAAAGTCCAATGACTCGGGAAATACCCCCGACCGGGGGATAGACCCGCGGGCGTCATGCGCTAAAGTAACTGATGACAGGACGCGGGTTATGGAGACCCGCGAGTTGATTCTTCAAGTTGGAAAGGATGCCAACCATGAGCGCATTACTTGCTTCATCCAGTCGGCGTGGACCATCCCCCACCCGCTCGTTCCCCGGCAACGCCGGACCCGATTCGACCGGCGAGGTGCGCTGGCGGCTGGTCGCTTCGATCCGCAAGCAGATCGCCGAGGGCAACTACGACAACGCCGAACGCCTGGACGCGGCGATGGACAAACTGCTGGCCGACCTTGAGGCCTGAGGTTTGATCCGTCACCGCCGCCCCGGCCCTGACCATGCGCGACGGCGCACGGCCCGGCGCATGAGTTGAACAACACGAACCCCTCGCAAAGAAGGCACGTGATCAGCGGGCGTACCGGCCGATCGCGTGCCTTCTGCTTTGTGGATTGGGGGGTGCCTCACGCGATCGCGCCAGGCCCGACCTCTGTTTACGCCGTCGCGCCGGTGAGCGAGCGCATCTGATCGACACACTTGGTCAGCGCGGGGACGGGGTTCTCGACGTCGGCCTCGTATTCGATGACCGCCATGCCCTCGAACCCGCCGTCCTCGAGCGCCGCGACGAACGCGGGCAGGTCGAGGTTGCCGGTGCCGACGACCACGTCTTTCCACTGGGCGTTCTTCTCGAAGACGAAGTCTTTGTAGTGGACGCCGTAGATCCGCCCGGCGAACTTCTTGGCCCACTCGACGGGCTTGCCGTGGTGCGGCCCGAGCTGCATGCACCACGCGGTGTCGATGCACAGGCCGATGCGCTGCCCGCCGATCTTGAGGATGTAGTCGATCTCATCGGTCGACCCGCCGAACATGTACCCGCCGTGGCAGTGCAGCCCGACGCGCAGGTCGAATTCCTCGGCCAGCTTCGCGGTCGCGGGCACCGCGTCCTGGAAGCTATCGACGCGGAAGTGGGCGCTGATGTGCTTGGCGCCCGCGGCCTTGGCGCACTCGAACCACTGGCGCTCCTTCGCGGTGTCGCCGGTGAACGTCTGCACACCGATCGACACGATCGACACGCCCGCGTCCTGGTAGGTCTTCACGTGCTTCTTCCAGCCGTCGGGGTCGTTGAAGTCGGCGTGGATGCCGCAGACCTCGATCGACGAGACGCCGATCTGCTTGACCTTCGCGGCCACATCGGCGTTGTCTTTGAAGTGGCGGAAGCAGTAGGACTGGACACCGAAATTCATGGCAGCGGACATCAGGCGGGCTCCTTGGTCGGAGGGTGGGAAAAACGAGGCGGGGAGGGACCAAACGACCCGGCAGGGTATCGCACGCCGGATAAAGCTGCAATCCGCAGCGACGCGGTGCGGATGGGGGCGTGCGATCAGGCAAAGGCGGGCGGCGCAGAAAAATCCCGCCCTTCGCGTGCGCTCAGGACGGGCGTGTGGATACCTCTCATTTAGCCGCGGCAATTGTGCCGCGCTCACGCTGCGGCCCGGTTCAGTACACGATCGCCGTGGCGTCTTCGACCTGTTCGATGACCTGGCGGACGTGGAAGGGCTTGCGGAGGTAGCCGTCGAACCCCTGGCCGAGCAGGTGCTGGGCCTGGCCGTCGGTCAGCTTGCCGGACATCGCGATGACCTTGGTCAGTTGCAGGTCGTTGTTGCCGCGGATGGTCTTGGCCACGTCCTCGGCTTTGACATCGGCGAGGTGTACGTCGAGGAACATCACGTGCGGGCGGAACTTCTCGCACTCCACGCCCGCGGCAAAGGCGCTGTGGGCGATCTGCACCTCGTAGTCCGCCTGCTCGACGAGGACTTTTTCGAGCACGTCGAGGATCTCGGAATGCACATCGACCACGAGCACGCGCGTCTTGCCCGATTGCAGGCCGTCGAGCGGGATGTGGTGCTGCTTCATGAAGCGGATGAGCGCGCTGAGCGGGATGCGCCGGTCCTTGGAGCCGGGGATGCGGTAGCCGCGGAGCTGTCCGGAATCGAACCACTTGCTGACCGTGCGTGGCGCGACGTTACAGATCTTGGCCACTTCCCCGGTTGTCAGAATATCCTTCTGCCTCGACATCAGATGCCGCCTTCCTTAACTCGCTGTGAAAATCCCCTTCCGCCGGGCGCACCGCCCGAACACTCCTACCGCATACATCGGCGACTGATGCAGGCGGGTTAACCGTCACAGGCCGAATTCGTTGAAGTTGGGCGCAATGCGGGTTGGGTCCGATAGCCAAGACGAAGGGGAAGGTGGGTTGTTTAGCGGGTGGCACGAAGCGCCCGTCTTTGGCCGCTTGCGGCTTCGCGCGGTCGTCACGCCAGCGGACGCAGGAAGCGCGCGGCGGTTGCGCGAAGCCGCAAGCGGCCCCCGGAAGTTCACCCCCTCGCCTTGTCAACCTCTCAACCCGCGCGCGCGTTACCCCTCCGCACGTTGCCCCGCGCGGAGCCGCGGTTTATGCTCCGCCCATGCTCAAGGCCATCGTTTTTGATTTCGACGGCGTGATCGTCGATTCCGAGCCGTTGCACCACCGCGCGTTTGTCGCCGTCGCCGGGCCGCTGGGCCTGGACCTGGATTACCCGACCTACCTCCGGCAGTACATCGGCTTCGACGACCGCGACGCGTTCCGCGCCATGATGCGGCAACTCGGCCGCGACGCCGACGACACCACCATCGCGCAGCTCGGTCACGAGAAGGCCGCCGCTTTCGAGCGCCTTGCTTCGCAAGCCGTGAGGGCGATCCCGGGGGCGATCGACCTGATCCGCGCCGCGACCGACGCCGCGCTGCCCGTCGCCATCGCCAGCGGCGCGACGCGGGCGGACATCGACCTGATGCTCGGCGCCCTGGGCCTCGCGCATCACTTCCCCGTCGTCGTCAGCGCCGATGATGTGGCCCGCAGCAAGCCGGACCCGACCAGCTACGCGCTGGCCGTGGAACGCCTCGCCGCGTACCACCCCGACGCAGACCTTCAGCCGGGGCATTGCCTGGCGATCGAGGACACCGCCGCGGGCCTGGCCAGCGCCCGCGGTGCGGGGCTGATGACCCTGGGCCTGACCACCACCGGCCCGGCAGCCGCGCTCACCGAAGCCGACCGCGTCATCGATCACCTTGAAGGCGTCACGCTCGAACAACTGCGCGCGTGGTACGACGATTAACCGACCCTGTATTTCCACCGCGAAGGCGCGAAGTAGGTGAAGAGCGCGAAGATCATTGAACTAAACTGCCCTGGTCTTTGCGACCTTCGCCTTCTTCGCGCCTTCGCGGTAAACCGGATCCCCCCACATGATGACCTCCAATGCCCCTCTCATGCTCAGCATCAGCGGCCTGCGCGGGCTGGTCGGCCGGTCCCTCACCCCCGTCGTCGCCACGCGCTTCGGCGGCGCATTCGGCAGTTGGCTCAACGCCTCGCTCGGCCGCGCGGGGCATGTCGTGCTCGGGCGCGATTCGCGCGCCTCGGGCCTGATGATCGAGCACGCCGTGACCGCCGGCCTGCTGGCCGTGGGCTGCCGGGTCACCCGCGTGGGCATCCTCTCGACGCCCGGCGTCGCCGTCATGATCGATGAGCTTTCCGCCGACGGCGGGATGGTCGTCACCGCCAGCCACAACCCCCTCCCCTGGAACGGCCTCAAGCCGCTGCGCGCCGACGGCGTCGCGCCCCCGCCCGAAGATGCCCACCAGATCATCCGCCGTTACCACGAAAACGACTTCACCTTCACCGAATCGCCCGGCGAAGCCCGCGACGACCCGCGCGGCTGCGACGTCCACGTCCAGCGCGTGCTCAAGCTCGTCGATGTCGCGTTGATCCGCCGCGCGAAGCTGCGCTGCGTGGTCGATTCGGTCCACGGCGCCGGCGGGGCCGAGGCGCGGGCGCTGCTCGATGCGCTGGGCGTACAAGTGCAGCACCTTTTCGCCGAGCCGACCGGCGACTTCCCCCACACCCCCGAGCCGACGCAGGCCAACCTTGTGAGCCTCAGCGAAGCCGCGGCCAAGGCGGATGCGCACGTCGGCTTCGCGCAGGACCCCGACGCCGACCGCCTCGCCATCGTCGATGAAGCCGGCCGTTACATCGGCGAGGAGTACACCCTCGCGCTGTGCGCCCTGCACAAGCTCGAAGCGGGCGCGGCGATCGCGGCCAACCTCTCGACCAGCCGGATGATCGACGACCTCGCCGCGGAGCGCGGCGCGAAAGTCATCCGCACGGCAGTAGGCGAGGCCAACGTGGCCGCGGCCATGCGCGAGCACGGCGCGACGCTCGGGGGCGAGGGCAACGGCGGGATCATCGACCGCCGCATCAGCCAGGTCCGCGATTCGATCGTCGGCCTCGCGTTCATCCTCGAGATGCTGGCCGCCCAAAACAAACCGCTCAGCGCGATCGTCAACGACATCCCCGCCTACGCGATGGTCAAGGACAAGGTGTCAATCGAGGGCTTGTCGGCCGAGGACGCGACGAAGAAAGTCCTCCAACACTTCAAAGGCCAGCGCATCGACACGCAGGACGGCGTCCGCGTGGACCTCGACCAGCGCTGGGTCCACGTCCGCGCCTCCAACACCGAACCCATCCTCCGCCTCATCGCCGAGGCCCCCGCCGCCGACGCCGCACAAGACCTGATCGATCAGTGCCGCGCCGCGATCGGGATCACGTAGTTTTTCAACGCAGCGACGCGGAGAAGCAGCGACGCGGAGAAAGTCAGAAGTTGTTTTTTCCTCTGCGTCCTTGCGCCTCTGCGTCTTCGCGTTAACCGCACCGCAGAGGGGCTTACCAATCCGTGCGGACGCGGCCTTCGGTTTTGAGCCGGGGGCCGTCGGCCGGCTGGAAGACGATGCGCAGCAGCGTCGGCCGTCGCACCAGCTCCAGGTCGTCCATCTTCAGGCGGAAGACGTAGCCGCGGATGATCGGGTCGAAGTAGCGGCGTTGCTCGTCGAGACTCTTCATCTCGATGTCCCAGCGGTAGAGCCGACGGCCGACCGCGGGGCGCTCGCCCTCGCCCAGGGCAAAAAGCTCGCAGCGCATCGCGCCGGAGCTCTTGATCGAGTCGCCCATCGCGTCGAAGAGCTCGATGCGGGCTTCGAGGATCGGCAGGCCGTCCTCCTCGACGAAGCGGGTCGAGGGGTAGATGCGGATGGACACCGGCTCGGGGTGCCACACGCCCGAGGCGGGGGCGGCGGGGTCGCTCGCGTTCGGGCCGCCCCGCGGGCCGCTGATGGTCACGTTGGTGGGCGGGGCGGACGGGCAGCCCAGCAGCGCCGCGGCGAGGGCAAGGCCCGGCCCGAGTTGAACAAACACCCGCTTCATGGCGCGAGCATACGACCCCGCCCGCCGGGCATCAAGAGGCGTCGGCATCGGCCGAACCCGACGCCCGCGCCCGATCGACCGACGCCTCGGCCGCGAGATAACCCAGCGACGCCAGCGCCAGCACCACCAGGGCGGTGATCGACCGCCCCGCCTCGACGATCGCCGACTCATGCTCCGGCCAGAACAGCACCGCGATCGCGGTGGCCTGCGCGGCCAGGCTCACCACAAACTTCCGACTGGTCCAGTGTTTGTGTTTCATCGATGGTTCCTTGTTGGGGGAGGAGAAGGGAATGGAGGTGCGCGCGGAGTTCGCGGAGAGCGCGGAGGGTGACGCAAGACAGGTTGTCACGCCAAGGCCGCCAAGATGCGCCAAGCGGGAAGAATCGCGAAGCCGCAAGCGGCGGTGGAGATCCCGACATCTCATTCATGGTTGACCTTTATGGATTTACTTGGCGCATCTTGGCGCTCTTGGCGTGACCCATGCTTCTCTCCGCGCTCTCCGCGAACTCTGCGCGCACCAAAAACTCAGAACCGCAGCAAGCGCCCGATCAGGCGTTCGGTGTGTTCGAGCACGCGGGCGGCGCGCAGGAGGGTGGCTTCGTCGAGGCCCGCCTGTTGCAGCGCGTTGTGGAACGCCGGGTCGTCGCGGAGGCGGGTGACGGTGGCGTCGATCAGGTTGATGCGGTCGATGGTCTTCGCCAGGTGCGGGTGGGCCTTGGCCCAGGCGTCCCAGCGCGCATCGATGCGCCCGGCGACCAGCTCGCGCAGCGGGGTGGGGTTCGTATCAGACATCATCGTTCTCCAAAGTCTTGGTTTTGTGTTTAGCGGGGGGCACGCAGTGCCCCGCGTCGGCGGTCGGAACAAGGCAGGGGCACTTGGTGCCACCCGCTGACCGTCAGTCGCTCAATCGCGTTGTTGCAGGAAACCCCAAACATCCACCCCCACCGTCTCGACGATCAGCCGATCCTGTTGTTCGAGCAGCGCGATCGCCCGGCGTTGGGCCTCCGCGGCCAGGCGCAGGTTGTCCTGCCGCGCCGCCAGCTCCGCCTGCACATCGCGCTGGTGCAGCGCGACCCGTTCGCGGGCCGCGGCATACATCTGCGCCGCTTCGAGCGCCCACCGCTTCTCGATCACGTCCACCGTGTCGAGGTCCGCGGCGAAGGCGTCATCGAGCGCGGCCCGGGTCTGCCGGCCGTGCTCCGCGGCACGGGCGCGGTCCGCCTCAAGCCGCGTCGCTTCGTCCTCCAGCGCGGTGGCGGTCGCGCGCAGCAGCGGCGTCACCGCCGGCGGGCTCGTGCAGCCGATCAGCATCAGCAGCGCCCCGGCCGCGCCGCTCGTCATCACGCGCCTGCGTATCGTTGTTCGCATAGTGGTTCATCCTTTCGAGCAGTTGCAGCACGCGAAGTTGGGTCCGCTCGAACCGTTCGATGACCCGCGTGTTGCGGTTGATCGTGCTCAGCAGCAGCCGCAGCTCGGAGCGTCGCCGCGTCAGCCTGTAGTGCGCCTGATCGAGTTGCATCTCGCGCCGCCGCGACAGCCGCCGCTCCCACACCCACAACAGCCCCATCAGCCCGGCGACGCCGAATTGCGTGAGCGGTTTGATGACCTGTTCGAGCGCGAGCTGTCACATGGGGTTGCCTTTTCAAGTGTGATCTCAATAGCTCATCCGATGCCCCGCCGAAGCTCCGCCCCCGGAAGGGGCTGCGCATGGGCGGGCGTGGGTGGGTGATTCGCAGATCACTTCATCACTTCCGGGGGCGGGGTCAGACGCGGTGGAGGCAGAGGAGCCCGGGGCGTCGGACCTCGTCGCCCAGGCCGTCGGCGTTGGTGTCGATGGTGATGCGGGCGGCGCGTCGCGCGGCGACGAAGCGGGCGCGGTGGTGGGCGGCTTTGCGGGCGAGGTTGGCGTCGTGCGTCGCGTCGCCGGTGAGCGCGGCCGCCCCGGCATAGACCAGGTCGAGCGTGCCCAGCGCTTCGAGCCGCGCCATCGCCGAGAGCGAGACCACCGCGTCTTCGCCGAGCTCCGCGTCGGGGTCGGGCGAGAGGCCGAGCATCCGCAGCAGCGCGTCGTGGATCAACGCCGCCTGCGGCGCGAAGGTGCGGACGCGCACGGCCAGCGCGCTGCCGTCGAGGTGCGGCGCGGTCAGCGCGGCATCGGTGGTGCGCGCCCGCGGCAGCGAGACGGTCAGGGTGTTGGCATCGACGCGCTCGACCACCTCGAACGGCGTCTGGGCGATGAGCACGACGCCGCCGGCCTCGACGCCCGCGGCGGCAAAGTCCGCGGCCGCGCTGGTGAGGGCGGTGCCCGCGAGGATGCCGTCGGCCACGTCGATGCGGGTCTGGCCGACGAGCGGCGCGTCGGTGAAGACCTCGGGGGCCAGGGCGAGCAGGTCGCGATCGGTGGAGAAGTTCATGGGGAAGGTCTTGTGTTGTTTGGGGGGAGAAATCCCGGCCTGGCGGCAGCGCCGCGAGGCCGGGCTTGAGGGGGAGGCGTGGGGAAGCGCCTCAGGAGATGGCGAGGTTGCGGATCAGGCCGTGGGCGTTTTCGTTGCGCAGCTCGAGGGTGTACTCGCCGATGAGCTGGCCGGCGGCGCGGTCGCCGTCGCGGCCGAGGGGCGCGAAGTGGAAGCTGCGGCCGGCGAGGGGCATGACATCGATGCGCGCCGAGTCGAGCAGCAGCAGCGTGTCGGCGGGGACCCAGCGGCTGAGCACGACGCGGCAGACGCCGAAGTCGCTCTCATAGACGCTGACCAGGTCGCGGAAGCGGGTGTCGTCGGCATCAAACCCGCGGGCGCTGGTGATGAACCCGTTGATCGCGCGTTTCTGGAAGCCGGAGACGACGATGGTGTCGATCCGCGTGCTGCTCTGCTCCCAGATGCCGCGGAGCGTGGCGTTGAGCAGCTCCTCGTCGAGCGCGGCACCGCCGGCGTCTTCGAGGTTGGTGGTGAGGAACGGCACGATGCCCTTCATGGTGCGGCGGACGGTGGCGCTGCCCTGCGGGTTGGCCGCGGGCGCGACGCCGTTGATCACGCAGTTCTCCAGGTCGCGCATCAGCTCGCGGAGGCGTTCGGTCTTCTGGTAGTCCATCTCGTCTTCGATGGCGTGCTGTCGTGCGGCGAGCTGGCTGCCGGAGACCTCGACGGTGGCGGTGAAGATCTGCGTGACGTTGCTGTGTCGGGTGCGGCTGGTGAAACGGGCGGCGGGGGCGTCGTCGCCTTCGAGCGCCGCGTTGCCGAGGATGTGCAGGACGGTGGTGTCGGCGATGGCGGCGGCGGTGGTGCTGCCGTAGCCGCGGACCACGGTCAGGTCGTCGCCGGCGACGGCGGTGACGAGCATGACCTCGCGTGATCCCGCGGCCCGGACCTGGTCGCCGACGCGGAAGCGGTCGCCGTGGTCCACGGTCAGCGCGGTGTCGGTATCGGCGACGGTGCCGGCCAGCGCATCGGTGTTGGGCAGCAGGGCATCTTCGAGCCATTCGTGGCGGGTGCTGGTCGCGGCGCGGCGGGCGTCGCCGAGGCGGTCGAGCAGCGGCGTCTCGTAGGGGCTGACGATGCCGAGCAGGTCGGAGACGTCCTCGGCCAGCTCGGGGAGGTTGGCGCCGGCGGTGTAGGTGGCTTTTCCGGTGAAGGGCATGGGTGGGGTTCCTTGGGGTTAGAGGGTCGAGTGGTCTTTTTCTTAGCCGCGGCGTCCTCGCCGCGCGCGGGGGGGGGTTGAGGGAGATACCCCACCACAGCTCCGCTGCGCTGCGCAGTGGTGGCCTTGGGGGGTTAGTGGTGGCGCGTCATGCCTTTCGCCTCAGGCGGAGGTAGGTGAGCAGGTCGCGGCGGTCGCCGGTCTGGGCGGCGCGGGCGGCGGCGTCTTCTTCGGGCGCGGTGTGCGGCGGGTCGAGCGCGGGGGCGAGGGTGGACAGCCGGGGCGCGGCGTGGAAGAGGTAGGGCTTGCTGCGGCGCAGGTCCTGCACCGCGAGCTGGAGGTCCGGCTCGTCCATGTCGGCGACCGCGGCCTCGGTCAGCAGCCGGGCCGCGGCCAGGTCCACCGTGTCCGACTCGGCGAGCAGTTGATCGATCTTCTGCCGCCGCTCCAGCGACGCGATGGTCTGCCGCGATTCATCGAGCTGCTGCCGGAGCTGCGCCTGCTCGGCACCCAGCGCTTCGAGCTGCTGCTGCGCTTCGCGGGCGCGCTGCTGATAACGCAACGCCTCGGCGACCGGGACGGTGGGTTGGTCTGATGCGGGCGGCGACGGGGTGGGATCGGGCATGGGGTGCTCCTGGGGTGTAGGGTTTGGGCTAACGGCTCACGGCTCATGGCTGACCGCTCACGGCTCACGGCTCCCCGCTCAAGGCTTGATGCAATCCGCGTAGCCCAGCTCGGCGAGGAGGTGGCGTTGCGGGATGCCGAGCTGTTGCTTGAGCAGGGCGTCGTGGAGTCGGCGGCTGTCGGCGTCGGGCATGGGGTCGGGCCAGTCGAGTCGGACGCGGCGGTCTTCGGGGCGCGTGTCCAGCAGGCCGTGGACGTCCGCGGCATGGAGGATGAGTTCGCAGAGCTGCTCGATGCCCTGGCCGTAGGTCGTGCGTTTGCGTCGGGTGCGGGCGAGCAGCCCCATGAGCACGACGCGCAGGGCGTTTTCGGAGGTGAGGTTGCCGATCTTCCCGCCGATGAGTCCCGCGGCGACGGGGGTGACGGACGAGGCCTTGTCCAGCGCCTCGCGGACCTGGGTGATGTGGGCCTCTTCGGAGGGGTTGTGCGCGTCGCCGCCGAAGGACACGATGCGGGCGTCGGGGTTGTCGGAGGCCCACATCTGCCCCGGCCCGACCGGCCGTTCGTGGAACCCCTCGATGCCGACGCCCAGGTACATCTTGAACGACTGGAAGGTGATGCGGTTGGCGCGATCGGACAATCGGGTATTGAGTTCATCTTGCAGGGGGATCAACGGCTCGACGTCGGACAGGCCGTCGAAGCGGTAGGGCTGGGGCGCGTTCTGGATGTGGATGATGGGGATGCGGCCCAGCGGGTTGGGGTGCGACGCGAGGTGCCGGCGCTTCGTGCCGCCCAGCGGCGTGGTGGTTTCGAGGTACAGGTCGCAGCGCTGGGCCGTCCACACCGCCAACCGACGCACCCGCCGACGCTGCCGCGGCTCGGCGGCGTGATCGCCCCGCAGCCGCGCCCGCACGCGATTGAGCAGCGAAGACGGCTCGACCTCGTGGGTCGCCTGTTGTTGATCGATGATCAGCGCATCGAGCCGGCGGTAGTCGTCGGGGTTCAGCAGCGGCGCGGCGCGTGGGGCTTCGATCGGTTCGAGGCGGAGGGCGCGGGTGGCGCGGTCGTAGGCGACAAGCGTTTCGACCCGGCCGTAGATGCTGCCCAGCAGCGCCAGGTCGTGGTAGAACGCGATGCCGCCCGCGGCTTCGAGGGTGTCGTGCAGCAGCCGTTCGATCGCGGCACGGGCGGCGGGCTCGGCGGCGAGGCTGTGGATCGTCGGCGGGCTGCCAAACGCGAACTCGATGAGCGTGTCGATCCGCCAGGCGATGTCGTTCTCGATCACCAGCTCCCGGGCCGGGGCATCGGGCTCCGCCCGGCGTAACCGCTCGGGCAGGCCCACCGCCTGCGCCAGCACGGCCGAGCCCGAGCCGGAGGGGCTGTTTCCGGGGGCGGCGTAACTTCCGGGGGCGGCGTAACTTCCGGGGGTGGCGTAACTTCCGGGGGTGGGGGCGTTGCGGTAGTAGTGCCAGAGTCGGGCGAGCCGCGGCCCCGATGAACGGTGCTCAGCGAGCACGGCCTCGAGCAGATCGTCGGCGAGCGCGGGTCGCAGCGGATGGAAGGTCGCGTGTGGCATACCGGGGATATCCCGTAAGGGGTGGCGGGAGCGACGGCGTCGTGCGGCCGGATCGGCGAGGCGATCGGTTCAAAGAAAACCGCGGCCTCCACCAGGGTGCCGGCGCTCGCCAACGTGCGCACAAAGCCGAGCGCCCCCGCGAATCAGGGGGGTAAGATGAGCTTTGACAGGGGTTTGCTCGGCACAAATTTTTGACGTTCCCGGCGGCCTCCCGGCCAAATTGTGCGCACAAATCGCGTCTGGCGCTTGCCAAAACGGGGCAATGATGATTTAATGGGCGTCGTATGGATCGAGCTGAACAAGAATTAATCATTCTTGAACAAGTTGGCCAGATTCTCGGCGAGGGGACCGAGTTGGCTCAGTTGTTCCAGCGGGCGATGAAGCTCGTGAGCGATCAATTGGGGATCGACCGGGCCGCGTTGGTCCTCTGGGACCAGGCCAGCGAGGTCTTGCGGACGGTCGCCAGCGTCGGGCTGACCCCCGCCGAGCAGGAGCGCGGCCGCTACGCCCGGGGCGAGGGGGTGACCGGGCGGGTCTTGGCGACCGGCGAGCCGGCGGTGATCCCCGACATCAGCAAGCACCCCGACTTCCTCCACCGCACGCGCGGCCCCGGGAGCAAAGGCCCTGCGGTCGATGAGTCCGCGGCCACGTCCGGGGTGGGGATCAGCTTCATCTGCGTGCCGATCAAGGATGGCGAGCAGTACGTCGGCGCGGTGAGCATCCACAAGCCGTTTGAATCCCAAGCCCAGCTCAGCGCCGACGCCCGGCTGCTGAAGATCCTCGCCGGGTCCATCGCCCAGACCCTGCGCATCCACAACCTCATCCAGGTCGAAAAAGACCAGTGGCTCGCGGAAAAGAAGGAGCTGACCGACAACCTCCGCGGCCGCTACCGCTTCGACAATATCATCGGCTCCTCGCCCGCCATGCTCGACGTGCTGGCGACCATCGGCCAGGTCGCCTCCTCCCGCGCCACCTGCCTGCTGCTCGGCGAAACCGGCTGCGGCAAGGAGCTGATCGCCAAGGCGGACGACTACAACTCCCCCCGACGCGAGAAGCCCATGATCCGCGTCAACTGCGGCGCGCTGTCGCCTCAACTGCTCGAGTCCGAACTCTTCGGCCACATCAAGGGCTCGTTCACCGGCGCGGTCAAGGACAAGATCGGCCGCTTCGAGGCCGCGGACGGCGGGACCATCTTCCTCGATGAGGTCGGCACGCTGTCGATGGAATTGCAGGTCAAGATGCTGCGCGTGTTGCAGGAGCGCGAGTTCGAGCGGGTGGGCGATCATCACACCATCAAGGTCGATGTGCGCGTCATCGCCGCGACCAACCTCGACCTCGAAGAAGAGGTCCGCAAGGGCCACTTCCGCGAGGACCTTTACTACCGGCTCAACGTCGTGACGATCAACCTGCCGCCGCTGCGGGCCCGGCGGGAGGACATCCCCAAGCTGATCGACCACTTCCTCGACCGCTACAACAAGGAGAACGGCCGCGACCTGCGCAAGATCAGCCGCGATGTGCTCAACACCCTGCTGCGCTACCCCTGGCCGGGCAACGTGCGCGAGCTGGAGAACGCGATCGAGCGGGCGGTGGTGCTCTCGACCGGCGAGGAATTCACCGAGGATTTGTTGCCGTTGCAGATCCGGCTCTACGCCCAGCAGGTGCGTGGCGACACGACGGATGAATCGATCGAGGCCCTCGCGACCCGTCTCTCCGAGCACGCGATCAAGCAGTACCAGATGTACGACGGGCAGGTGTGGGACCTGGTGATCAACGAGGTCGAGCGGCAGCTCATCCGCGAGGCGCTGGGCTATAACGATGGCGTGAAGATCCGCACCGCCGACTTCCTGGGCATCAACCGCAACACGCTCAATAAGAAGGTCAAAGACCTGGGCATCGAGCCGGGGGATTGAGACGACGATCGAAAAGACCGGGGCACTTCGTGCCACCCGCTAAACAAGGGATAGCGATATCTGCTATTTAGCGGGCGGCACGAAGTGCCCCGCCGTAGTGCCCCGCTTCGGTTGGCTCACCGCCCGAACCCGCCCATGCCGCCGGCGAGGTCGGGATTGACCAGCGGGGACGCGGCCGGTTCACCGCCGCCGCTTCCGGGGGCGCCGCCGATCGCGGCCAGCGCGTCGCCGGATTCATTGACGATCGCGTCGTCGATCTTGCGCAGCAGGTCCACGTAATCCATCTGCGCCATCTGGAAGTTGCGCAGCTTGATGTTCATCACCACCGCCTGCTGCAAGCTTTCGAGCTTGCGCTTGTCGTCCACCTCGATGGGTTTGCCCGACTGCTCTTTCGCGGCCAGGGCCTGGAGGTGACGATTGAAATCGGCGATGGCGCGCTGGGCGTCGGTGTCCGATTCCAAGGCCTTGAGCGAGGATTCGAGCTTGGTGGTCGCGTCGTGCTCGGCGACCATCTGGCCGACCTTCTTCGCCGCGTCGAGGATCTCTTGCGTGCTGGGCATCGTGTCAGGGTCCGGGGTCCGGGGTTCGGGGATCGGGGATCAGGCCGGGGCGAACCGGGCGATCATCATAGGGCTCGTCGCTACTGTAACATACGCAACCGCCGGGACTCGCCGGGCGCTTCTTCGCCCTGATCCCTGATCCCCGAACCCTGAACCCTGATCTGCCCATGCCTGACCGATACACCGGCCGCATCCTCAGCCACCTCGCCGACCCGCGGTATGAGCTGTCCACCGTCCGCCAGCTCGCGCGCGACCTGCGCATCGAGGACGACGACTTCGACGACTTCCGCGCCGCGGTCGACCAGCTCCTGGCCGACCGCACCCTCGTGCTCGGCTCGGCCGATACCCTCGGCCTGCCGCCGCCGGGGCCCGAGATGGTCGGCACGTTCCGCAAGCACGAGCGCGGCTTCGGGTTCATCATCCCCGAAGAGCTCACGCAGCACGGCGACCTGTTCGTCCCGCCCGGCAAGACCGCCGACGCCATGACCGGCGACCGCGTCCGCGCCAAGGTCCGCCACGAGGGCAAACGCGGCGCGGGCAAGTCCCCCTACGTCGGCGTGGTCGTCGAGGTCCTCGAACGCGCCGACCGACGCTACGCCGGCGTGCTCATCCAACGCGGCAACCAGTACCTCGTCGAGGTCGACGGCCGCCAGATCCACGACCCGCTCATCGTCCGCGACCCGCACGCCAAGAACGCCAAGCCCGGCGACAAGGTCGTCGTCGAGATCATCGAATACCCCACCGACGAAGGCCGCGGACGCAAGCAGCTCGGCGAGGCGGTCATCGTCGAGGTGCTCGGCGAGGCGGGGATGCCCGACGTCGAGACCGTCGCCATCATGCGCGCGTTCGGGCTCGAAGAAGCCTTCCCCCAGGCCGTGGTCCAGGAGGCCCGCACCGCCGCGCGGTCGCTCGATGAAGACGGGCCGATCCCGGCCGACCGCGAGGACCTGACCGACCCGGCCCACTACTACATCACCACCATCGACCCGCCGGACGCCAAAGACTTCGACGACGCGATCCACCTCAAAAAACTCGACGCGAAGCACGAGCCGGACGGCGCGGCTTGGGAGCTGGGCGTCCACATCGCCGACGTCGCCCACTACATCAAGCCCGGCACGGCGATCGATCAAGAGGCCTACACCCGCGGCAACAGCACCTACCTGCCCCGCAAGGTGGTGCCCATGCTGCCGGAGATCCTCAGCAACGGCGTGTGCTCGTTGCAGCCGGGCGTCCGCCGTTACGCCAAGAGCTGCTTCATCCGTTACGACGCCGACGCGAAGGTCCTAAACGCACGCTTCGCCCGCAGCGTGATCAAGTCCGTCAAGCGGATGACCTACCTCGAAGCCCAGGCGCTGATCGACGGCGACATCCGCGAGGCCCGCAAACACACCAAAGACACCCCGGAAAACGACGGCGGCGGGATCAAGTACGACCGCGAGCTGATCCGCACGCTGAAGCTGATGGATGAGTTGGCCAAGCTCATCCGCGCCCGGCGGTTCGATCAGGGCATGATCGTGCTGAACCTGCCGGAGGTCGTGCTGATCTACGACGACGCCGGGCGTGTGGTCGATGCCCAGCCCGAGGATGATGCGTTCACGCACAAGATCATCGAGATGTTCATGGTCGAGGCGAACGAGGCCGCGGCCCGCGCGTTCGACAAGCTCAACGTGCCGATGATCCGCCGGGTCCACCCCGACCCCGATGCGCACGACGTGGGCGAGCTGCGGGGCTTTGCGCGGGTGGCGGGGTTCAACATCCCGCTGCGCCCCAGCCGCAAGGAGTTGCAGGGCCTGCTCGAAGGGGTGCGGGGCAAGCCGGCCGAGCACGCGGTCCACCTCGCGGTGCTGCGCACGCTGAGCAAGGCGGAGTACGCGCCGATGCTGATCGGGCACTTCGCGCTGGCGTCGGAGCACTACACGCACTTCACCAGCCCGATCCGCCGGTACCCCGACCTGATCGTCCACCGCGGGCTCGACGCGATCATCGACGCGCAGGCGCGGATGTTCCAGGGCTCCGAGGCCGAGCGCCCGCGCCACCTGACCCACCGCCAGCACAAACACATCGGCAAAGAGGTCGCGCAGGACAGCCGCGTGCCCGATGAATTGAAGCTGCGTGACATCGGCCGGCACTGCTCGACCACCGAGCGCAACAGCGAGCAGGCCGAGCGCGAGCTGCGCAGCTACCTCGTGCTCGAGCTCATGGCCGAGCACCTGGGCAACGATTTCCCGGGCACGGTCACGGGCGTGAGCGGCGCGGGGGCGTTCGTGCAGATCGACCGCTACCTGATCGACGGGTTCGTCTCGGTCAACGACCTGCCGGGCCCGCGGGACGAGCGTTGGCGGCTCAACAGCACGACCGGCGCGCTGGTCGCGCAGCGCAGCGGCGCGACCGTGAGCATCGGCCACCGCTTCACCGTTCGCATCGCGGAGGTGGACCTGTCGCGGCGGCGGATGGAGCTGGTGGTGATCGAAGAAGACGGCAAATCGGACAAGCGGAAAAGCGGAAAAGCGAAACAGGGGAGCAAGCCCCCGGCACGCGATCAGGCGCGCGGGGCGAAGAAGCCGCCGAGCAAGCGCCCCCGGAAAAAATCAAAGAGCCGGGGCAAGCGCAAGAAGCCGTGAGCCTCCCCCCCCCCGCCTGTTTCGCGGGCGGCACGAAGTGCCCCGGTTATGAAATCCGAAATCCGAACCTCGAAATCCGAAAGAAGTTCGGAGTGAAAACCCCGAAACGTTGCGCGGCGACCCCTTCGGGGTTTGGTGTTTCACCATTCTTTCGGATTTGGAAATTCGGGGTTCGAGGTTCACTTCCCGCCGCTCGCGGCGCAGAAAACAGGCCCCGGGGATTTCAAGCCCGGGGCCTGGTCAAAAGACCGGCGTGACGCGGCGGTGGCGCGCGCCGCGACGCCGGTGCAAGTGTCGGATTATTCCTGCGGTGCTTCCTCGTCTTTTTCTTTGTTGCCGCCGAGCATCCCCCCGATGCCTTTGAGCGCCCCGCCGACCTTATCCTCCGTGCTCTGCCCGTCGCCTTCGCCGGACTTCTCTTTGTTCCCGCCGAGGATGCCCTCGATGGCTTTGCCCGCTTCGCCGCCGGCGCCGCCGAGGCCCTTGAGCGCGTCGCCGCCGAAGTTCTTGAGCATATCGGTGCCGCCCTGGAACATATCCAGCCCGACGCCGCCGACCTGGCCGACGCCTTCGATCGCTTTCTTGAGGATCGCGTCGAGCACGATGGCGATGACCTCCTTCATCACCACGCCGTTCTCTTTCTCCCCGATGCCGGTGAGCGTGAAGTCGGGGATGGTGAGATTGACGGGCACCGACGCCCCGCCAGGCATGGTCAGCGCGCCGGTGACTTTCATGTTGGTGACGTTGACGGTTTTGAGGACGAACTTCTTGCCCTCCTTGGCGGGGTCGGCGGGTTTGGACGGGCCGCCGATCGCCGAGTCAACGGTCTGTTTGATGGTGATGAGGTTGAGCTTGGGCAGGCCCTTCTCCAGGCTGGTCTCGGCGACGACGTGCAGGCCGTCGAGCGTCACGGTCGGCACGACGACGGTGTCTTCCATCAGCGAGCCGAGGGACACGGCCACGTCGGTGCTGGCGAGTTGGAAGAAGTGAGGCTGCTTGAACTCATCGGGGTTATCGAGCTTGAGGCCGGAGAGGTTGAGCGTCCCGCCGAAGAGCCCGAGGCCGGCGGAGTCCAGTTGCGTGCTCCCCTGGCCGAGCACCATGTCGCCGCCGGTGATCACGCCCCGCTTCACCAGCGCATCCTTGAAGTAGAACACCGCGCCGCCGACGACAATCACCAGCAGCACGACGACGATGATCAGCCGCTTGACCCATTTCATGGTTCAGACCTTTTCGTTTTTTCGTCCCGTGGTTCGCCGCATGAAGATAACATGAGGATGAGAATAAAAGCCCCGCCCGCATCATAACGCAAGACCATGCCGCGCGTCGAGAGTCAACCCGATTCGGTTTATCAGAACATCATGCACCGCGCGCTGGCGCTGGCGCAGCGGGGTCAGGGTTACGTCGAGCCCAACCCGATGGTCGGCGCGATCATCCTCGACGGTCAACAGGTCATCGGTGAGGGTTATCACCAGCGCTTCGGCGGGCCGCACGCCGAGGTCAACGCGCTGCACGACTGCCGGGCGCGCGGGCACGACCCGGCGGGCAAGACGATGGTGGTGACGCTGGAGCCTTGCGCGCACCACGGCAAGACGCCGCCGTGCGCGCAAGCACTGATCGAGGCGCGGCTTGCCCGCGTCGTCGTCGCGATGACCGACCCGTTCGGGCAGGTCGCGGGGCGTGGCCTGGCGCGGCTGCGGGACGCGGGGATCGCCGTGGAGGTCGGCGTCGAGGAAGCGGCGGCGCGGCGGCTTAACGAGCCTTTCATCAAGCACATCACCACCGGTTTGCCGTGGGTCATCGTCAAGTGGGCGCAGACGCTGGACGGGCGCATCGCCACGGCGATCGGCGACAGCCGGTGGATCAGCAACGACGCGTCGCGCCGCTTTGTGCATCAGACCCGCGCCCGGGTGGATGCGATCATCACCGGGGTGGGCACCGTGCTGGCCGACGACCCCGCGCTGACCGCGCGCGGCGTCGAGGTGCGGCGCGAAGCGCGGCGGGTGATCGTCGGCCCGCGCGAGGTGCTGCCCGCGGACGCGAAGCTGCTGGCCGGTGACGGCCCGCCGGTGCTCATCCACGAAGACGCCGACGACCTGCGTGGGCTGCTGCAAGTCCTCGGCCGCGAACACCTGGCGACCAACGTCCTGGTCGAGGCCGGGGGCGGGCTGGTCGGCAGGCTCTTCGATCAGGGCCTGGTCGATCAGGTCCACGCCTTCATCGCGCCCAAGCTGCTGGGCGACGCCGCGGCCCAAGGCCCGCTGCGCGGCCGCCAAGCCCCGAACCTCCACGACGCCCACACGCTGGAACTGGTGGACCTGCGCCGGTTCGGGGCGGGGGATGTGATGCTGGATTATCGCGTGCGAGAAGAAAGCGGAAAAACGGAAAAACGGAAAAACGGAAAATAGGATTTGGATATGGACATGGGGTATCCGGCGGGGCGGTTGCCGCCCGATTTTCTCGAACGGCTGCTGGTCTATGGCGACCGAGTCGTCGCGCTGGCCGAGCGACTGGCGAAGGATCGGCGGCCGCCACGGGTGATCGATCAACTGGTGGGCAGCGGCACGTCGCCGGGGGCGCATGTCTTCGAGGCGCATGAAGCGATCAGCCGCCGTGATTTTCGTAAGGACGTGGGGGGTGCCGCGAAAGAATTGAGTGAAACCTCTTTCTGGTTGAGGTTGGTGGTGCGCCGCGGTTGGCTCACCGCCGATCAAGTCGAACCGCTCTTGCTCGAAACCAACGAGTTGCTGCGTATTCTCAAAACCATGCGCGCCCGCACCAAGCCATGACCCCCCTCCGAATTTTCCGCTTTTCCGATTTTCCGCTATTCCGTTTTCACGCCTCATCCACCACGATGCGGTTGCCGTGGACTTCGATCACCCGCACCTTT
>CAZTLX010000023.1:0-28943 GCA_964614575.1 uncultured Phycisphaeraceae bacterium | reverse complement strand
TGTCGTACGTCGAAAAGACCGCCGAGGCGATCGGCCGGGTGCTGCGGCCGGGCCAGCTCGTGGTGCTCGAATCCACGACGTATCCGGGCACGACGCGCGAGATCGTCCTGCCGCGGCTTGAGGCGTCCGGCCTCAACGCGGGCACCGACTTCCACCTCGCCTTCTCCCCCGAGCGTGAGGACCCCGGCCGTAAGGACCACACGACGCAGACGATTCCCAAGCTCGTCGGCGGGATCGACGCGGCCTCGACCCAATGCGCGGCCGCGCTGTATCGCCTCGCGATCAAGCAGGTCATCCCGGTCTCGAGCGCCGAGGTCGCCGAGGCGGCAAAGCTGCTGGAGAATATCTACCGCGCGGTCAACGTCGCGCTGGTCAACGAGATGAAGGTGGTGCTCACCGCGATGGGGATCGATGTGTGGGAGGTGATCGAGGCGGCGGCGACCAAGCCGTTCGGCTTCCAGAAGTTCACCCCCGGCCCGGGCCTCGGCGGGCACTGCATCCCGATCGACCCGTTTTACCTGACGTGGAAGGCCCGCGAGGTCGGCCAGCCGACGCGCTTCATCGAGCTGGCCGGGCAGGTCAACCACCGCATGCCCGACTTCGTCATCGAGCGCCTCATGCTCGGGCTAAACCGGCACGGCAAGGCGGTCAACGGCTCGCGCGTGCTGGTGCTCGGCCTGGCGTACAAGCCTAACGTCGATGACGTGCGCGAGAGCCCGAGCTTCGAGCTGATCGAGCGGCTGCAGGGGCTCGGTGCAAAAGTCGAATACAACGACCCGCACGTCCCCGCCATGCACGCGATGCGACACTACCCCGACATGCCGCTGATGGCGAGCGTCGAGCTGAGCGCCGACACGCTGGCCGAGTACGACTGCGTGCTGATCGCGACGGATCACGCGGCGTACGACTGGGCGATGATCGGCCGACACGCGCAACTGATCGTCGATACCCGTGGCGCGATGCGCGGCATCGCGGTGGATGCCGGCAAGCTCATCGGGGCTTGAGCCCGGCAAACAAAAACATCGCCCGCGGCGATGCGCCGCGGGCGAAAAATGAAACCGCGAAGTTGTAAGCCCCGGAAGCATCACACCCGGTCGGCAGGCCCCCTGCCGGAGGAGGGAGCGTGGTCTTCCCCGGGGGTTAGCCGGCGATCTTGGTGACTCTCACCTTGATGAACGGCTGGCGGTGGCCGTTGCGGCGGTGATAGTTCTTGCGTCGGCGGAACTTGACCACTTCGATCTTCTCGTCGCGACCTTCCTCGAGGATGTCGGCTTCGACGCTGGCACCGCTGAGCAGAGGCTCGCCGATCCTTGCTTCGCCGTCGCCTCCGATGTAGAGGACTCGGTCGAACGTGACGGTCGCGGCGTCATCGGCCAGCTCGCGCGGATCGATCTTGATCACATCGCCTTCGCTGACACGGATCTGGCTGCCCGAATCTTCGATAATCGCGTACATGGTGGTCATCCCTTGCTTGGTCGGCCGAGCCCAGCGAGCATTGTCGGGGCGTCAGGCCGAGCCGCATAATGTACCAGATCACCCATGGCTTGTCCAAATCCGTGTCCGCGCGGACAAAGTCCCCCTCCCAAGCTATGCTGGCCCCATGACTTACGACATCATCGCCGATTTCGCCTGCCACTGCGGGGAAGGGCCGCTCTTTCACCCCCCCACCGGCCGTGTCTACTTCTCCGATATCCCCACCGGGCGACTGTTCCACTACGACCCGGTCACCGATACCGCTCGCCAGTTCTACGATGGCCGACCCGTCGGCGGGTACACCATCCAGCACGATGGAAAGCTGCTGCTGTTTCGCGACCGAGGCAACGTCGTCACCGCCGACCCCGAAACCGGCGACACCCTCGACACCGTCATCGATGAACTGCCCGACGAGGTCGGCACGCGGTTCAACGACGTCATCGCCGACCCGGCCGGACGCGTGTTCTGCGGCACCATGCCCGTCGGCGAGGGGAAGCCCACCGGCCCCCGCAAAGGCCGTCTCTACCGCCTCGACCCCGACGGCTCGATCCACCTGCTGCTCGAAGACATCGGCTGCTCCAACGGCATGGCGTTCATCCTCGACAACCAAGGCCAACCCGTCGGCATGTACTACATCGACACGCCCACCGGCAACGTCTATCGCTTCGACTACAACATCGACACCGGCGCGATCACCAACCAGACCGTCCACGTCCACATCAGCAAGGACAGCGGCCTGGGCGGACCCGACGGCATGACCGTTGATGACCGGGGCCACCTCTATGTCGCGCTGTGGGGCGGCTGGGGCGTCGCCCGTTATGACGCGCAAGGCAAGTTCATCACCAAGTATGAACTGCCCGCCCGCAACGTCACCAGTTGCATCTTCGCCCCCACCCCCGGAAGTGTCCCCGCCCTCGGAAGTACCCCCGGAAGTGCCCCCGGAAGTGACGCAGCCTCGCTGGATCGGTTGTACGTCACCAGCGCGATGGCGCAGCAGAAGCCCGAGAGCGGCGAGCACGCCGGCGCGACCTTCCGCATCGATGTCGAGGCGAATGGTCTCGAAGATTATCGCTCACGCATCGGCACCTGACCGCCGCTCACGGCTTCGCGAAACCAAAGCACAGCGAAGACGCATGCAGGTTCACGGGTCGAGGCGGGTTGGTATCACGCCACCGCGGCGGGTTCGGCGAGCGTGAGGTTCACGCCGTAGTCCCCCGGCTCGAAGAGATGCACCTTGGCGGTGTCGAGGTAGAGCGTCGCGGTGGTTTGTTCATCCAGACGCTCGGCCTTGACGCGGGCGACAACCCTTCGCCCCGTGCTTGTATCGCAGTACAGGTCCATCGTCGAGCCCAGCGGCTCCACGACCTGCACCGCGACATCGAGCGTCTGATCTTCACGGTTGGCGTGTTCGTTCGGCCGCAGGTACAGGCCCTCCGGCCGCAGTCCCATTGCCACCTCTTGCCCGACGTGGTCGCCAAGCATCGGCACAAAGCGCTCGGGCAGTGTGATGCGGACGCCGTCGCCCTCGAACCGCAGTTGCCCATCTTGGCTGACGATCTTGCCCTCGATGAAGTTCATCGGCGGGGTGCCGACGAACCCCGCGACGAAACGGTTGGCCGGCCGGTCGTACACCGTCAGGGGCGGCGCGGCCTGCTGGATCAGGCCATCACTCATCACCACCACGCGGTCGCCGAGGGTCATCGCCTCTTCCTGGTCGTGGGTCACGTAGATCGTGGTGGTCTGCAGGCGGTGGTGCAGGCGCTTGAGTTCGGCGCGGGTCTCGACGCGGAGCTTGGCGTCGAGGTTTGACAGCGGCTCATCAAAGAGGAAGCATGCCGGGTTACGCACGATCGCCCGCCCCACCGCGACGCGTTGCCGCTGTCCGCCGGACAGCGCCTTGGGCTTGCGCTCCAGCAGGTGTTCGATGCCGAGGATCTTCGCCGCGTTGCGCACGCGCTGATCGATCTCGGCCTTCGGCGTCTTGCGCAGCTTCAGCCCGAACGCCATGTTCTTATACACCGTCATGTGCGGGTACAGCGCGTAGTTCTGGAAGACCATCGCGATGTCGCGGTCCTTGGGCGGGACGTGGTTGACCACGCGGTCGCCGATGGTGATGGTGCCCTCGGTGATCTCTTCGAGGCCCGCGACCATGCGCAGCGTGGTCGATTTGCCGCAGCCGGACGGCCCGACGAGCACGACAAACTCTTTGTCGGCGACGTGGTAGCTGATGTTGTCCACCGCACGGACATCGCCGGGATAGACCTTGGACACATTATCGATCAGTACTTGAGCCATGCGGCGGATACTCCTGCAGAAGGGGATAGTCGGCCGCTCACGATTATGACCGATCAAGGCGTTTCGAGCAATGAAATCTGCTCGGGCTCAGTCACAAGGATCAGTGGCCGATGCCCCTGCCCGTCCAGCGTGTCCAATGTGCCTCGAGCGGAAATCGACATCGATTCGAGCGACTTGATTGGCCGCTCAAGCTTCGCGGCGACCGCTTCGGCAGCCTCGCCATCGATGACGATCCGCATCTCGGTATCGCCCCGCAGGATCAAGTGCCAATCGCCGCGGTATTGTCCCGCCCGCCCGACCTGGCCTGTCACCACAAACGGTTGACCGAGTTGATCACGCGCCGCGGCGATCAAGGCTTCACGATCGCCGATGTCCAGCGGCTGCGGTTCCTGCGTGGCGGTTTGGGTCTGCGCCGGCGCGGGCGTGAGGGGCGTGGCATCTGAATCTTCCGGCTCCTGCGGTGTGGGTGGCTGCTTCGGCTGATCCTGCACCTCGACGCGCGTCTCCGCCGGGGGTGGGTCGATATCGAGGCCCTTGAGCAGTCCCTTCGGCTCGGGCTTCTCGAACACCTCTGCCGAGGGCTGATAGGGCGCCGGTTCGGGCTGGGTGTCCGGTGTCGGTCCGAGATCGCGCGGGGGAGGTTGCACCACCACCGGGGGCAGCGGGGTTGGCTCGGTTTCCTCCGCGGCCATGTGCTGCGCGGGTTCCGATGGGGTCGGTTCGGTCACGCGATTAGTGGGCGCGGCGTCGCGCGAGGCGGTCGCCGCTTCACCGATCGGCTGCCGGCCCAGCAGGATCGCGGCAACCACCCCGCCGATCACCAGCAACAAAACCAACGCGAAGAGCCCGCCCACCACCAGCGGGACGGTGTGCTTTCTCCGCCGACGCCGCACCCCCACCGCCGTGCGCCCGCTCGGCTCCGCCTGCGGGGCCGGTGCCCGCGACGCCTCCGCCAGCGACGGCCTCGCCCCCGCTTCAACCACCGTCGCGACCGCCACGCCATCCCCCGCGATGGTGAACGGCCGCAGCGCCTCGGCCAACTCGTCGCCGCTGTGGTACCGCCGATTGATCTCCAGTGATAACGCCCGCTCCAGCAGGTGCGCCAAACCCTCGGGGATATCGGGCCGAAGCTCGCGGATATCCGGCAGCGGCACGTCCACATGCACCCGCCGTGCGTCGGCCGGGGTCTTGATCGCGAACGGCGGCTTGCCCGTCAGCAAAAACCACAGCGATCCCGCCAACGCCCACAGGTCCGCGTTCGGCGACGACTCGCCCCGCGCCGCTTCCGGCGACAGGTAATACGGCGTGCCCACCACGTTGTAAGGCAGCTTGAACTTGTCCTGCGGATCGCTGATCTGCGCGACCCCGAAGTCGCACACCTTGCTACGACCCCGGCTCGTGATCACCAGGTTCGCCGGCTTGATGTCCCGGTGCAGGATGCCCTGCTCGTGCGCGTAGCCCAGACCCTCCGCCGCCTCGGCGATCAGCGAACACGCCTGCGCGACCGGCAGCGGGCCTTGCTTCTTCACCAACTCATCGAGGTTCGGCCCGTCGAGCAGTTCCATCGCGATGTACGCGTAGCCCTGTGCGACACCGACCTGAAAGATCTGCACGATCGCATGATGCACCAGCGCTGCCGCCGAGCGCGCCTCGCGGACAAACTGCTCCAGAAACATCCGCTGCTCCGCGGTATCCGTCACGCAGGGCAGGAGCTTGAGCGCGCACCTGCGCCGCAGCGTGATGTCCTCCGCCAGCATTACGCTGCCCATCGCCCCCTCCCCCAGCTTATCGAGCAGCCGGAATCGGCCGAGCTTGCCCAGGCGCAATAGCTCCGCGGCGTCCACACGACGGGGCAACGGCCCGGGCTTGGGGGGCTTGGGTGTCGTCATACCGGAGCACGGGTCCGCCGGGGCCTAATCAAAGCGATGGCCTGATTCTACCCCAAACCCTACCCCGCGCGCCTCGCCCCAAGGCGTGCCACCGCGCATGCCGACTTCACCCGGCATGCGTCTGATCCACTCACCCCAACCCCCTCCCCCTCATACCACCACCAACTGCTCCCCCAGATGCTCGCGCCACGTATCATCAATCGCGCCATCCGTGATGATCCGGTCAAAGGCGCTGAGCGACGCGACGCGGGCCAGCGATCGGCGGCCGAACTTCGTCGCGTCCATCAGCAGCACGCACCGCGTCGCCTGACGCATCATCACCTGCTCGACGTTGGCCATCGCCATGTTGATGTTGAACGCGTCGTCGCCATAAATCCCCGCCAGCGACATGAACGTGATATCCGCATGCAGCTCCGCCAGCGTGCCCCGGCACAACGCTCCGGTGGTCACCTCCGTCCGCGGATACAGCGTGCCCCCGGCCAGCACGATCTCCGCCGACTCATCGTCCTTGAACAACTGCGCGATCGAGAGCGAATTGGTCACGATCTGGATGGGCCGGGCGGTGATCTGCTCCGCCGCGATCACCACCGTCGAGCCGCCGTCGAGCATCACCGTCATGTTCGGCTCGACCATCGCCGCCGCCGCGGCACCGATCGCCCGCTTGGCAACAGTGTTCTCACGCATGCGCGTGGCCAGTGACGGGTGGGGCGACGGCCCGCCGTTGGCCCGCGGCTGCCCCTTGTAAACCGCGCCGCCGTGCGTCCGCTCCACCGCCCCACGCTTCTCCAGCGCCTCCAGGTCACGCCGCACCGTCGACGCCGAAACCTCCAACGCGCGCGAAAGGTCTTCCAGGCTCGCCGTCTGACGTGCGGCGAGCAGTTCCAGCAGGCGTTGTTGTCGCTGAACAATCAGCATGTCACTTCATCCAACGCGCCGGAACTTCAGGTTTGACAATCTTCCTCGATCTGCGGCATCCGATCGATATTCGGGTCCTTGAATTCGTCAAACGGATCGCGGCTGGTCGAGGAAAACTCGCTCACGATGCAGCCCGCATCACCCGCCTGAAACCAGTGCCAGGTGTTCGGCGGGATCGTGTATTGCTCGCCCGGCAGTAGCACGACCTCGTGAAAAACCGTGTAATAGTCCTTGGAGGATTCAGGCACGCGGGCCTTGATCTGTGCCGGCGCTTCGCCCTCGACATACAGATACAGCTCACCCCAGCGACAGCGGAACGTCTCCATCTTGCCGGGATCACCCTGCGGCGGCGCGAGCGGGTCGGCGTCCTTCATCTGCGGCGTGATCCGCGGGTGGCGGTGCTGCGGGCAGGTCTGACGCGGGAACATGACCAGCTCTTTGCCGCAGTAGCGGTCGGTGTTGATGTAAGTAATCAGCGCCAGGCCCTGGCACTCAAAATCGTTGAGACCCAGCTCCGCGATCTCGATGCCGGCTCGCTCGCCCTCGGTCATCGCGACACCCAACTGATCCAGCATCGCGGCGGCGCGGGCTTGGGCCATTTTCACCTCACTTCGCTTGATCATCAGCGGTCTCCACGATACGAGTCGGCTACCCTAGAATCCGATCCCATCGTTTGCGGTTCCACGCGACTTTCTCCGCCGCCGTCATCGCCGCGAAATCCGGCTCACCGTCGCCCGCCGCTTGCGGCTTGTCGAAACCAACCGCCGGTTTGACCGCCTTCGGCTTACCCGCCCCACCCCCGTACGCCGTGTCGCGGTCTGTGCGTTGCAGGTCGTCCTCCAGCGCTCGGTAAGGCGCGATGCCCCGCTTCGCCAGCGCCCCGTGGTAAGACCGCACCGCCTCGGCCGGGTCGTTGAGCTGCCCATCCGCGATCCATCGCAGGTGCTGGATGAACGCGCGCTGGTCTTCCGAATTGTTGATCATGCGGCCATACAACGCGACCCGCGCCCCGTGCTTCCTTGCTTCCCACAACTGGTGGAAGGCGTCCATGGTGGTCCCGGACGAACCGCCGAGAATCCCCACGATCACGCTGCGGTCGTATGACGCAATCTGCTCCATCGCCGCCGGCCCGAGATACGGGATCTTCAGGAAGACCGGCCGGCCCTTGCTGGTCACCCCGGCAAGCGTGCGGGCGATGTTATCGTTGATGAATCGCGGCAGGTCCGCCGGGTCCCCGCCGCCGCCGAACCGCGGCGAGGTCTGATTCGGCTCGAAGATTTCCAGAAAGTGGCGGAACCGCTTGGCCTCGGCTTCCAGACGAAACTGCTTGTAACGTTCCAGCGCTTCGTAGTCGCGCTCAAGGTTGTTGTTGAACGTGATGGAGTACAGCCCCAAGTTCGCGCCGAGGACGCGTTCTGCCGGATCACAGGTTATTTTCCCGCACATCGCGTGATCAATCGTCGCGGTGCGGAAGGGCAATGCGGGCTTGGAGCGATATTCGCTGCCCGCCGCGAGCCAGATGTCGGTCGTGTCGTTGGCACGGATCGCCGGCGTGATGCGTGATTGATCGAACAGCCGCTCCTTGATCGTGAGCACCTCATTCGTCGAGGCGCTCATGAGCATGATGTCTATCAGGCCCTGCGCGACGTTCGCGCGGATCTCATCGCGATACTCGGCCAGCGTGCGGAACCGGCCCTCATGGGCGTGGTGCTCGGGGCTCTTGCCACCCGATGCCATGCCGTAGGCCATGTCCGCATCTTTTGCATCAGCGATGATAAAATCGCCACAATCGGGAGTCATCAGAATCCGCGCGAGTTTTTCATCCAGCGTTTTTTGCATATTGATTAGTTTCGTGTCCCGGCCATGATCTGATCGGTGATCGCCTGCACCGCCGCCTCGAACGAATCTTTGTCGATGCGCCCGCCGCTGTGCGAGGCCACCTCGCCGCCATCGCAGTCGCAGGCCGCGCTCATCGGCCGAGCACTGAAGGTCGCCAGAAACTGCTCGTTGTCGGCACCGATGCATCCAGTGTCGGCACAGGTCAACCGGCTGTCGTGCATGCCGAAGTTTTGCTTTACCTCCAGCAAGCCCTTCATCTGGTCCTGCGAGAGGAAGTTGATCTTCCCGATCTGCTTGGTCAACAGCAGGATACGGCAGTACGCATCGAGGATCTCCAGTTTGTAATACGCCCCGGTCAGGTCCTTATCGAACGAGACCGAGCCGTGATTGCCCATGAGCACGGTGTTAGTCTGATCGTCGATCAGCGGGATGATGCTGGCCGGCAGGTCGTGGGTCGAGGGCATCGCGAACGGGGCGGTCCGCACCTTGCCCAGAAAGACCTCGGCCTCGGGATGGACGGCTTCGGGCAGCGGCACGCCCGCGATGGCAAACGCCGTCGCATGCGGCGGATGCGAATGAATCACCGCGCCGATATCCGGCCGATGCTGGTAGATTGCCAGATGGACCTTGATCTCACTCGAAGGCCGGCGGCCTCGGGTGTTGCGTTCGATCACCTCGCCCTTCGCGTTGGTCACGCAGATGTCTTCCGGGTCAAGAAAGCCCTTGCTGATGCCGGTCGGCGTGACCAGATAACGGTCCGCCTCGACTTTCACCGAGTGGTTGCCCTCGTTGCCGGCGCAGAACTGGCGCAGCCAGATGTTCTTCCCGATCTCGCAGAGGTCTTTGCGTAGCTTGTATTCATTGACAGGCATAAGGTTCACCTCGTGATCTGCACATGGTCCAAAATCGCGGCACAGTAGGCGTCAACCGCGCACCGCCGCGGACGAAACGGCATCGTGGCCTCGGCCCCCTCGCTGACGCCGACCAGTTGCCCGACCCCCGCGCCCAACTCGTCGTAGATCACCAGCGATTCGGGCATCGGGGTCGCCCGCCGCCCTTCCTGCGCGATCGTCTCGATCGCTGCGCCGTCCAACGCCTCAGCCAGCAGCAACCGCCCGGCGGGAAATTCATCCAGCCGGCGTCCGAGCGTCACATTGCCGATGATGCGGGCGATACGCATGGTTCAATACTTCCGATCAGGCACTATCCGTGGCGATGCAGGTCGGCCAGCTCGCGCTCCAGGTGCGGTGGTGCGGCCGGGCGGCTGCGGGTCATGCGGACGGCCATCGCCGCGATCCGCTCGGCATTGACGTAGGGATACTCGACGATCAGCACGTTCGCACCGATCTGCTTGATGCCCTGCTCGACCGCATCGGGGCAGGTGCCGACGATGGCCCGTAAGGGCGCGCAGCGGTTTGCCAGCACGACCGCGCGGGCGGCGGAGCGAGCGAAGATCAACCCGCCGCGGGCGGACCTGTTGCGCACGGAACGGGAGAGGTCGCGAATCAACTGCGCGAGGCCGGCCTCCGAGCGTGGGGCTCCGGAGGGCACGGCTGTGCCGGAGAGTTGTGTCATCGTCGAGGCGACGGCCGGGCAGTGCCCCTCCGCCCACCAGACCCACGGCGCAACGTTTATCGTCACGTTGCCCGACGCATCTGCTTTAGCCTCGACGCGGCGGATGCAGTCCGGGTTTTCGCGCACATGGTCGTTGGCCAGCGGCGTGAGGCGGGCATCGGGCGCAAGCGTCGCGACACCATCAGGCGCGGCGGTGATGGCCTCGAGCAACTGCTGAGCGGTGATGATACCGGTCAGCGCGGGGGCCGCGGGGGCCGCATGATTCGACGCTTCGACCCCTTGCGGGGGCTCAGCTTTCTGCTTGGGGCTCGTGTAAGGGGGGGAGAGATCGGGGCGATCGGTGAACTGGCTGTAGTCGCCGGTGCAGACGCCGATCGGCGGCTTGATCGGTGCCACGCTCGACTTGGGCGCAGCATCCCCCCCGCCGTTCTGCAGCGCATCGATCACCGCCTTGGTGATCTGGGCGACGAGTTGTGGATCGATTTCGGCCATGGTTTAAGCGCGTGTCTATTCGTCGGCGATCCCGATCGTCCACCAGCGGGCGGGGCTGTTGTCGTGGCCCAGCAGTTGCCGCAGGCCCAGCCCGTCGCTGGTGATGATGACCCGGTCACCCGACCCGGCACCGAGCCGATCAAGCACCAGCACCGGGTCACCGTTCATCGCACCCGCGGCGTCAAGCATCTGGCACACCAACAGACGCCAGCCGGCAAGCGAAGCGTGCTTGACGGTGGACGTGGCTCGGCCTCGGACGACGGCGAGTTGCATAGAGCGGTTAGCGGTTAGCGGTTAGCGGTTAGCGGTTAGCGATCGTTTCACTGGGTATGGTCAACGTTGCAGCTAACTGTTGACAGCTAACTGCTAATGGCTTCACACGATCCGCAGCGCGCCGCTGACGCCGAAACGGCGGAAGCGGGTGAAGGTCAGCGGGTTGGTGATCCCTTCGCCCGTCGGCGTCGCGATCGAGTAACTGGGGTAGCCCTCGCCGCCCACGCCCAGTCCTGCGGTGCAGGGCCCATTGGCGACGAAGATCGTGGTATTCATCGCCCGTCCCATGCGGGTGATGTTGGCGAGGTTGTTGGAGTGGATGATCGCGGTGTGCCCGAAGCCGTGCTCGTGTTTGAGCGCCAGCCGCAGCGCTTCATCAAAATCAGCGACCCTGACAAACGGCACAAACGGCATCATCTGCTCTTCGGGGACAAACGGGTTGTCCTCTGTGGTTTCACCAAACAGCAGTTGCACGCCGGCGGCGATGTTGAGCCCGGCCGCGGCACCGAGGACACCGGGGTCCTTGCCCACCAGGTCCTTGCTGACCGCAAAGTGATCTTTCTGCCAGACGAACGCTTTCTCCGTGAGCTTGGCGACGGCGGAGGCGGAGAGTTCCACGGCCCCGGCCTTGCGCATCGCGAACATCATCTTGTCGAATACTGAGGCGACGACAAAGACTTCCTTCTCGCCGATGCAAAGCAGATTATTGTCGAAGGCGGCGCCGGTGATGATCGACCGGGCGGCGTTGTCGAGGTCGGCGGTTTCATCGACGACGACGGGCGGGTTGCCCGGGCCGGCGACGATCGCGCGCTTGGTCTGCTTCATCGCGGCGCGGGCCACCGCCGGGCCGCCGGTCGCGACCAGCAGCGGGATGCGCTCGTGGCTGAAGATCTGCTCGGCGGAGCGGAGGGTCGGCGGGTCGATCACGCAGATCAATGGGTCGATACCGAACTGCTGTTTGATCGCGGCGTTGTAGGTTTTAGCCGCCAGCGCCGCCGATTTGGCCCCCGAGGGGTGGGCGTTGACGACCATCGCGTTGCCCGCGGCGATCATGTTGATCGCGTTGGCGCTCATGGTGGGGATCGAGTGGGTCACCGGTGTGATGACGCCGATGACGCCCCACGGCGCGGCTTCGTCGAGCGCGATGCCATCGTCACCGGAGTGGGCGGGGGTCGTGAGAAAATCCACGCCCGGCACAGTCTGCAGCAGCTCGAGTTTGGCGATCTTGTGATCGAGCCGGCCGACCTTGGTTTCCTCCAACTCAAAACGACCCCACGACGTCGCGTTGTCCAAGGCGATCTGTTTGATCAGCTTGCAGATGCCGTCGCGGACCGAAACCCCCGCATCCACTAACTGCTGCTGGGCGCGAGACGCGGCCTCGACCGCGGCATCGACATCGCCGAACAGACCGGGACCGCCCCCGACGGCAGGTCGCGACGCGTCAGGCGCGGCGCTGGTCGTTTGGCCGTTGAGCTGGCCAAGCACCTGCTGGACCACGCTCTGGATCAGGTCGGCATCAAGGGTGGCTTGACTCATTTGATGGGTTCAGCCTTTTTACTGCTGGTTAATTCGGTGATGCTGCGACCCATGACGTGGGCCTGCTCGACGATGCCGACCACCACCGCGTCGGTCGGGCACTTGCCGCAGCCCTCGGCCATGCGGGCGGAGGAGCCTTGAACGATCAGCACCAGTTGCCCCTCGCCCGCGCCGATGGTGTCGAGCGCGACGATGGCCCGGCCGGTTGCCTCGAAGGCCCCGCCGCCCCCGGCCGAGCCGCCGGTGTTGGCCGCGGCTTCGGGGTCGTCGTAGCGCACCTTCAGCGGCTCGACCATCAACAGCTTCATGCCGTTGATGCCGGGGTCTTTCGCGGTGGCCACGATGTGGCCCTGGACTCGGGCGAGGAACATGGGTGTCTCCAAGCTTTGAGCATTGAGCGATGAGATTTGCGCTTTGTTGGCACACTGCTCACGGCTTATCGCGCAAAGCTATACCTTCGCCACATCCTCGTGCGGACGCGCGATGACGTGGACGCTGAGCACCTCGCCGACGCGGCGGGCGGCTTCGGCGCCGGCATCGACCGCGGCCTTGACCGCGGCGACGTCGCCCTCGATCGTGATCGCCGCGAGACCGCTGCCCACCTTGTCCTGCCGCACGAACTTGACGTTCGCGGCTTTGAGCGCGGCATCCGCCGCCTCGATCGCGGGGATCAGGCCCTTGGTTTCAATCAGTCCGATTGCTTGTTGTGCCATGTGACGGTTCCTTAAGAAAGAGGGGCACTTCGTGCCACCCGCTAAACGTGGTCATTCCATCTATGCGGCCTGTTTGGCCAATACGTCGACGGTCTGTCTTGCGACGATGAGTTCTTCGTTGGTCGGGATGATGTAGATGCGCGTCTTCGAGTCGGCGTGGTCGATGCGCGACTCTTTGCGGCCGTCGGCCGACTCGTTCTTGAGCGGATCGAGCATGATGCCGGCGAAGTCGAGGTTGTCGCAGATCGCTTCGCGGATGGCGTGGCCGTGCTGGCCGATCCCGCCGGTGAAGGCGAGGGCGTCGGCACCGTTGAGCACCGCGAGATACGCCCCGAGGTAATGCCGGCAGGACTCGACAAACGCGTCGATGGCGAGCTTCGCGCGGTCATCGCCACGCGCCGCCGCCGCTTCGACTTCGCGCAGGTCGCTGCTGACGCCGCTGAGCCCAAGCAAGCCAGATTCCTTGCCCAGACGCCGGTAAATCTCATCACGATCGAGGCCTGCGGCTTCGAGGGCGGGGACGGCGAAAGCATCGAAATCGCCGACGCGGTTGTTGTGAAACACGCCGGTCTGCGCGCTGGTACCGAAGCTGTTGGCGACCGAGTCGCCCGAGTCGATCGCGCAGATGGAGCAGGAGCCGCCGAGGTGGAGGCTGACGCTGTTGTGCGTAGGGCCGACGAGCGTGGCGAGGCGTTCGCTGATATAGCGGTGCGAGGCGCCATGGAAGCCGTAGCGACGGATGCCGTGCTGTTCGATCCACTCGTGCGGGATCGCATACACCTGCCGGGCGAGCGGGATCGTCTGGTGGAAGGCGGTCTCGAACGCTGCGACCTGTTCGACCCCCGGAAGTTTCTCCCGGAAACTTTTCATCGCCTCGATGTAAGGTGGGTTGTGAGCGGGGGCCAACGGCACGAAGCGTTGCATGGTTTGCAACACGTCATCGGTGACGCGCACCGCCCCGCTGATCGGCCCGCCATGGACGGCCTTGAACCCGATCGCTTCGACCGCATCGATCGAGGCGATCGCGCCCAGTTCCACGAGCTTGTGCAGGTGCAAATCCACCGCGGCGGCGTGGTCGGGCAGGTCGGCGGTGCCGTTATGCGACTGCGCATTGGCAGTTACGTCCCACGCGCTGTCGCCCAGGCCGATGCGGTCGCACGCACCGACCGCAAGCACCTTCTCCGACGGCATGTCGAAGAGCTTGTACTTAAAGCTGGTGGAGCCGAGGTTGGCGATGAGGACGATCATGGGGTTTAACCCGCCGAAACACCGCTGCGCTGCGCATCGGCGGGCTTGGGGCGGAGCTTCCTGTCGGGCTTAGAAGTTGTTGAGCAGGGAGTCGTGGGGGCGGGGGATGACGTGGGCGGCGACCAGTTCACCGACGCGTCCGGCGGCGGCGGCGCCGGCGTCCACGGCGGCCTTGACCGAGCCGACATCGCCTTTGACGACGACGCTCACATACGCCCCGCCGATCGCGATGGTCTTGACGACCTCGACGTCGGCGGCCTTGCACATCGCGTCGGTTGCTTCGACGATACCGACGCGTCCACGGGTTTCGATCATGCCGAGTGCGGCCATTGTTTTGCTCCTGGCAATTGGGGGGCGGTTGCCGTCCGCTTTGAAAACAGGGGCACTTCGTGCTGCCCGCTAAACTGGGGGGATTACTTGGCGGATTTTTTCTTGGGGAGGACGCCGGTGAGTTCGTCGTGCGGGCGCGGGATGACGTGGACGCCGAAGACCTCGCCGATCTTCCCGGCGGCGGCGGCACCGGCATCGACGGCGGCCTTGACCGCGGCGACGTCGCCGGTCACGAAGGCCGTGACCAGCCCTGAGCCGACCTTGTCCCAGCCGACCATTTCGACGTTCGCGGCCTTGAGCATGGCGTCGGCCGCTTCCATCAGCGGGACGATGCCCTTGGTCTCGATCATGCCTAATGCGGGTTGTGCCATCTTGAGTGCTCCTGTCATACCCCGCCACAACTTCGCGGCTACGCCGCTACGCAGTGGCGGGCTTGGGGTTTATTTCACAAGTTCCATGCGGGTCGCCGAGGGGAGGTGACACGCGTTGCCTTCATCGGTGTCGATGTGGACTTCGAGCTTGACCTTGGGGTGCTCGCGGACGAGCACGTTGTCGAAGGTCAGGCCGCAGGGTCCATCGATCTTGAGCTTCATCAGGTCGCCGTCCTTGACGCCGAAGTGAGCGAGGTCGGCCGGTCCCATGTGGACATGTCGCTGCGCCCGGAGCAGGCCACGGTCGAGGTTGACCGCGCCGTGCGGCCCGACGATGACGCAGCCGGGCGTGCCCTCGTGTTTGCCCGAGACGCCGATCGGGATTTCCATGCCCAGGAAGATCGCGTCGGTGTAGGACAGTTCGACCTGCGAATAATTACGGCAAGGCCCGAGGATGCGCACGTTGGGGATCATGCGGTTGCGCGGGCCGAAGATGTTGACCTGCTGCTCGGAAGCGAATTCGCCGTCCTGATAGAGGTCCTTGAGCTTGGTGAGTTTGCTGCCGGGCCCGAAGAGTTGTTCGAGGTGCGCCTGCGTGACGTGGACATGACGAGCCGAGACATTGACCACCAGCGGGTGGGGGCCGCCGTTGTGGGATGCGGGGTAGGTGTACTGCGGCATCGCGCCTTCGAGGCGGTCACGCAACACCTGCCGGACAATCCGCTCGACCTGGTCGCGGGAAAGAGACGCCGATGCGATCATGCGAACAAGGATACCAAACCGATCACGATGAAGCAACATCTTTCAAAATATTTCATTTCACTCCGCTTATGGGTATTATTTATTGTATATCAATGACTTATCGATTTCAATCTAGGTTTATATTTGGCTATCAGGTACCGATTCGCGTGAAAAATGCGCTGGTGGATGCAAAATCTTCCAACTCATGCCACGCTCACCATGACCTTGACCACGCCGTCCTGATAGCCCAGCGCCGCCTCCATCGCCGCGGCCGATTCCTCCAAGGCGTAACGGTGGCTGATCATTGCCGACAGAGCGACCTGGCCCGACAACGCCAAGCGGATCGCGCGCGGGTAGGTGTGTTTCATTCGTCGGCACAGCGCGATCGTCAGGCCCTTGCGGCGCACGGCCGAGTGCTGGAAGGTCAGCCGATCGTCATCGGAGATGCCCACGATCACCAACCGCCCGCCCGGCCGCAGCGCATCAACCGCGTCGCGCACCGACGCCTCATCCGACCACGCCGCCTCCAGCGCGACATCCACGCCGCGGCCGCCCGTGCGCTGCCGGATCACCTCGGCCGCGGACGCGCCGCCCGCCGTCACCTCCACCGCTTCACCCCCCCACTGCTCGGCCAGCGCCAAGCGCCACGGCAATCGGTCCGCCACCAACACCCGCGCCGCGCCCGACAGCTTCGCCACCCGCGCACACAGCAAGCCGATCGGCCCCGCGCCGATCACCGCCACATCGTGCCCCACCTTCAGATGCGCCAGGTCGATCGCGTGCAACGCCACGCCCAGCGGCTCGAGCAGCGCGGCCTGCTCATCGTCGATCGCCTGCGGCAGCGCGAAGCATGTCGAGGCCGGGACGATCATCTGCTCGCACAGCGCGCCCGGCGTCGGCGCGACGCCGGTAAAGAGGTGATCCGGGCACAGGTTCGGGTGGCCCGCGTGACACAGCTCACAGCGACCGCACGGCTGGGCCGGGTCCACCGCCACACGCTGCCCGCTGCGCAACGGCTTGCCCTCGCCGTAGCGCGCATCTTCGCCGAGCGCTTCGATCACCCCGGCGAACTCGTGGCCGAGCGTGAGCGGCTGCTCGATGACCGTGTCACCGATGCGCGCATCCTGATACATGTGCAGGTCGGAGCCGCAGACGCCCACGGCCGTGACGCGCAGGCGCACCTGCGCCGCGCCCGGTTCGCCGGGGCGGGGCACGTTATCGAGGCGAAGGTCGCGCGGGCCGTGCAGCCGCGCGGCGCGCATCGTGCGTGATTCGCCGGGATTCGCTGGGAGATTCGACGCGGTGGGGGGCGTGGGCATGGGCTTATGATAGTTTGGGGGTATTTGCTTTCTTCATTTATCCAAGGGATTTAAGTGGGATACCCCGCCGCAACTCCGCTGCGCTGCGCAGCGGCGGGCTTGGGTCTTGAGATTTGGAGATGAAAAAACCGCGGCACGGAGATGTGCCGCGGTCATCAAGCCGGGGGCAGGAGGGGGCGGATCAGTTTACGCCGCTTCGCGCTTCTCGCCGGGCCGACGCTTGCGGCCGACGGTGCGCTGGTCGGCGGTCATGCGGCGGTCGCTCTGCGTCTCGATCACCTCGACCAGTTCGCTGGGCTCGGCGGCCCACAGGTCGGCACCGATTTCCTCGGCCAGGCCTTCGGCCCGGTTGAACACGCCGCCGCCCACGATGACCTGCACCTTCGGTGCCACGCCGATCTCGTGCAGCCGATCAATCAGCAGCCGCGTCTGCGGCACGGTCGCGGGCAGCGCACCAAAGATGACCAGCTTGTCGGCCTGCACCTCACCAAGCTGCGCCACCAGCTCATCGTTGGCGATCCCGCCGCCGGCGAACAAGACGGTGTAGCCCGCGGCTTCGAGCAGGTCGGCCGCCATCTGCGCCGCCATCTCTTCGGACTCTTCCTCGCCGCAGGTCAGCAGCACGCGTTGACCGTTGGCCGCGCGGGTCTGCAGGCGGGGCTGCATCTGATCGACCAGCATGCGCAGCAGCCGCGTCGCGTAGTGGTAGGACAGCTCCGAGAGCTGGTCGTTGCGGTGCAGGTTCGAGACCTGCTGCAGCGTCGGCCAGTAGAGGTTGGCGAGGATCTGCTCGGCCGAGCAATCGGCTTCGAGCACTTCATCAACCAGCGCCCGGGCCTCGGGGCGGTTGCCGGAGATCACTGCGGTAAAAAATCGTTCAAGCAGCGCGTTGCGTCGGGTCGCCATCGGGGTCTCTCCAGGCTGGGTGCCGCGGTGCGGCGGGTGGTGGATGCGGCGTTCCTTGCCGGGGCGTCTTCCTCGGCACCGCCGGGGTCGTCCGGGGTGCGTGTGGCCGGGCGGATGCCGCGGCGACACGAGGTTCATCGGAAGCCACGCCTCCAAAGCTGCATCGAGTTGACGCTCGGCCATCCGCAGGTCCGAATAAAACCTCCGACTCCACAAACCTTTCTTGAATCAATGCTTAACGCAGCCGCTCCGGGCCGATAACGCCGCCCACGTCCCCCGGCCATCGCCCCTGCCGCACCCGTTATGGGAGCCCCTCCACGCAAAAAACAATTCGATCCGCTCCCCGGCAAGTTCCACAAACCCAACACACCTGTCCGATCACCGCAACCCGCCTACACTTGCCGCATGAGCGATACCGCCCAAAGCACGCCCACCGCGACCGTCGCGGTCTCCGGCAGCACCGGGCTGGTGGGCTCGGCCCTGGTGCGTCGGCTTGAGGCCTCGGGCTACCGCGTCAAGCCCATCGTCCGCCGCCGGCCCGACGACCCCGCCGTCGCGATCCATTGGGATCAGGCCGACGGCTCGATTGACACCGCGGCGCTCGCGGGCGTCGAGGCCGTCGTCCACCTCGCCGGCGAATCGATCGTCGGCCGCTGGACCGACGGCAAACGCCAGCGCATCCGCGACAGCCGTATCAACAGCACCGCCCTCTTCTCCCGCGCGATCGCTTGCCTCGACCCGGTCGACCGCCCCGGCGTGCTGGTCTGCGCCTCGGCCACCGGGTACTACGGCGACCGCGGCGACACGGAACTGACCGAAGACGCCGGGCCCGGCAAGGCGGGCGAGGGGTTTCTCCGCGACGTGTGCCTTGCCTGGGAAGCCGCGGCCGACCCGGCGCGCGACGCCGGCGTGCGCGTCGTCCACCCCCGCATCGGCATGGTGCTCGCCCGCGAGGGCGGCGCGCTGGCCACCATGCTGCCCCCCTTCCGGCTCGGCCTCGGCGGGGTGCTCGGCTCAGGCGAGCAATGGGTCTCGTGGATTCACCTCGAGGACCTGATCAGCCTGCTGATCGCCTGCCTCCATGAGGAAAAGCTCGCCGGACCGGTCAACGCCGTCGCGCCAAACCCGCTGCGCAACCGCGCCATGACCCTGATCCTGGGCACGCTGCTGAGCCGGCCGACCCTCATCCCCGTGCCCGCCTTCGGCGCGCGGCTGGCCTTCGGTGAGTTGGCGGATGAACTGCTCCTGGCCAGCGCACGCGTGCTGCCGCGCAAGCTCGAATCGGTGGGGTTTGACTTCCAGTTCCCCACGATGGAGGCGGCTTTGCGCGACCTGCTCGACAAGCCGCACGATCACGCGGCATGAGCGAAACACCCCCAACGATCGTCTGGTTCCGCAGCGACCTGCGCCTGGCCGACAACCCCGCGCTGACTGCGGCGATCGAACGCGGGCATCCGGTCATCCCCGTCTTCATCTGGGCACCGGATGAAGAAGCACCCTGGGCCCCCGGCGGCGCGCGGCGGTGGTGGCTGCACCAGTCGCTCCAGGCGTTGCAGCAATCCCTCGAAGACGCCGGCAGCCGACTCATCTTCCGCCAAGGCCCCTCGCTCGACACGCTGCGGCAAGTCATCGAGCACACCGGCGCGGACGCCGTCTTTTGGAACCGCCGCTACGAGCCGGCCGTAGTTTCGCGTGACAAAAAAGTCAAACAAGACCTCAAAGACGCCGGCCTCGACGCCCGCAGCTTCAACAGCCACCTGCTCTACGAGCCCTGGGAAGTCGCGACCAAGCAGGGCGATCCGTATAAGGTCTTCACGCCCTTCTGGAAGACCTGCACCGCGATGCCCGAGCCGGATGCGCCGCTCGATACGCCCACCGACGCGCAGTGGCAAGGCGCCGAACCATCCGCGCAAGCCTGGCCCGAAAGCGAGGCGCTCGAGGCGCTGGGCCTGATGCCGAAGATCAAGTGGTACGAAGACATGGCCGCGTTCTGGACGCCCGGCGAGGCCGGCGCGCAGCACCGCCTCGACGCCTTCCTCGACGATGCAATCCGCGCCTACAAAGAAGACCGCGATATCCCCTCGAAAGACGGCACCTCACGGCTGTCGCCATACCTTTGCCACGGCGAAGTATCCCCGCGGCAAATCTGGCACGCCGTGCGACGCTTCATGAACGACGGCCGACGCAACCTCTCCCATGCCGAGGAAAAGCAGTGCTGGGCTTACCTGCGTGAGATCGGTTGGCGCGAGTTCTGCTACCACGTCCTCTACCACTTCCCCCACACCCCGCAAAGCCCGCTGCAGGAGAAGTACGCGCACTTTCCTTGGCGCGAGGATGCCGACCAACTCAAAGCCTGGCAGCGCGGCCGTACCGGCTACCCGCTGATCGACGCCGGCATGCGCCAGCTCTGGCAGCTCGGCTGGATGCACAACCGTGTCCGCATGGTCGTCGCTTCGTTCCTGGTCAAGGACCTGTTGATCTCCTGGCAAGACGGGGCCGCGTGGTTCTGGGACACGCTGGTCGATGCGGACCTGGCCAACAACACCCTTGGCTGGCAGTGGGCCGGCGGCTGCGGCGCGGACGCCGCCCCCTACTTCCGCGTATTCAACCCGATCCTCCAGAGCAAGAAGTTCGACACTGATGGCGGCTACATCCACCATTTCGTGGATGAGCTGCGGGACGTGGAGGCAAAAGACCTGCACGCCCCGTGGGAAGCTTCTTCTCCCCTACTCGATCAGTCCAACTACCCCGCCCCCCTCATCGACCACAAAGAAGCCCGCGACCGCGCGCTGGCCGCGCTGGATCAGGTCACCGGATGACCACACACGCCGTAACCGCCCATGATGGCTCGCCCCACGCCCCGCGCTGGATGTCCGCGGCCCTGCTGCTCGCGGCCGCGTACAACATCCTCTGGGGCACCGTCGTCGGCCTGCTGCCGGGGCCGACGCTCGACCTGCTGGGCATGGACGGCGGCGATCCGGGGCAGCGGAACCTGTGGGCCTGCATCGGGATGATCGTCGGCGTGTACGGCATCGGGTATGCGGTCGCCTCTCGCGATCCGCTGCGGCATTGGCCGATCACCCTGGTCGGGTTGCTGGGCAAAGTGCTCGGCCCCGCCGGCTTTGCCGTCGGCTACACCCGCGGCGAAGTGCCGGGCACCCTGGGCTGGACGATCCTCACCAACGACCTGATCTGGTGGGCACCTTTCACCCTCATCCTCTGGTCCGCATGGCAAAACAACCCCAACCGCCGTAATCACACTTGGCCCTAACCTCGTCCTCGAAAATCAGGGGCGCGTGCCGAGAACACCAAGCGCGTGCAGGGGTGGGTATCAGGGAGCAGGTGTCAGGCGGCGGGAATCAGGAGACAGGAGTCAGGAGACAGGAGTCAGGAGACAGACGCGAGCTATGAATCCGAGAATCGCACATCGCACATTGCACATCGCACATCGCACATCGCACATCGCACATCGCACATTAACCCCGTACGCCGGGTCGCGGATCACGGCCCGCATGTCCGATACGGCCGAGATTTTCCACACTCCCGGTACACCGGGAAACATTGCAGGTGAGCCGAGCTTAGCCGCAGCACCGGCCGCTTGGAGGTAGGTCCGACAGGCGCAGGTGCGTGTCGATCACCTCGATGTTGGCCCCGGGCTCAATGATTCAGGCGTGGTTGGGCGCTAGCGGTGTGTCGCCGGTGGCCTGTTGCACGGGGAAACGGCCCTGGCTCTGCAGCCGTGGCGCGAGGTGGCTCTCAAGAGCCGCGTAGAGACCCGCTACGACGACAAAACGAAAAACCGACTTCACGGGCACGCTGGTAAACAACTTCTTGAGCGATGCGGGGCTTCCCGCCGAGGCACTGTTACCCACCACACTCATCGGGGGCGGAATCTGGCCGAGATCGATGGGCTCCGCGTCGACCTGCGCCCAAGCATCGGGCCGGCTCTCGCGCGGAGGCTTCTCTTTTCTGCTCATGAAACCAGAAAAGCTCATCGAACCGGAAAGTAGTTGCCAAGCCCATTGGACGCGCGTAACAACCGGCGCATCGGGGTCGGGCTAAGAAAATCTCCTCTGCCCGGACACGGTTTATGACGATGTCGCACAGCCCCAAGTCGAGCGATACTACGGCTTCGGATGGGCGGCGGCTTGCCGTGACCCATCGCCGGGGATCCGTTCACCACTTTCTCTAACAAGCAATACGGGATTCTGGACATGGCGAAACGAATAACCGTCATCAGCCTGGACCCCGATGACACCACGCCGCGATGCCTGACAGCGCACGATCACACCGCCGGCCCAGACCCGGTGGCCGCTGATCCCACCGCCCCGATCAGGCCAACGCTGCGCATCAGCACCACGGGCTTTACCGACTCGCTGGACCCGGTCCGTTACTGGTCGGTGTTTGATGGGGATCGGCGGATCGGACGGGTCTGCCTGATCTGCCTGCCCGACCATGTGGGCGCGGTGCTGGGGCTGTGGGTTGAGCCGGGGCACGGCCAGGAGGCGGCGGCCCGCCGGATGCTGGTAGACGCGGCCCACCGCGGGCTGCACCGCGCGGCGTGCGTGAAAGTGATCGCCGATGCCTCGGTCGCGCATGAGCCGGCGTGGCGGCAGATCGTCGCCCGCGGCTCGCTGACGCCACGGCCCGTCCGAAACAGCCGCCGTTGGCATGATTACTACGTCAACATCTATCACCCGCTGCATGAAATCGCGATCGAAGCGGGCGGCGGCCGCGCGCACTTGCTCCCGCCGGACGGCATGTCCTCGCAGGCCGGCCGAGGCACCCGATCGGGGACACCACCATCGCCCGGCACGGGAAATATCTACCCCCGCTCGCTGGGAGTCTCCGGTTTCGTCAGGCGTCTCAGTCCATAGAGTGAGAAGCGTGAGTGGCAACGTGCCACCAATGATCGTGCGATTTCTTCCAGCCGCACGAGCAACGTAAGCAATTTTGGAACACTGGAAACCCCAAAGGAGACTTGACATGATGTCAGGACTAAACCAACCAATGTCAGCAAAGAAGATGTTTCTTCGTCACCGCCGCGCGTATCGCGGCATCGCGGCGACCGTGTGTACGCTGTCGCTGATCGGTGCCCCCGCCGTGCTGGCCGCGGACGCCGACCCGGTTGAGAAACGCCAGGCGTATCAACGCCAGATCGACGACAAGGCCAAGGCCAACCAGCAACCCGGCGCCGAGAACCAGGCGCAGTCGGATCGGCAGCGGCAACTACGAGCGTCCGGCCAGCAGCAGATGACCCGCCTGCACGACGCGGAGAAGCTCATCGGCTCGGCGGTGTACGACCGGACCGATCGCGAAGAGCAGGTCGGCACACTCAACGAAATCGTGATCGACAGCCGCAGCGGCGAGATCAAGTACGGCGTGCTGTCGTTCGGAGGCTTCCTCGGCTTCGGCGACAAGCTTTTTGCCGTGCCCTGGAGCGCCTTTGACTTCGCCGCGACCACCGAAGACGAAGGCCCGCGCATATACGCCCCCATCAGCAACCAGAAACTGGAAGCGAAGGATGGCTTCGATAAGGACAACTGGCCGCAGATGGCCGACCCACAATGGTCTAAGGATACCCACGAGCGTTGGGGCCAGAAGGACATGAACCAGCGCGATGGTCAGTTGACACCGCAGGACAGAGCGCAGCAGGCCAGAACACAGCCGGACCGGGCTCAGGCGGACCGGGCCGACCAGCAAGGCCAAGGCCAAGGCCGTGACGCCATGGCCCAGCGTGGCCAGAGCGGCGACCTGCTGCGGTGCAGCACGCTGATCGGACGCGAAGTCGACAACAACGCCGATGAGAACATCGGTGAGATCAACGAATTGCTCGTGACCGAGCGTGACGGGCGTGTCGCTTACGCCGTGCTCAGCCTCGACGGCGACTTCCTCGATGGCGAGAAGAACCGCGTGGCCGTGCCTTGGAGCGCCCTCAACGCGCAGACCGCACAGGATGACGACGACTCGTTGCAGATCACGCTCGATGCGGACAAGCGGAAGATCCAGACCGTCGCCTACAACGAAGATCAACAGCCGCAGATGTCGGATCGCACCTGGGCCCGTAACGTACACCAGACGTTCGGTCAGGACGCCGATATGGCGGTGCTCGGCTACACCGACGGCAGCGATGCACAACTGCAGTCTGCACGCACCGACGGCTGGCGTCAGGACAGCGACTACAACAAGGCCTATGACGCCAAGCAGAGCAAGCCGTTCTCCGGCACGATCCAGAGCGTCGACACGTTCAAGCCAGACAACAAGTCCGCCGAGGGCATGAAGCTCACGATCGAATCCACCGATGGCAAGACCCACGATCTGCACCTGGGCCCCCAGGACCAGATGACTCGCCAGCAGGTGAACCTTAAGGAAGGTGCCAAAGTCACGGGCAAGGGCTTCCAGCCGCAGGGCAAGGATTACATCATGGTGGAGAGCCTGACCGTGGACGGCAAGACCGTGCAACTGCGTGACAAGAGCGGCAAGGCGAGCTGGGACAAGAGCGACCAGACCCGTCAGCCGCAGGATCGCCCGCAGAGCGGCAACCGTGCCCCCGGCCAGCAGGATCGGGATGTCAACCCCGAGGGCGGTCGCGGCGCTGACGTCGGCACCGAAGCCGACCCGGCCCGGAATCAGTAACCGACCGGCCGGGCGATATCCACGCTATCGCCCCCGGGCAACCGCGGCTCCCGTAAGGGGGGGACGAGGGACTGGGGAACAAAACGGGGCCGCTTCAGGGCGTCTGAGCTAACCGCTCGGGCGCCCTATTCTTGCGCTTCGGGGGCCAGGGCGAGCGTCGGATGAACCACCCGTCGCGCCGGCGCACGCAGCGACGCAAGGTGCGCTTCCCACACCGCTTCAACCTGCGCTACCTCGCCGAAGCTCGCCTCAAACAATGCGATGGCCTCGTCGTCGGTCAGCACCGGAAGGTCGGAGCGTCGCAGGCTATGGAAGTAATGCTGCATCGCCTCAGGCCGGGTCTGATACAGGTGGGTAAACAGGCCCCACGCCTGGGCGTAGAACGCGGCCGTGGCACCCGGCCGATCTTGCGGAACGCGCACCCGACTAATCAGTTCCGTCAGCGGGGCGATGTGGCCGGAACGCACCGCCGCCACCAGCGCTTCGCGCCGCTGTGGGTTGTCCTGCGCGGGGCCAAAGCCCGCGGCCGGTCCCTGCCACTCGAAGGAGCACGCCAGGCCTTCCGAAAGCCACAGCGGGTACATCACACCACGCCGCTGAAGACCAAGGTTGAACGCGAGCTGGTGCGCCGCCTCGTGCGTCACGAACGCATAACGGTTGTCGATCGCGGGAGCGTCGTCGGCGTCGGTGTCAATCTCGTCGGCCAAGGCAGCGCCCGGCTGGTCAGTGTTCATGATGTCTGTTGCGGTGGATGGCGTTGTCATCATCGCCCACGCGCGTCCGGCTGATTCCGCCGAGCCCCGCACCTCACGCAACGCGATCCGGTTGGTGCCGACCGAGTAATAGCCGACCCACGGCATGCGGGGCAGGCCATCCTCCTGACGGGCGTAGCGGTGCATGCGATCGGCGTCGGCGAGGACCACCACCTCCAGCACCTGCAGCGGCTCGTGGAGTTGCCAGCCCGCGTCGGCGAAGGCCTCGGTAAAACGCGAATGCGTGTACTGCGCCCACCGGGCCGGCCCGCGGACCTCAACCGCCGTCCCACGCTCGACCAGCGCGACGAACAACCCCGCGTGATATTCCTTTTCAAGGTAAACCGCCCCGGATGCCCCCGCCGGATCAACCCTCCGCTCATCGCCCGACTCATCCGCAGCAGACGCCGGGGCAGGTCCCCAGGCCGCCAGCAGCACGCCGCCGACAAAGAACAGCCAGAACCAGTTTACTTTTTTCATGGCCGCAATCCTTTGCCAGGCCGTGGGTCGCAGGCTGACCCCTGCCTCCCGCTAGGTAAATCCCCTGCGGGTTAGTACGCAATATACCTACCCCGTGCTCGCCGGGCCACGACCCCCGCCTGCGGGCATCCACCACGCCTCACTAAGGGTTATCGGTGATGTGACGCCCCGTGATGAATTGCCACGGCCCTGGTTTGAGAAATGGCCCGAACCGCCGTGTCGGAAGTCGGACGATAGGCGTTCAGGCCCCGGCAAGCGATGCTGGATACCTCATGGGCCGCTCCCAACGCCCTCTCCCCACCGCCCCACCACGCCAGGCCCCGATGCATAAACCCCACCCCCCTACCCGACGCCCCCCACCGCCTTCTGCCGACCGCAAAGGCTCCGGCCACGAGGGCGAGGCGATCGACCTGCACCTCACCCGACTCCTGGCCGACGGCAACACCGTCGAGAAACACCGCGAGCGTATCCGCCGACAGGCCCGGCAGACTTGCGCACTGCTCGACCGCCTCCAAATCAACTAAGCGATCCCGCCGCGCACGCGACGGTGTCATTCTCAACCACGCGTGCCGCACCACGACGAAACGGAATCGATGCACGATCTCACCCGACGGGCGATATGCCCGCCCCCATTTCATCCACGTGCTAAGAGTTGCCCCGATCCACTGATACAGCATCGCCCCTCGCCGCAAACCATAGATCATCGAATCGAATTCACTCCTCATGCCCGCTACGGTTAGATGGCAAAGAAAAACTGCCCTCCCCCGTAGTGCATCGCGGACACATGTGCCGCCACAGGGGCCGGACGAAGCAACGCACGCAAAGGAATTGATCATGGGTATTTTCAACCAAACCATCGAAAAGTTCGAAGACCTGGTGCTGATGGAGCTCAAGGACCTCTACGACGCGGAGCAGCGACTCATCGATGCCCTGCCCAAGATGGGGCAGGCGGCCGCTTCTCCCAAGCTCAAGTCCGCTTTCAGCGAACACCTTGAAGAGACGCGGACGCACATCAAGCGTCTGGAGAAGGTGTTCGAGATGCTGGGCGAGAAGCCCGCCCGCGAAACGTGCGACGCAATGAAAGGGCTGATCGCAGAAGGTGAAACAGTCATCGGTGCCGATACCGACGACCAGATCCGCGACGCCGGCCTCATCGCCGCGGCACAACGCGTCGAGCACTACGAGATGGCGGGCTACGGCACGCTGCGGAACTTCTGCATCCGCCTGAACCTCAATGCCGCGGCCGACCTGCTGCAGCAGACGCTCGACGAGGAAGGAAAAGCCGACAAGATCCTCACCCAGATCGCGGTCGAGCACGTCAACGTCCTGGCCGCGAGCCGCTGACGATCGGCCCCCAAACGAACGCGGCCCTGTCGGCCGCCGAATTACCTATGACCTTGCGGCCTATTAACCACGTACGCCCGTTGGCGTACCTCATGAAAGGGAAACATCATGCTTTACTGGGCACTCATCTTCTTTATCGTGGCCATCATCGCGGCCGTGTTCGGCTTCGGCGGGATCGCCGGCGGCGCTGCCACCATCGCGCAGGTGCTGTTCGTCATCTTCCTGATCCTGCTGGTGATCTCCGTGATCACCCACTTTGTCCGCGGCGGCCGCGGCACACACGTGCCGTAATCCAACGCCCCCGACGCTCAAGCCCTCCAGGGCTTGAGCGACTTTGATCTGTTCCTCACCTGTGTTTTTTAACCCCCGCGTCCACGACGCACATCGGAGAACCCATGCAAAAGCAACTCTTTACCCGCCTGATCTGCCTCCTGGTCCTGGCCCTGGGCACCGTCGCCTTCTCGGTCGGCTGCAACACGATGGAAGGTGCCGGCAAGGATGTCCAAGCGACCGGCGAAGCGATCCAGGACGGGGCTGATTAAGTTCAAGTTACGTTTAAATCACCGGGCATAACCGACGCGCCAACCCAGCGCGTCGGTTGGCCCGACCAAGCCAACCGGTAATACCCCGAAAGGAAACAAACTATGAAATTCATCAACCGCTCCTGGATGACCACCTTCGCCGCCGCGGCGTTTGCCGCGGGCTGCGGGCTCGGCCTCGCCGGCTGCGAAGACAACCCCTTCGAAGACGTCGGCGACTCGATCGAAGACACGGCAGACGACACGAAGGATGCCGCTGAAGATGCCGCCGACGAGACCGGCGACGCCATCGATGACGCGGTCAACTAAGCCGCCACCACCACCGGTGGCGCGTGGCCACCGCGAAGGGTGCGACCCGTCTTCCCTGACCTGAAAGAAGGAAATTGCTATGTCCAGAAGCAACCAGGCAACCGCCAACCACAACGATGTGCGCCAAGAACTCAATGCCCTGAAAGATGACCTTATGACGCTGCGCAGCGACCTCGGACGAACCGCCAACGCCGCGATCGACGGCGGACGCGAAGCTTGCAACCACCTGGCGGACAAGGCCGCCGAAGAAATCAACCACGGCGTCGATGCCGCGCGCGAAACGGTGTCGCATCGGCCGCTGACCGCGATGGCGGTCGCCGCGGGTGTCGGGGTACTGCTAGGTGCGCTGATCTGCCGCCGATGAAGGAGCCTTAATGCCCAAGTCGGCATGGGATCACATTCTGCTACGGGGGACGACGATGCTGCTCAACCTTTCGGTGGGCCGCTTCGTGGTGCGCGTCGCCGAGTTGGTCGAAGCCGAGGGCAAACTGGCTAAACAGCAGGTCCTGCGGCTGCTCAAAACCAGCCTCTACTGCGTCATGGCGGCGGTGCTCGCGCTGGCGGGGGTCGGCGTCGTGGCCGTCGGCGCGATCATTCGGCTCGCCGAGGTGATCGGCCTGGGCAATGCCTTCCTGGCGATCGGCGGAGCGCTCCTGCTCCTGGCGATCGCTTTGGGCATCGTGATCGGCGTGCGCGCAAAAGCGTAAACGAGCAAACTTGCCCCCGGGCATGGTTCGCGGCTCCCCTCTCACCCCAAAGCACACCTCCCTTCGACACGCTGCCCCACGCCCCCGATGATGCCCGCCATCAGGCAGCTGAAGCCAAACGGCAAACAAATCGTACTAGTAACATCGCCCAAGAGAGGACTTCGTGGATAAGCAAGAGCCACTACATTATGGTATGGTCTCTCCTCACCTTTGATGGCTGCTTCCTCGGTCAAGGAGGAAGAATCAAGTCCTGTCCGCCCG